>CAIXNB010000050.1 GCA_903920695.1 uncultured beta proteobacterium
ACCGCCGGGGAGCTGTGGGCGACTGTCGCACCGGTGCGAAGCACCGGCTGTCCACAGGCTTGCCCTGTGGTCCGGACAGTCGTCCATGGCGGGCGCGAGTACCTCCGCCGCGTCCAGGTCCATCGCCGAAATCACTGCCGGGTCAATTCCGGTGAGCAGGGGTGGGTCAATTCCCGTGAGCGCCAAAGCGTTTACGCAAGGACGTATTGAGTACCCATTTGGAACATGCATTTCCACCGAATGCGGGCGTTCACATTGACAAGATTCACATGACCGGGCCACTTACCCATAAAGCTCGCGGAACACTGAATTACGCATACGACGAAGTAAAAGGTGTAGTTCCAAGCCATACGTTCCCCAAGAAGCTAAAGGCTGGCAGGACTAAAGATGTTGTGACGATCCACTCAAGGGATATCGACTCAAGCGGAAACGCCCACAAGCTCGAAATTCAGTGTTGCCCTCCGATTCTGCTTCAGCGGCACAACATATTTGGACATTCGTCGGTCTTGGACTATGTCAACGCGATATTTGATGTTGTCGTCAAAATGTTGGGGATCGAAGTTGCGGAACGCGACCTCAAAGAGTGGCGCAAGGGTGCTGTGTGGATTACGGTGATCCACCTCACCTGCAACTTCAGGTGTTCAGAACACGACGCTTTGCTGATTATTGATGCGATTGATCAGGACAACAGGTGCGGTAAACACCGGGACTACTTGACGTGCGTTTCACTGGGGTTCACGCCTGAAGGTCGCTCACAACACCACGGTCTGACTGTCTATTACAAGCCTGCTCAACTTGAAAAGGTATGGAAAAAGGCGGGAACCTATCAGGACAAACTGCTGGAATATATCGTTAACTCGATCCGCGCTGAGGTCAAGCTTTTCGTGATGGGTCTTGCTGCTCGTGAACTTCAGTATGCGATGGACTGGGAGGGTGTTGATATTGCCGCACTGTACTTTGAAATCTTCGATAAGTACAACGTGAAGTACGCTATCCAGCGCCAGTTGACTGATCACGACATGAAGGTGTTGACCACAGCGGAAGCGAATGCTTATCTGCTGTGGTTGAACGGGCGTGCCATGTCAGATCAGTTTGAAAGTCGTAGCACTGCACATAAGTACATCAAGAGCATCTTGAACAAGACAGGGGTCAATACCGGCGGAAATCGTCGGCCTGATCCACTGCCAGAAATACATCTTGCGGACATCTTCCGGGCTGATAACGCACTGCCAATCCCGGACTGGCTGTTCGACACGCCGTACTACGTCGCGCCGAAATAGATGGCGTTCAGCAAGCGCAACTTGAATGGCGCTGCTTAGGTTCGTAAACCGGATTGACCACAACCATTTTGTCCTCCCGCTTGGCACCGCAGTGGTCATCAACACTCAATTACCATGAAAAAATCACTTGAAATCTTGCAACAGGTCTACGGCTATGAGTCCTTCCGTGGCAACCAGTCAAAGGTCATTGACCACGTTGTCGCCGGAGGTGATGCACTTGTGCTGATGTCCACGGGCGAGGGTAAGTCGCTGTGCTATCAGATTCCATCCATGGCGCGTGCCGGGGTTGGTGTCGTGGTTTGCCCGCTGATCGCGCTGATGCAGAACCAGGTACTTGCACTGAAACGCCGGGGTGTTCGCGCAGAGTATTTGCACTCTGGCATGACGAAGGCGGAAGAAATCGCTGTCGAGAAGTTGTTGGCGCGGGGAAAACTGGACCTGATTTACGTGTCGCCGGAACGTCTCGCGACGGACGGTTTCACTTTGATTCTCGACCAGCTTTATGAGCACGATGGAATTTCGCTGTTTGCCATTGATGAGGCACACTGCATTTCACATTGGGGGCACAGTTTTCGCCCCAACTACCGCAGGCTGTCTAATCTGGCGAAACAGTACCCAGACGTACCACGCATTGCAGTGACGGCCACTGCTGATGACAAGACTAGGCAAGACATTGTTGAGCAGTTGCAACTTGAACAGGCGAAGACTTTTGTCTCCAGCTTCGACCGTCCCAATCTTGCTCATGCTGTGGTTGTACGCGGGGATCAGAATCAACAATTTCTGGAATTTCTGAGAGAGCATGAGGGTCAAGCTGGCATTGTCTATTGCCAACTGCAACAGACGGTTGAAGAGGTTGCTCGCTGGCTTGTCTCTGAAAATATCAAGGCGGCTCCCTACCATGCTGGTCTGGCCGATGACGTGCGTACGAAGAATCAGCAGAGGTTCTTGAACAAACGAGGCATTGTCATGGTTGCGACCGAAGCCTTTGGCATGGGAATTGACAAGTCCAATGTACGATTTGTTGCGCTGTTGGGGATGCCGAGGTCACTGGAGGACTACTACCAACAAGTTGGCCGCGCAGGACGCGATGGCGAACCCGCCCATGCGTGGATGTGCTTTGATTCAAAGGACGTGATCAGGTATCGAAGGCACATCAACAGCTCTGACGATTCAAGACAGCAGAAGAAGGTTAAGAACGCGAAACTCAACGCAGCCTTGGCATGGGTGGAATCTACAACTTGTCGCCGCGCAGGATTGTTGCGATATTTTGGCGAAGCTGCCGAAGACTGCGGTACCTGTGACAACTGCGTTGAGCCACCCAATCTGGTGAAAAAAAGAGCTAGTCAATGGCAGCCACCTATCGAGAACTTGCGGGACATGATTGACGCTCAAGCCTGTGATGCGAGAAGGGAAGAGTTATGTTCCTGGCGCGTTGAAATGGCGCTCTCAAACCGCGTGCCAGTCTTCAAAATATTGCCGGAAACCGCACTCAACCAGATTATGGATCGAAAGAAATTGACCATGAACGATTTGGAAAATATGCCTGGAATCGGGCAAAAGAAGGCGAGTCTATATGGTGGTGACATTTTGCGAATTCTGAATCACTGACCAGGAAAGACGTTGAGTTTGAGGTCGTACCCAATATGAGTTTGCAATTTGTAGCCATCATCAACCACCGGGGAAAGCTATGCTTGACAAACTTGCTGAAGACATTGGGTCCGGCGTGATCATTGTGCCCCTGCCTCCGTCTGTCATCTTGGCGTTCGGATGCCGCCCAGGAACTGCCATTCGGATGATCGTTTCTGACGGGAAAATCCGCGTAATGCCTGACCAAGACCCAATCGTGATCGGGACCAGCATGCCGACTGTCTCCAACATAGCAGAGGCTTGCAGGCAGTGGTGGAAGTCACAGTAATCGAGTTCAGGCAATCACGCGAGTTTGGAACCCGACTCGAATTACCCATTTTGGAGGGCAATCGTATTCAAACTGAGCCCGCCGTGCACTGTTCGGAACGCACTTTGACGCACCGCCGGGGCACCACCAGCATAAATACCGGCGGCCAGCGTGGTGGGTGAATATCAATGTCGCTGATATACATTGGCATGCCGCTGATCTAAAGGAGTTGAGATGGTTCGCTTGACAAAATGGGGGAACAGCACAGGGCTTCGCATAGGTGCAGAATTAATGATTGCAGCGGGCTTAAAGCCTGGTGATTTTGTCCACGTCAGATTACTTGACTCAGGCGACATTCGTGTACGTCCATGCAAGGGCCTGCAGGCAGCCAACCCGGGTGCAGCCAAAGAGGCCGCACCGGCCAAGCCAGTGTTGGAGCAGTGGTAGGAGACCCGGACAGATGCAATAAACCCATTGCACTACGACAATTAGTTGACCGCTGCAATCGCGGACAAGGCGTCTTCCAACGCTCTAATCGTGATCCTACGCTTTAGTTCTCGAAGGCCTGTTACTCTTTTTGATCCACTTCGGGTGCTATACGTGCGAGGCATATTGTTGGGATTTCCAATCGGTCGTCCACTTGCTGCGTAACACAAAGGGCGGTCAAGAAATTGTGCCAATTCTGGATTGTCCAATAGAGTCCTGTGAAGGCATTCGATGGCTAATTGGTAGCCAAGAAGTAATTCCGGTGCATGGGGATCAAATCCGTCTTTGAACTCCTGTGACCTTGTATACGCTGTATCGGCTTTTTCCAGTTTCTTCAGATAGGGCGTGAGTTTGGCAGGGATGTCACTCTTTATGCAGCCACCCGATTTTTGCGCAAGCGTTGCTTGATAGGTATCCCACTCATCTGTGGTCAATGCCAACTCGATGTGCGCCTGCGAAATGGTCTCATGCTGACGCAGCAACGTGATAGTGACCCGTAGCAATTGCGCCCTTATTTTTAGCTTTTCAGAATTCGATTTTGCATGCCGCATTTGGTGTGTCAGTTGTTTGTGCTTTGCGGGCAAATTCTCCCGTGGTGGCAATATGTCAAATGGAATGAGGGGCACAAGCACGGTACCTGATGGTTGCTTAGACATCCAGCGAACAAAGGCAATACGATTGAAACTCATGGTTCAGTTCTCTGTATATTTTTCGGGGAGGGCTGCAATAAGTTGCCATGTCCCTTGCATTTTTGTTCGCGTTGTGCAGATGAATGCAAGCGATGCATGCATGCAATTCTGCAATTGGTCATTGTTATTACCATTGCTCACCCTCTGCATCCTTCTCCGCCCGCTCGGCTTGGGCTTTGACGCGAGCCTCCTTATCAGCCTTCACCTTTGCGGCTATGGCAGCCCTGGCGGACGGGTTGCCCTCGTCCTCGTCGTCTTCATCATCATCTTCCGGCGCAAATCTGGCCGGCATGGATGCCACTGGCTTTTTCTCCTGCTCTTGGACTTTGATCGCACCAACATCGCGCGATATGGTCGCCGCGTTTACGCCGATTGCCGAAGCAATATCCTTTTGCTGCATTCCACTTGCAAGCAGGTCCTTCACACGCTTTTGACGCTCAAAAATAGCGAGCTGTTTGGCGCTTATTGTGTTGTTCGGGTCCCGGCATTCCCAACCATGGTCCAGTTTGCCGTCTATCACCGTGTACCAGAACTGAAACACGGGTGGGACGGACTCCTGTTCGCTGATCTTTCGACGTGAAACAGTGAATCCGGTTCCATAGTCACGGGGCGCACCACTGTCCATCGACAAATGGATTACGTAATTGCGGCGGTCAGTTGGAAGTTCGTTTTTCAAGGGTACTCACTTTCATTCAGAAAAAAAGGTCAAGGTTGCAATGCCCATCTGGTTCAGTGAGTCCAGGAGCGAATTAATGTGCTTATGTTGAGTCGTGTTTTTCCGTCCTGTCAGCCACATATCTGCGTCAGGGAAAATAATCACCTTGCACTCTGCTGGGATTGAGTTCCTGAAAACACGCTGCTCCCAGAAGTCATTCAAAAACTCAACATCGCATGACCCCTGATCTGGATGGGTCACATGCAAGTTCTTCATGACCCGCGTGCGGTCTTCATCGTCCGTAATGTGGTTTGAAATCAGGCTGAGCTGCTCTTGCACAAGGTGCCAGTCTGAATATCGAAACGAAACCAATGTCACCATGGGCTCCGATTTTCCGAAGGGCTCAAAGGGGAGCCCGCCACTTACAGCGGCCGCGACAAGCAGCGCAAACATATCTGAGGCAACACCGCGATCAACCCGGACAACCACGTTTCTATTCTTGACGAGCAACCCTGGCAGGATGTATTTGGGCGGGGTCATAGGCTGCTTCAGGATTTCCTCTAGCGATGGCGGCCCCCACAGCCGTGCTTTTTCACGGTCGTCTAGATCGTCATCATCCGTTTCCATCCTGGCGGGGTTGGGCTTCACGATCAACTGGCCTGACGGCGCTGGCACCGTGGTGTCCGCCAGCGGCTGCTCTGCTGGCATCTCGGACTCCTTCGCGTTAGCGGCGACGCTGTAGGCGTAAAGGGTGTCGAGATCACAGCTATCGAGATCGGGTGCACGTGGGTCGTCGGAGGCGTTCATTTTTGCGCTCCTTCGTTGGTGGCCATGCTGGACTTCGTGGAGCGTCCCGGCTTACGAATTTGTGCTCCAGCCGCACGGAGCAACTTGGATGCTCTGGATTTTCCAACGTGATGTAGCTGGCAAAGGGCATCCAAAGACAGGCCGGTTTCGTAGTCGCGCTTCAACGCCTCTGGGTTTACCTCAGATGGGATGTGATTGCTGGTTGCCTGAATTGACAGGCTCTGTTCGACTCGACTCGTGGTGATAGTTGGCGCGGGCGCATTGACCGCCTCTAACACCACATTGGGCTTACGACCCGTGAGATAAGTCTGATGGTGAATGATTAGATGCGTGAAACCCAGAGATTTGGGGTCTTTGCGGTGGCGAGGAAACATCTGGAAATGCTTGACCGCCACGCCGTCCGCCGTTTCGATCATGTTTCCAACGCAGGTCTGACCCTTGCGGGGTGTCGCTGCAAACACTTTGGCATTTGCTTTGCTGACCTCCGCCACGGTTGGCAGTGACTTCTGTGTGGGGCGCACCTTTTGCAGTGGGGCTACCACGGTGATCACCACAGCAGGTGCTTTTTTTTGCACAAGTTTGGGCAGCACGAACGAACTGTCGCCCTTCTGCGTTTCAAACCATAGTGCAACTGCCTCTACGATATGTCTGACACTGCGCCCAATTCTGGATGGCACTGGGAACCCGGAGTTTGGGTCCTTTTCCAACTCGTACACGCGCTGACGAGACAAGCCGAACATTGCGCACAAGGTCTTCGTACTAACCGCGACCGGTTTAACTTCTTTGGCCATATTGCCCTTTCTTAGTCCCCCGTGCAGTGATTCTTCCTCTCGATTCAATGGGATGCTTTCCGCACGGTGGGTGGAAAACGCCAAAAAAATCTTCATTCGGAAGAATCAATGCGATCTTGGACAGGGGGAAGAAAGAGCTTTGAGCTTTCCCATGCCTACCCCTGGACCACATTGAGGTCCGAATGGCTGGCATTGACCTGAGTCAACGCCAGAGAGTAGGAAAGAAAGCTCGCGTAGAGCTGTAGGTCAGGAAGACCCCGCAGTTTCGCATTTACCTAGAAACAGGAAAAGTACGAAATGTCTTGTCAAATGCTCTATTCGACAAGTTTGCTGGAATTCACTATATCAGAACCGTAAAAACTTGCACGCAAAAAATTTGGTGCATGCAGGTGGTGGTATTAGTTATTTTT
This sequence comes from uncultured beta proteobacterium, assembly GCA_903920695.1. Lineage (GTDB taxonomy): Bacteria > Pseudomonadota > Gammaproteobacteria > Burkholderiales > Burkholderiaceae_C > Rhodoferax. The sequence goes on from CAIXNB010000050.1 coordinate 7,013, forward strand.
CGGGCCAGTCAAAAATCTCGGCCCGACTTTTCGTTAAATAGACCATGCACCCAAGCAAATCATGGCATATCAAACGAACAGTTTTAAGCGCTCAGCGCAACTAATCCCCAGCACACGGTCGATACTGCCGAATCAACAATGTAGTTGACATGCAGTTTGACTTCGATATAATAAAGAGTTTTCTTTCTAAATCAATGACTTAGATAGAACTGTTTGGCGGAAGCGGTGAGATTCGAACTCACGGACGGTTTCCCGTCGCCGGTTTTCAAGACCGGTGCAATCGACCACTCTGCCACGCTTCCGAGGGGCGTATTCTAGCTGGCTCGGACCTAGGTCTGACGCTGGTGCCAAAATCGCGTCATGCAAGCTCCCTCCCCGCCCCCAACCCAAGTCCGCAATCCGCTGCACGGCCTGACGCTGGAGACCATCGTCACAGCGCTGGTTGACCACTATGGTTGGGCCGATCTGGGCCAACGCATTCCGCTGCGCTGCTTCACCAGCGACCCCAGCATCGCATCGAGCCTGAAGTTCCTGCGCAAGACCCCCTGGGCGCGCGACAAGGTGGAAGGGCTCTACCTGTTCATGCAACGCGAACTGCGCCGGGGCCGGGGCTAACTAAGCCGCCGCCGGGTTGCCGCGAGGCCCGCAAGCGCCTGGAGGGAAGGTTAATATGTCCGCATGAACGCCACACAACACCATTACCGCTCCGACCTCGTTCGCATCGCCACGCGCGCCATGACTGAGCGCGGCTTGGAGCCCGAGTTCTCGTCGCGGGTCGCGCAGCAGTTGAGCGCCATCACGGGTCCGGCGCACGAGAGCGATGCCGCTATCCGCGACCTCACCGCTTTGCTCTGGTGCTCGCTCGACAACGACGACTCGCGCGACCTCGATCAGCTCACCGCCTGCGAGCCGCTGGCGCAGGGCGCTGTGCGGCTCTGGGTGGCCATTGCCGATGTCGATGCGCTGGTTGCGCAGGGCAGTCCGATCGACGAGCACGCGCTGCTCAACACGACCACCGTTTACACCTCGGCGCGCATCTTCCCGATGCTGCCCGAGCGCCTGTCCACCGATCTGACTTCGCTCAACTTCGATCAGGAGCGCCTCGCACTGGTGATCGAGATGGTGTTCGATGCCAGCGCCGTGCTGTCGGGCGCGACCGTGTACCGCGCACGCGTGCGCAACAAGGCCAAACTGGCCTACGACGCGGTCAGCGCCTGGATCGACGGCGAGGGTGCGTTGCCCGCGGCCGCCGCTGCCGTTCCCGGTCTGCAGGAGCAGTTGCGCATGCAGGATGCGTTGGCCCAGCAGTTGCGCCTGCACCGTCATGCGCAGGGCTCGCTGGAGTTGGAGACCTTTCAGCCGCGTGCCGTATTCGAGGGCGAGCAGGTGGTCGGGATTGCGCAGCAGGTGCACAACCGGGCGCGCCAGCTGATTGAGGAAGTGATGATTGCGACCAACGGCTGCACCGCGCGCTACCTGGCAGCGCATGGCGGCGCCTCGCTGCGCCGCGTGGTGCGCTCGCCGGAGCGCTGGCTGCGCATCGTCGGTGTCGCCAAGGAGTATGGTGAAACGCTGCCCGGCGAGCCCGACTCGAAGGCGCTCGAAGCCTTCCTGGCCAAGCGCCACAAGCTGGATCCGCTGCGCTTTCAGGACCTCTCGCTGGTCATCGTCAAGCTCATGGGGTCGGGCGAGTATGTGGTCGAGGTGCCGGGCGAGGCGCCGATCGGCCACTTCGGTCTGGCGGTGCGCGACTACACGCACTCGACCGCGCCGAACCGGCGTTTCCCTGACCTCATCACGTCACGTTTGCTCAAAGCGGCCTTGCAGAACAAGCGTGCGCCCTATTCCAATACCGAACTGGCCGAACTCGCCACGCACTGCACGCAGCAGGAGAACGCGGCGCAAAAGGTGGAGCGACGCATGCGCAAGTCGGAAGCGGCGATCGTGCTCGAGTCGCGCATCGGCCAGCGCTTTGACGCCATCGTCACCGGTGCCAGCACCGACGGCACTTGGGTGCGCCTGCTCTCACCGCCCGCCGACGGCAAACTGGTGAGCGGCACGCAGAACCTCAGAGTCGGCGACAAACTTCACGTCAAGTTGTTGTCAACCGACGTGGAGCATGGCTTTATCGACTTCGCGCGCGTGGACTGAGCCGCCGGGTCGCAACGACGCAGCAGCGGGGCCTGTCAGCCGTGTTGCTGCGCGGCGTTGGCCACGGCCAGCGCCGTCATGTTGACCACGCGGCGCACCGTGGCCGAGGGTGTCAGCACATGGGCCGAGGCCGCTGCGCCGAGCAGGATTGGTCCGACCGTGACGCCGTTGCCGCCGGTCACCTTGAGCACATTGAACAGGATGTTGGCGGCGTCCAGGTTCGGGCAGACCAGCAGATTGGCCTCGCCGTGCAGCTTGCTGCCAATCAGCGCCGCGTGGCGCATGTCTTCCGACAGAGCCGCGTCGCCGTGCAGTTCGCCGTCGCATTCGACATCGGGCGCCATCTTGCTGAACAGCTCATGTGCCAGTCGCATCTTGACCGCTGACTTGCGCGTCGAGGAGCCGTACATCGAGTGCGACAGGAAGGCGACTTTCGGCGGTACACCGAAACGACTGACCTCGTCGGCGGCCATCAGCGCGATGCTGGCGAGTTGTTCGGCGTCCGGGTCTTCGTTGACAAAGGCATCGGTGATGAATAGCGTGCGTTTTTCGAGCATCAGGGCGTTCAGCGTGGCATAGCCGGTTGCACCTTCCTTCATGCCGATGATGTCGCGCACATGGTCCAGGTGCACGTCAAAGCGCCCGTGCAGGCCGCACAGCATGGCGTCGGCGTCGCCGAGTTTGAGCATCAAGGCGGCGATGGTCGTGGTCGAGCGCCGCACGGCGGCCTTGGCGGCCTCGATCGAGACGCCGCGCCGGCCCATCAGGCCGTGGTAGGTCTCCCAGTACTGGCGGAAGCGCGGATCGTCTTCCGGATTGACGCAGTCGACATCGGTGCCCAGGCGGATGCGCAAGCCGGCCTTGAGCATGCGGGCCTCGATCACCGCCGGGCGTCCGATCAAAATCGGGCGCGCCAGACCTTCGTCCACCACGACCTGCGCTGCGCGCAGCACGCGCTCGTCTTCGCCTTCGGCATAGGCGACGCGCTTGGCTTCGAGCGGCACCGCCTTGGCAGAGGTGAAGACCGGGCGCATGAACATGCCGGTCTGGTAGACGAAGCGTGACAACTGCTGGCGGTAGGCTTCCATATCCTTGATCGGACGCTCGGCCACGCCGGACTCTTCGGCCGCCTTGGCCACGGCCGGCGCGATGCGCAGAATCAGGCGCGAATCAAAGGGTGTCGGGATCAGGTACTCGGAGCCGAACACCAGCTCCTTGCCGGCGTAGGCGTTGGCCACTTCTTCGCTGATGTCGGCCTTGGCCAGATCGGCGATCTGGCGCACGCAGGCCAGCTTCATGGCTTCGGTGATCTTGGTCGCGCCGCAGTCGAGCGCGCCGCGGAAGATGTAGGGGAAGCACAGGACGTTGTTAACCTGGTTCGGGTAGTCGGAGCGTCCCGTGGCGATGATGCAATCGGGCCGCACAGCCTTGGCCAGCTCAGGGCGGATTTCGGGTTCCGGATTGGCCAGCGCCAGGATGATGGGCTTGTCGGCCATGGTCTTGACCATGGCCTGCGTCAGCACACCGGCGGTCGAACAGCCCAGGAAGACGTCGGCCTTGTCGATCACATCGGCCAGCGTGCGCAGTTCGGTTTTCTGCGCGAAGCGCGCTTTCGATTCGTCGTAGCCACCGGGCCGGCCTTCATAGATCAGACCCTTGGAGTCGCAGACGAAAACGTTGCTGCGCGTGACACCGAGTCCGACCATGACGTCGAGGCACGCGATGGCCGCCGCACCGGCGCCCGAGACCGCAAGCTTGACGTCCTCGATGCGCTTGCCAACCAGTTCCAGCCCGTTGAGCAGGGCGGCGCTGGAGATGATGGCGGTGCCGTGCTGGTCATCGTGAAACAGCGGAATGTTCATGCGCTCGCGCAGTTTCTTCTCGATGTAGAAGCACTCGGGCGCCTTGATGTCTTCGAGGTTGATGCCGCCCAACGTCGGCTCCAGCGCGGCAATGATCTCGATCAGCTTGTCGGGGTCGCGCTCGGCCAGTTCGATGTCGAAGACGTCGATGCCGGCGAACTTCTTGAACAGACAGCCCTTGCCTTCCATCACCGGTTTTGAGGCGAGCGGGCCGATGTCGCCCAGACCGAGCACGGCTGTGCCGTTGGTGATGACGCCCACCAGGTTGCCGCGCGAGGTGTATTCGGTGACCAGCGAGGGATCGGCTTCGATGTCCAGGCAGGGGTAGGCAACGCCGGGCGAATAGGCCAAGGAGAGGTCGCGCTGGTTGTGCAGCGGCTTGGTCGGCGTGACCGAAATCTTGCCGCGCGTCGGCGTGCGGTGGTATTCGCGCGCTGCCTCGCGCAATGCGTGTTCTGCCGGGGAAAGTTCTTTGCTCACGTAAAACTCCTTTGTTATAAAAGTAAATCTTTCAGGCTGCGCGCGATCACCTTGGTCGCACGCCGTAAATCTTCCAGATCGAGCCGCTCATCCGCACGCTTGGCATGCGACTCAAGTACTGTACGCGGTCCGGCACCATAGATGACGCCGGGAATACCCGCCTCGCAGAACAGGCGCACGTCAGTGTACAGAGGCGTGCCGATGGCCGGAATCGGCTCGCCAAACACCGCTTGTGCGTGCTTTTGCAGGGCTTGCACCAGTGGCTTGTTGCCGGGCAGCGGCTGCATGGCACGGGCCAGCAGGATGCGCCGGACCTCGACCGTGATGCCGTTGCACTGGGCGGCGGCGGCGCTGATGATCTGGCGCAGCGTGACTTCGACCTTGGCCGGGTCTTCTTCCGGAATCATGCGTCGGTCGAGTTTGAAAGTAACGCGTCCGGGTATGACGTTGGTGTTGGTGCCGCCTTCGATCAGGCCGACGTTCAGGTACGGATGCGTGATGCCTTCGACCGCCGAGTGCACCTGCCGGTAGCGTGCGTTCTCCGCGTACAAGGCCTGCAGAATGTGCACCGCTGCCTGCAAGGCATCGACGCCCGAGTCGGGAATGGCGGCGTGCGCCATCTTCCCGTGCACCGTCACTTCGAGTTGCAGGCAGCCGTTATGCGCAGTGATGACCTGGTAGCTGAAACCGGCGGCGATCATCAGGTCCGGCTTGATCAGCCTGTTGCGCAGCAGCCAACCGGGCCCGGCTTGGCCACCGAATTCTTCGTCGTAGCTGAACAGCAACTCGACACAGCCGTGGCCTGGCGTCACAACCGCTTCGAGTGCGCGTAGGGCAAAGGTGTAGGTTGAAAAATCGCACTTGCTGACAGCAGCGGCACGGCCATAGATCTTGCCGTTGACGATCTCGCCACCGTATGGGTCTTTGCTCCAGCCTTCACCGGGCGGCACGACATCACCGTGCGCGTTGAGCAGCACGGTGGGGCCCGGACCGTACTGGCGGCGCACCAGCAGGTTGGTGATGCTCGTCAAGCCCAGGGCCTGGACCTCGGCTGCCGGTACCGGATACTTCTCGACGGGCAAGCCCATGGCTTCGAGCAGTTCCGCCGTGCGCTGCGCGTGCGGCGCGTTGTCGCCGGGCGGCGTGTCGGTCGGGACGCGGATCAATTCCTGCAGGAAGCGCACTTGCTCGTCAAAGTGGGCGTCGATCCAGGCGTCGAGCTGTTCGTAAGAGGTCATGGCAATTTTTTGGGAATCAGATGTTCAGGCTGCGCCGGCCAGCTGTTCGAGCAGCAGGGTAAAGGCTTCAACTGCGAGCTGCATGTCATCGCTGGTGCTTGATTCCAGCGGGTTGTGGCTGATGCCGGCGTTCTGGCCGCGCACGAACAGCATGGCCTGCGGCATCAGTTCGTGCAGTTTCATGGCGTCATGGCCGGCGCCGCTGGGCATGCGATGCAGCGGCAGGCCCAGGGCCGTGACGGCGCGTTCCCAACGTGCCTGCCAGGCCGGTGCACTGGGCGCGGCGGCCACGCGCAGAGTTTCCTGCAGCGTGCTTGCAACACCGCGGCGCGCGCAGATGGCGTCGTGCTGCGCCAGCACGTCGCGCACCAGCGCATCGCGCTGGGCATCATTGGGTGCGCGCAGGTCCAGGGAGTAGCGGCAACAGCCTGGCACGACGTTGATGGAGCCGCCCGGTACTTCGAGCAGACCGACAGTGGCGACCGAATCGGCATCCTGCGCCGCGCGCTGCTCGGCGTAGAGCATGAGTTCGGCCACGGCGCAAGCGGCGTCGCGTCGGCGCGGCATCGGCGTGGTTCCGGCATGGCTGGCCATGCCGGTGATTTCGCCGAGGTAGCGCACACTGCCGTTGATGGAACTCACAATCCCGAGTGGCAGGTGCAGATCGCTCAGCACCGGACCCTGCTCGATGTGCACTTCAACAAAGCCAAGGTAGGTCGCGGGCTCGCGGCGCAGTTTTGGGATGTCGCCTGGTTGCAGGCCGGCCTGCTGCATCGCTTGGCGCAGCGTGATGCCGTCGGCATCCTTCTGGTTCAGCCACTCGCTCTGGAAGGCGCCGATCAGGGCGCTGGATGCCAGGAAGGTGGCCTGAAAGCGCTGGCCTTCCTCTTCGGCGAAGGCGACCAGTTCGATGCCAAAGGGCAGGCGGCGACCCGCGCGTTTGAGTTCACGCACGCAGACCATCGGTACGAAGATGCCCAGACGTCCGTCGTATTTGCCGCCGTTGCGCACGGTGTCGAAGTGGCTGCCGGTCAGCAGGTATTTTGCGTCCACCTCGCTGGCGTGGTAACGGCCCACCACATTGCCGACGGCGTCGATCACAAGCTCGTCAAAGCCGCACGCAAGCATCCATTTTTTAATCTGCATGGCGCAGGCGCAGTGCGCCTGTTTCAGGTAGGTGACGGTAAGTTGATTGCGCTCGGCAAAGCCGGGATCGCTGTGAACGCTGAGCTCTTCCTGAGCGTCCCAGACGGCGTTGCCCAGCGTTGGCTCTGCTGCGAATTTGTCGTTCAGGCGGATTTCGGCGATGCGATGGATGTTGCGCAAGCACTCCTGCATTTCGAAGTCGGGATGCGCTCCCAGGCGGCGCTCAAAGCTCGCAATGATATCCTGGCGCGACAGTCCCGTTCCGCGCGGCCCGCGCACCGCCAGCACGAAAGGCCAGTCAAAGCGCTGGTGGTAGTCGGCATTGAGTTGCCTGATCCGAGCCAGTTCCGTTGCGTTGCAGTGGTCCAGCCCGGCACTGCTTTGTTCGTGCCTGGACTCTGCTGTCAGCGTCTGGTTCTGCACCGACTTGCCGGCGAGTTCGGGGTGGGCGCGGATTAGCGCCAATTGCGCCGTATGCCCCGCCGCCTCGACGACTTGTGTCATGCAGTACTTGAGCTGCGCCAGCGAGGCGAACGGACGCTGCGCCAGCGCCGCCTGTGCGATCCAGGGTGAGTTTTCATACAGGCCGTCGAGTATCGTCGCGGCTTCGGCCTGGCTTGCAGCATTGAGTTGGGACACGGTTGGTGCCATCTTCAGCGCTCAAGGGCTTCGGTGAAGGGATGGGTCTGGCGCCAGTGCTGCGCGATGTCGATGCGCCGGCAGACCCATACCCGGTCATGGCGGGCGATGTGGTCCAGAAAGCGCTGCAGCGCGCCAATGCGGCCGGGCCGCCCGAGCAGGCGGCAGTGCATGCCGACGCTGAGCATCTTCGGGCGGTTCTCGCCTTGCGGATCGCCTTCGGCGTAAAGCGCATCGAAGCTGTCGCGCAGGTAGGTAAAAAAATCATCGCCCTGGGCGAAGCCCTGCGGCAGCGAAAAGCGCATGTCGTTGCTGTCCAGCGTGTAGGGCACGATCAGCTGCGCTACCACTTCGCCATTGGTCTTGCGCACCTTCATCCAGAACGGCAGGTCGTCGCCGTAGTAATCGCTGTCGTAGGCAAAGCCGCCATAGTCGGCCACCAGGCGGCGCGTGTTCGGGCTGTCGCGCCCGGCGTACCAGCCCATTGCGCGCTGACCGGTCAGACGGTTGATGATGTCCATGGCGTGGGCCATGTGTTCGCGCTCGGTGACCTCGTCCAGACCCTGGTAATGAATCCAGCGCCAGCCGTGGCAGGCGATTTCATGTCCCTGTTGTTGCAGCACCCGCACCAGTTCCGGGTTACGCTCCAGTGCCATGGCGACGCCAAAGACCGTCAACGGCAGGCCGCGCTGCTCGAACTCGCGCAGGATGCGCCAGACGCCGGCGCGTGCGCCGTATTCGTAGATGCCTTCCATGCTGATGTGGCGTTCGGGAAAGCTCGGCGGGTTGAACATTTCCGACAGAAATTGCTCGGAACCGGTATCGCCATGCAGCACGCTCATCTCGCCACCTTCCTCGTAGTTGAGGACAAACTGGACGGCGATACGGGCCTGTTCCGGCCACTGCGCGTGCGGTGGTCGAGACCCGTAGCCGATGAGGTCGCGGGGATAGGGAAGTGTGCTGTCGTAAGAGGTCATTTTGCCGCTGCTAGGCTGAGTGTATACACTTTGCCATCGCATCAAAAAGAGGCACACCATGGGCTTGAGTACCCACGTATTGGACACCATGCATGGCACGCCGGCGGCCGGCATGGCAGTCGCCCTGTACAGAATCGAGGGCGACTCGGCAACGCTGCTCAAGCAACTGGTGCTGAACCAGGACGGCCGCAATCCCGACGGACTGTTACTTGAAGGTGAGGCGCTCCGGCTGGGTTGCTACCGGCTGGTGTTTGATGTGGCGGGCTATTACGCGGCGCGCGGTGTTGCCTTGCCTGAGCCGAATTTTCTGGGTCGGGTCCAAATTGACTTTGGCATTGCGCAGCCCGAGCAGCACTACCACGTACCGTTGCTCGTCAGCCCCTGGAGCTATTCAAGCTATCGTGGGTCGTAGCCCGTATGCAGCGCAGCGCAATACGGGTTTGGCAACGCCATCGATCTTGGTACGGTGTCCCCGCATGACGCCTGCGGCTTTATGCGGGCTACAGGATGCGGTCTGTCCCGCAAGCCCAATTAGTTGAGGACAGAGCTTGCTCGCTTCGCGTAGCTGCGGTCTGTCCCACAAGGTCTCAGAGTTGCCCCTCTGTCAGCGTATCGAGCTGGAAGCGCCCACTGCTGTGCCAGAGCCAGGTGTCGGTATACGTGACCTTGCCCAAGCGCACAGGCTTCGGGAAGGGCGCGGCTTGGCGCACGGTGCGTTCGATTTCGGCGATCACTTCGGGTGCCTGTTTCGGCGCGCGCATCCAGTCCAGGTTGATGACCTGGCCCTGGCCGTCGAGCTCGACCTGCAGTACGCCGATGGCATACAGCAGCGGCGGCATCTTGCCCTGAAAGATTCGGTGCGTGTTTTGGCTGTAGAGGTGACTGGCCGCATCGCGACGATAGTCGCGTGGGTCGCTGGCGTTCGATACCGGCATCATGCTTGCGGGGGTGGTGGGCTGAGTCGCTACCGGCGCGGGAGGCGACGATGGTGGGGTTTTCGGGTTGGATGCGCCTGAAGGCAGAGTTTTGGGCGGAGCGCTGCAAGCCGCCACGATGGCGGCAATGATGCCGGCGCTGGCAGCGCGCCATGCGGTGGAGAATTTGAATGCTGGCTTCACCTAACACCTCCAGACAATGAGTGTATTGAATTGACACGCTACAGTGTCGACAACAGCGCCAGCATCGACTGTGCCTGAAGAATGGTGGCTCTCGTGGCTTATTTTGGTTTCAAAAGGTAATGATGACGTGTGACAGCTTTCTGACGCGCCTGGCCTGCGAAGACGCCTGCCTGGTTACGGTGCAAGCGACGCGCGGTTCGGTGCCGCGCGAGGTCGGCGCCTGGATGGCCGTGTTTGACGCCGACGTGCTGGCCAGCATTGGTGGGGGTCATCTGGAGTTTCAGGCGATCGCGCAAGCGCGCCGGCGTTTGTCGGGCCATGCGGGTGAACCGCTCATGCGCTACGTCCTGGGTGCGGCGCTGGGCCAGTGCTGTGGTGGCGAGGTGCAGCTGCGCTTCGAGCGCGTAGACGCCGCTGACATCGGTGCGCTGCGCACGCGACTGGCGCCGCTGCGCACGCCGCTGGCGCTTTTTGGTGGCGGTCATGTCGGCCGGGCGCTGGTGCATGTGTTCGCGTCCCTGCCATTTCATTTGAGCTGGATCGACAGCCGCGATCAGATCTTTCCCGAAGAACTGCCGGCCAATGTCGTGACTGAGCACTCGGACCCGGTGCAGACGGCGGTGGCGGCTTTGGCGCCGCACAGTCGCGTGCTGATCATGAGTTTCAGCCACGCCGAGGACCTGGAACTGGTCGCGGCCTGCCTGACACGACAGCGGCGTCAGGCCGACCTGCCCTATGTCGGTCTGATTGGCAGCAAGACCAAGTGGGCGAGCTTCTCGCACCGATTGTTGGCGCGTGGTTTTACGGCCCAGGAGTTGGCCCATGTCACTTGTCCGATCGGCGTCGACGGAATTTCCGGCAAGGCGCCTGAGGTGATCGCGATTGCCGTGGCGGCACAGATATTGCGGACGTTGCCGTAGGACTGAAATTTCACGCACAAATAGAGGGCGGGCTAATGGAAAGCTATTACCTTGATTGGGCTAATTTGCTGTTGCGCTGGACGCATGTCATCACGGCCATTGCCTGGATCGGGTCCTCCTTTTATCTTGTTTTTCTCGACAGCAGCCTGACACCTCCGATCGATGATGAGCAGAAGAAACAGGGCGTCAGTGGCGAATTGTGGGCCGTGCACGGGGGCGGCTTCTACCACCCGGTCAAGTTCAATGTGTCGCCGTCGCAACTGCCAGCGCATCTGCACTGGTTTTACTGGGAGAGTTACAGCACCTGGCTGACTGGCTTCGCGCTGTTTACGGTGAGCTACCTCTGGAGCGCCCGCAGCTACCTGATCGACAAGTCGCTGATGGATTGGGCGCCGGTCACAGCCATCACGGTGGCGGTGTCATTTTTGCTGCTGTTCTGGCTTCTGTACGACCGGATTTGCCGCATTTTCGGCCAGCGCCAGCATGGTGATGCCATCGTCGGGGCTCTGGTATTCGTGCTGGTCTGCGTGGCATCCTGGGCCGCCTGTCATTGGTTTGCCGGGCGCGCCGCCTTTCTGTTGGTCGGCGCCATGCTGGCGACCAGCATGAGCGCCAATGTGTTCTTCTGGATCATCCCGGGGCAGAAGAAGGTGGTGGCTGCGCTCAAGTCCGGGCAAGCGGTTGATGCCATACACGGCAAGCGCGGCAAGCAGCGCAGCGTGCACAACACGTATTTCACGCTGCCCGTGCTGTTTGCCATGCTCAGCGGTCACTACAGTTTTACCTTCAACCATCCGCAGAACTGGCTGGTGTTGATCGGGATGATGTTCGCTGGGGCGGCGATCCGCCAGTTCTTTGTCATGCGCCATGGCTACCTGCTGGGGCGCAATGGCAATCCGCTTGCTTATGCGCTGGCCGGCATCGCGGCGCAGGTGCTGTTGGTGGTCTGGCTCGCGCCGGCACCGGCGCCGTCAGCGCCAGTGGCTGTGCGTCAGATCAGTTACGCGCAATTGCAGCCGGTGCTGGCCCAGCGTTGCTACCTGTGCCACGGTGAATTGGTGCAGATGAAGAATGTGCGCCTCGACTCAAAGCAGAACGTCAAGGCTTATGCGCAGTACATGTACCAGCAGGCCGTGGTCCTGAAGCTGATGCCGATGAACAACGCCACCAATATCACCGAGGAAGAACGGCTGCTGATCAAGCAGTGGTTCGAGGACGGCGCGCGGATCGATTAATCCACGCGTGCGCCGGAGGCCTTCACGAGCTTCTCATATTTCGCACGTTCGCTCTTCATGAAGGCGCCGAATTCGTCGGGTGAACTCGGTGCCGGTTCGGCCAGCAGCGTGGCAAAACGGGCTTTGGTTTCGCTCGCCTTGAGCGCGGCCACAAAGGCCTGGTTGAGACGGGCGACAACTTCTTTTGGCGTCGCCGCAGGTGCCACCAGACCCCACCAGGTGTCGATGGCAAAGCCCTTGAGCGTGTCGGCCATCGGTGGCGTGTCGGGCAGGGCGCTGGATCGCGTCAGCGTCGTTACGGCGATCGCGCGCAGTTTGCCGGAGCGGATATTCGGCGCGGCGGTGGCGAGGTTGTCGAAGTTGAAATCGACCTGAGCGCTCAGCAGCGCCAGTTGCGCCGGGCTGCCGCCGTTGTAGGGAATGTGCACAGCGAAGATGCCGGCATCGCGCTTGAACATTTCGCCGGCCAGATGGCCAGCGCTGCCATTGCCGCCGCTGCCGTAATTGAGCTTGGCCGGATTGGCCTTGGCATAGGCAATCAGTTCGGCCAGGGTGTGGATGTTCAGGCGCTGCGCTACTTCGGCGTTCATCACCAGCACGTTGGGCACGCGCACCATCTGCGTGATGGGGGCAAAGTCGGTCGCCGCGTTGTAGGGCATCTTGCTGTAGAGCCAGGGGTTGACGGCATGGGTGGCGGTGGCGGCAATGCCGATGGTCAGGCCATCGGGCGCTGCCTTTGCCACGGTGTCGGCGCCGATGTTGCCGCCGGCGCCGGGCTTGTTCTCGATGATGACGGGACCGAGCGTGTCGCGCACCCGTTCTGCCAGAGCGCGCGCCGTGATGTCGAGTGGGCCGCCTGCGGCATAGGGAACGATCAGGCGGATCGGCTTGTTCTGCGCCTGCGCCGCAGGGGCTATGGCGACGCTGAGCAGGGCCAGGGCGGTTAGCAAAAGAGTCTTGTAGTGCATGCGGGTGCTTTCATGAAGGAATAATGGGCGTTTCATGTTGCTGCCTTGTCGGCTTCACTGGTGAAGGCGTCGGCATAGAACTCGTCTGGTGGCAAACCGGCGCTGGCAAAATCAGTGCGTGCCGCCTCCACCATGAGCGGCGTGCCGCAGGCGTAGATTTGGTAGGGCGAGAGATCGGGTAGGTCCTGCAGCACGGCGCGGTGCACGAAGCCGGTACGCCCGCTCCAGCTGTCCTCGGCTTGGGCTTCGGAGACGACCGGCACGTAGCGCAACTGCGGCATCTCCAGCAGCTTGGTCTTGACCCAGGCATCAAGGTACAGGTCCTGCGGGCGACGGCCGCCCCAGTAGAGCGTGGTGGGACGCGTGATGCCCTTGAACTGCATGTGTTCGATGATGGCCTTGAGCGGTGCCAGGCCGGTGCCAGCCGCCAGCAGCACAATCGGCTTTGCACTGTCTTCGCGCAGGAAGAAACTGCCGTAGGGGCCCTCGATGCGCAGGATGTCCTTTTCCTTCAGGGTGCCAAAGACTTGGTCGGTAAAGTAGCCGCCTGGCAGATGCCGGATATGCAGTTCGAGCCCGCTGCATTCGGCCTGCGTGTGTGGTGCGTTGGCCATCGAGTAGCTGCGCCGCATGCCGCCTTGCAGGAGGAATTCCACGTATTGGCCGGCGTGGTAAGTGAAATTCTCACTGGCCGGGAGTTGCAGGCGCATCAGCATCACATCGTGCGACTTCTTCTCCAGCAGACTGACGCGGGTCGGCATCTTGCGGATGGGCAGGGCGCCGATTTCGGTTACCTGGCGCGATTCCAGCACCAGGTCGCTCAGCGCGACGCCGCAGCAAGTCAGGATCAAACCATTGGCTTCTTCATCCTCGCTCAAAGCCTTGCTCTGGTGGGCGCCGTGCACCACGGTCCCTTCGAGCTTTTTGCATTTGCAGGAACCGCAGGCGCCGTCCTTGCAGCCGTAAGGCATGCCAACACTTTGGCGAATGGCGGCCGCCAGGATGGTTTCTCCGGCATCCGCACTGAAGGTACGTGCGCTCGGTTGAACGGTGATCTTGAACGTGGTCACCCCGGTTTGGCTACTGCACATCTTTTCTGTATCCTTAGGGAAAATCAAACACTTTGCGCGACGCTGCGTCTTTGCCTGGCAAGCAGCCCGTCCGCATCACATGAAAAACACCGATTTTGCCTTCAAACCAGAACCCTCATGCCAGTTTGTATTCCACCCGTCCGGGTGCGCTGCCGAGCCGCTTTCGCCGACCACGGGTGCTGATCGTGGGTTGTGGCGATGTCGGCTTGCGCGTGGCGCACGCTTTGCCAGCGCGGGTGCGGGTGGTGGCCTTGACTTCGAGCCCGCAGCGTCTGCCGATTCTGCGTGCACTTGGCATCACGCCCTTGCTGGCTGATCTGGACGTCCCTGCGACTTTGCAGCGGCTGGCCGGCTTGTGCCAGCGCGTCATTCACCTGGCGCCGCCGCCGGCTCAGGGTTGGGGCGACCCGCGTACGCTGGCCTTGACGCGTGTCCTGCGCCGACGCAGCAAGCCCGACGTCATGGTTTACGGTTCCACCAGTGGCGTTTATGGCGATTGCCAGGGTGAGGTGGTTGATGAAACCCGTGCCCCGGGCGCGGATTCGCCGCGGGCTCAGCGCCGTCTGGATGCCGAGAATGCACTGCGCTTCCTGGGTCGCTCGGACGGCGTGCGCGCCAGCATCCTGCGCATTCCCGGCATCTACGCCGTGGACCGCGCGGACGGCACGCCACGTGCGCGCCTGCTCAAAGGTACGCCGGTGCTGCAGACCGCTGACGATGTCTACACCAACCATATCCAGGCTGACGATCTGGCACGCGCCTGCCTGGCCGCTCTGTGGCGTGGCAAGCCGCAGCGGATCTACAACGTGAACGACGATACCCGCCTCAAGATGGGTGACTATTTCGACCTGGCAGCCGATCTGTACGGCTTGCCACGCCCACCGCGCGTGCCGCGGAGCACGGCCCGCGACCAGTTGCCGCTGCTGTTGCTGAGCTTCATGAGCGAGTCGCGCCGCATGGACAACACGCGCCTGAAGCAGGAACTGCGCTTGCGTCTGCGCTATCCCACCGCCGGCGATGGCCTGCGCGGGATGGCCGGTGCTGTCGCCATCGCAGCGATCCGGAGCAATGCAATTCGGCCTTAGATCAAGGTCTGTTCAGATAGCGCTTGGACGCTGTGCAAAGCGGCTTAAACTGAATCAGGGCAATCACAACGCATTAGAAGGAGTAAGAATCATGGCCGGCAGCAAAAAATACGTTTTTTCATTCGAAGAGGGTGATGGCAAGAACAAGATCTTGCTGGGCGGCAAGGGTGCGAATCTGTGCGAGATGACGCAGATCGGCCTGAACGTGCCGCCGGGCTTCACCGCCACCACCGACGCCTGCAATGCCTATCTGGAGAAAAACCAGTTGCCGGCGGGCCTGATGGATGAAATCAGGCAACACATGACGGTGCTGGAGAAGAAGACTGGCAAGGGTTTTGGCGACGGTACGAATCCGCTTTTGATTTCTGTGCGCTCGGGATCGGCCATGTCGATGCCTGGCATGATGGACACCATCCTCAACCTTGGGCTCAACGATGTCTCGCTCAAGGGTCTGATTGCACTGACCGGCAACGAGCGCTTTGCGTACGACGCCTACCGCCGCTTTATCCAACTCTTCGGCAAGATCGCGCTCAATATCAGTGACGAGCATTTTGACGAGCACATGGCGGCGATCAAGCGCAAGTATGCCGCCGCGCAGGACGTGGACCTACAGACCGAACACCTGAAGGAGTTGGCGCACGAGTTTTTACACATCGTCGAGCAGCACACCGGCAAGCCGTTTCCGCAGGACCCCTACGAGCAGCTCGAAATCTCGGTCGCGGCGGTGTTCCGCTCCTGGATGGGCAAGCGGGCCGTTGACTACCGCAAGCAGTTCCGCATCACCAAGGACCAAGCCAACGGCACGGCGGTCAACATCTGCACCATGGTGTTTGGCAACATGGGCAACGATTCCGGCACCGGCGTCGGCTTCACGCGCAACCCCGGCACCGGCGAGAACATGATCTACGGTGAATACCTGGTTAACGCCCAGGGCGAGGACGTGGTGGCCGGCATACGCACACCGAAGGCGATTGCCGAGATGGAACAGGAGATGCCGGAAATCTACCGCCAGTTGATGACGCTGCATCACCGTCTGGAATCGCATTACCACGAGGTGCAGGATTTCGAGTTCACGATCGAGAAGGGCGTGCTCTACTGCCTGCAGACGCGCAACGGCAAGATGAACGCGCGTGGCATGGTGCGCAGTTCGGTCGAGATGTTCCACGAGGGTCTGATCAGCAAGGAGCGCGCCCTGCTGCGCGTTGACCCGGCCATGCTCGAACAGTTGCTGGTGCCGCAACTGGCGCCCAATTTCCACGGCAAGTCACTGGCGCAGGGTCTGTCGGCCTCGCCCGGCGCGGCTTCGGGCAAGATTGTGTTCGACGCCGATACGGCTGAAGCGCGTGGACGCGCCGGTGAAAAAATCATTCTGGTGCGCGAGGAAACCAAGCCCGAAGACATCCATGGCTTCTTCCAGGCCCAGGGCATCCTGACCAGCCGCGGCGGCAAGACCTCGCACGCGGCGGTTGTGGCGCGCGGCATGGGCAAGCCCTGCGTCTCGGGCTGTGAGCAGATCGTCATCAACGTCCTGTTGCGCAGTGCCCAGATCGGCGACACCACCTTGCAGGAAGGCGACATCATCACCATCGACGGTGGCAGCGGCCATGTTTACGCTGGCGAAGTGCCGACGGTGGAAGCGGAATTCTCCGAGGAAATGGACACGCTGCTGCACTGGGCCGACGAGGTCGCCACCCTCAAGGTGATGGGCAACGCCGATACGCCCGAAGATGCACAGCGCGCGCGTGAATTTGGTGCCATGGGCATCGGCCTGTGCCGCACCGAGCGCATGTTCAACAGCACGGATCGCCTGCCGATCGTGCAAGAAATGATTCTGGCCGAGACGCTGGAAGAGCGTCAGGCGGCGCTGGAGCGGTTGTTGCCAATCCAGCGCTCCGACTTCAAGGGCATATTCAAGGCCATGAAGGGCCTGCCGGTGACGGTGCGCCTGCTCGATCCGCCGATGCACGAGTTCCTGCCGACCGCCGCACAGCTCGAGCTCGAAATCGCGCACCTGCACCAGTTGCGCGACACGATCAAGGGGCTGGAAGAACTGCCCGACACGCTCAAGCTGCTCAATCCCAAGCTGTACCAGCAATATGCCGACGGTCTGACCAAGCTGATGGACGGCCTGCACACCTTCAAGGATTCGCACCTGGAAGAAGACGTGATTGAGCGCAAGGAAAAGATCCTCAAGAAAGTGCGCGCGCTGTCCGAAGTGAACCCGATGCTCGGGCATCGCGGGGTGCGCCTGGGCATTACCTACCCCGAGATCTACTCGATGCAGATCCGTGCCATTCTGGAAGCCGCTGCACTGTGTGCCAGGGACGGCATCGAGATTTACCCCGAGATCATGGTGCCGCAGGTGGCCACGGTCGAGGAGCTCAAACGCATCCATAGCTATGTTCAGCGCATCCGGCTGGAGGTCAAGGCGACGCACGGCATCAACGTGCAATTCAAGTTCGGCTCCATGCTCGAGGTCGTGCGGGCCTGCGTGCGCTCCGGGCGCATGGCGGAGATTGCCGAGTTCTTCTCGTTCGGCACCAACGACTTGAGCCAGGCCACCTTCTCCTTCAGCCGCGAGGATGCCGAGAACAAGTTCCTGCCGTTCTACAACGAGACCGGTATTCTGGAAGACAACCCGTTTGAAGTGCTCGACATCAAGGGCGTCGGGCAGTTGATGAAGATGGCAGTGAAACAGGGCCGCGAGACCAACCCGGATCTGAAGATCGGCATCTGCGGCGAGCACGGTGGCCATCCCGGCTCCATCCACTTCTGCCATTACATCAAGCTCAACTACGTTTCCTGCTCGGGCCCGCGCGTGCCGATCGCGCGTCTTGCGGCAGCGCAAGCCAAGTTGCAGGAAGAGCAGTACCGCGAACCGGTGTGAGTTTGAGCCCGTATTGCGCCTTCGGCTTCATGCGGGCTACAGGCGCGTCGGCGACTGTTCATAGACGACGTGGCAATCCATGCATTCAGAAGGCATGGACCGCCACGTTGCGCTCGCGATGACGAAAGTAGTGGTACGGCGACCCTTGCGTTCGGCGCTCGTCCGTTTTACTGCGGAGTGCCAGCGCGCCAGGTTTGGACAGCCTTGAGTGTGTTCTCAACGTGCTGGTCTGGGCTCAGGCTGGAGAAGACGTAGAGCACCTTACCTTGTGGGCTGATGACATAGGAAATGCGATCAGCCATGTCGGGTTTGACCCACAGGGCGGCGTCGTATTCCTTCATGATGCGCGCCCCCTTGTCGGCGGCCACCGCAAATTTGTCGCGGCAGGCCTCGGTTGAAAACTTCTTCAGGGTCTCGATATCGTCGTTTGAGATGCCGACCACGGTGGCGCCGAGTGCGTTGAATTTGGGTGTGGCTTCGGCAAAGTTGTGCGCCTCAATCGTGCAGCCGCTGGTAAAGGCCTTTGGGTAGAAGTAGAGCACGACCGGCCCCTTCTTCAAGGTGTCGGCCATCGAGAACTTGAAGGCGTTACCAGCACGCGCCGCTTCAGTCGTGAAATCCGGCGCCGTGGCGCCAACCGCCAGGGCGGCGAGCGCGTTGCTGCCAGCTGCGGCCAAAACCAAGGACGTGACTGCCGACAGGAGTGTGTACTTGAGTTTCATGGCATCGATTCAAATGAGTGTTGAATGACCACGGTAACTCAAACGGCAATACCCGGCTTTGCTTCGCGGTTAATCATGTTGCGCTGTCGTCATTGCGAGGATCCTGTTTCGTGCGCCGAAACTGCATAGGTTCCATGAACCTCGTGTTGTCATTGCGGGCCCGACCCGCAATCCATGGTCTGCGTGGCAGTGGATGCCGGATCAGGTCCGGCATGACAACCCGGGTACGTGGCCTCAGCTGTAGCTGCGTGCGTCCTCAATCACCTTGCCGTCGTTGGGCAGGCTGCCGGGGAGCAGGAATTCGACATCGCCGCGCAGCTTGGTGACATCGCGAATGGCTTCGCCGATCTTCGTGGCGAGCGCATCGGGGCCGCCGCAGGCGGTCTCGACCTTGAGCGTCATGGTGTCGTTCGCCATCGCACCGGTGACCACCAGGCGCGCGCGAGCGACTTCGGGGAAGCGCTTGATGATGTCGGCAACCTGGCCCGGATGGACAAACATGCCGCGGATCTTGGTGGTCTGGTCGGCGCGTCCCATCCAGCCCTTGATGCGCACATTGGTGCGTCCGGTTGGGCAGGGGCCGGCCAGCACCGCTGACAGATCGCCGGTGCCGAAACGAACCAGCGGGTAATAGGGGTTGAGTGTCGTCACCACAACTTCACCCACCTCGCCGGCTGCCACCGGGTCGCCGGTGCCGGGTCGCACGATTTCGACGATCACACCCTCGTCAATGACCAGCCCTTCGCGGGCGGCGGTCTCGTAGGCAATGGAGCCGACATCGGCCGTCGCGTAGCACTGGTAACCGGCAACACCGCGCTCGGCAAACCAGTCGCGCAGCGAGGGCGGAAAGGCCTCGCCGCCAAACATGGCTTTGGTCACGCTGGGCAACGCGACGCCCATGTCCGCGGCCTTGTCCAGAATGATTTTGAGGAAACTGGGCGTGCCGATATAACCAGCCGGACGCAACTCGGCCATCGCCTGAACCTGCTGCTCGGTCTGGCCGGTACCGCCGGCAAACACGGTGCAACCGAGCGCGTGTGCGCCCGATTCCATCATCGAGCCGGCGGGCACGAAGTGGTAGCTGAAGCTGTTGTGGATCAGTTCGCCTGGACGAAAACCGGCGGCAAAGATGGCGCGTGCCATGCGCCAGTAATCCTTGGCTGCGCCTTCGGGTTCGTAGATCGGACCTGGGCTGGCAAAAATGCGCGGCATGCGCGCGCCGTAGCCAATGGCGCTGAAACCGCCAAATACATCGGCAGCGTCGTTGGCGCGCGCGGCCTGCTGGCGTTCCAGCAATTCGTGTTTGCGTGTCACCGGCAGACTGGCCAGAGCTTGCCGGCTCGCCACCAGCGCCGGGTTGACGTCCTTGAGAATCTGCTGCAGGGCCGCAGACGACGCTTTGGCATGCGCAATCTGGCCAGGCAAGGCCGCCATAAGGGCTTCTTCACGGGCGGCGCTGTCGCGCGTTTCCAACGCATCGTAATAGTTCGACATATCTTCTTTCCATTGAAGCAGCGTCCGCTGCCGTGCCAATCTGCGGGGTCAACAATGTCAAGCGAGCCAGCGCTTGCGGCGCTTGTAACTCTTGACGTCCTTGAAGCTCTTGCGCTCTCCGCCGCCCACGCCGAGGTAGAACTCCTTGACGTCCTCGTTATTCGCCAGGTCATTGGCGGCGCCGTCCATCACGACGCGGCCCGACTCCATGATGTAGCCGTAATCGGCGTACTTGAGCGCCATGTTGGTGTTCTGCTCAGCCAGCAGGAAGGTGACCTTCTCCTTGTGGTTGAGGTCTTTCACGATCTCGAACACTTCTTCCACGATCTGCGGCGCCAGACCCATCGAGGGTTCGTCGAGCAGCACCATGCTGGGGTTGGCCATCAGGGCGCGGCCAATGGCGCACATCTGCTGCTCACCGCCCGAGGTGTAGGCGGCCTGGCTGGTGCGCCGGGTTTTCAGGCGCGGAAAATACGTGTAGACCTTTTCCAGGTTGCGCGTGATCTCGCCCTTTTCTTTTCGGGTGTAGCTGCCGGTGAGTAGGTTTTCCTCGATCGTCAGGTGCGCAAAGCAGTGGCGCCCTTCCATCACCTGCACCACGCCGCGCTGGACCAGGTCGGCTGGCGTCAGGTTCTCGATGCGTTCGCCGCGCAACTCGATTGAGCCCTTGGTGACCTCGCCGCGCTCGCCCTGCAGCAGGTTCGAAATGGCACGCAGCGTGGTCGTCTTACCGGCACCATTGCCGCCCAGAATGGCCACGATCTTGCCTTCGGGCACGGTCAGGGAAACACCCTTGAGCACCAGAATGACGTGGTTGTAAATGACCTCGATGCCATTGACGTTGAGAACGATATTTTTGGGGTCCATAGCGTGTTACCTTTTACCAATCGGAAGCACTGCACGCAGTGCTTCGGGTTGGACTGTCACCCCGGGCCGGGCCCGGGGTGACAAATCGATCAGGACTGGCAATCCGCCGTTGTGCGGCGTGTCATCTTCTTGTCGGCCAGGTATTTTTCTCCACCGGCCTTGATCATCGGCTTGAGAATCTGTTCGTCCGCCTCGTACCAATCCGAGGAGGGCGCCCACTTGGTGCCGTCCCAGTCCTGAATGCGAGCCCAGGTCGAACCCATGTGATCCTGGCAAGATGTACTGATCGGCCGCATCACGCCGTTGAAACCGAGTGCGTCAAGTTTCTTCTGGTCGAGTGCCAGATTTTCGAGACCCCAGCGCACTTGCTCGGTGGTCATGACCTTGCCTTTGCCAAAGCGTTCCTGGGCACGGCGCACAGCTTCCACCGACAGCATGGAGATGACGACACCACGGGTGTACAACACAGCGCCGACTTCATCCTTCGGACCAGAGCCCTGACCCTTGGCGTGGACGTACTTCAGGATGTCCTGCATCACCTTGGGTTGCTGGCCCGAGCTGTGCATGGCCAGCGCGTGGTAGCCCTTGGCGCCAGCACCAACGTCCTTGACGTCTGGCTCAGCACCAGCCCACCATACGCCGTACATCTTGTCGCGCGGGTAGCCGGTGGCCTGCGCTTCCTTGAGCGCGGTGGAGTTCATCACACCCCAGCCCCACAGCAGCACATAGTCGGGCTTGGATTGACGCACCTGAAGCCAGGTCGCCTTTTGCTCCACGCCGGGCGCTGTCACTGGCAGCAATTGCAGATCAAAGCCGTGCATCTTGGCGCGTTCCTGCAGCAGCGGGATCGGTTCCTTGCCGAACGGACTGTCGTGGTAGACCAGCGTGATCTTCTTGCTCTTGAGTTTGTCCAGACCACCCAGGCTCTTGCCGATGTGCTGGATCAAGATGTCGGCACCGGTCCAGTAGCTGCCCATCAAGGGGAAGTTCCATTTGAAGGCCATACCGTCCTGCGACACCGCCAGTCCATAGCCGGTCGTCATCAGGGGCATCTTGTCGGCCGGTGCTTTTTCAGTCAACGCAAAGGTGATGCCGGTGCTCTGCGGGTCAATCATTGTGACGCCGGGGCGGCTCTTCAGGCGCTCGTAGCATTCCACGCCACGGTCGGTCGCATAGGCGGTTTCGCATTCCTCGAAGGTGATCTTGACGCCGTTGATGCCGCCGTCGCGCGCATTGACCAGCTTGAGATAGTCCTGCTTGCCGTCGGCCCATGGGATGCCGTTTGGGGCATAGGCGCCGGTGCGGTAGGACAACAGGGGGAAGAACTGCTCCTTGGCCTGCGCGAACGCCGTGGAACCAACGGCTGCGATCAAGGCTGCCGCTGCTAGATTTCTAATTTTCATGCTTGTCTCCTGAGTGGATAGCACCGGGGTGCCTGGGTTAACGAACGAAAAACGACTGACGAAATATTGGGTTCAATGCGGGAAAGGCCAAAGACGCAGTTTTTGCTTGCCGATGGACCACAACTTGGCCAGGCCGTGCGGTTCGACGATCAGGAACCAGACGATCAGGGCGCCGAAGATGATCAATTCGGCGTGCGAGGTGACGGCCGTTGAAACCTGGACACCGGCCAGTGAACCGAGCAGGGGCAGGAACTGGTTCAGGGCAATCGGCAAGACGACGATGAAGGCGGCACCGAAAAAACTGCCCATGATGGAGCCCATGCCGCCGATGATGACCATGAACAGCAACTTGAACGAGAGGTCAACCGAGAATGCGGCCGGCTCCCAGGCGCTCAGGTAGACAAAGCCCCACAGCGCGCCAGCGACGCCGACGATGAAGGAACTGACGGCAAAGGCGCTGAGCTTGGCGTACATCGGGCGGATGCCGATCACGGCGGCAGCCACGTCCATGTCGCGGATCGCCATCCACTCGCGCCCGATGGCTGAGCGCACCAGGTTCTTGCACAACAGCGCCAGCACCACCAGAATCGTCAGGCAAAACAGGTATTTGGAGAGCGGGGAATCGATCGGCAGACCGAATACCTGCAGGCCCGTGACCGAGACCGAACCCGACGTGGAATCGTTGGTAAACCACTTGATGCGCAGAAACATCCAGTCGCTGAAGAACTGCGCCGCCAGTGTCGCCACCGCCAGGTACAGACCTTTGACACGCAGGCTGGGCAGACCAAACAGAATGCCGAAAGCGCTGGAGCACAGGCCGCCCAGAATCAGCGCCGGGATCAGCGGCATGCCGGGGATGCGCACAAAGAAGTTGAAGGCGGCATAGGCGCCGACCGCCATGAAGGCGCCCGAACCGAGCGAGATCTGTCCGCAATAGCCAACCAGGATGTTCACGCCCAGAGCGGCCAGCGCCATGATCAGGAACGGAATGAAGATGGCGCGGTACATGTAACCGCTGGTCAGCAGGGGCACTACGATGTAGGCGGCTGCAATCAGCAGCAGCACAGCCCAGCGGTCCTGCGCAATCGGGAAGATCTGCTGGTCAGCGCGATAAGTGGTCTTGAACTGGCCGTTTTCTCTGTAGAACATGATGTTTCTTTTCTTGGTTGCGGTCAGACACGATCAATAATCTTCTCGCCGAACAAACCTTGCGGCCGGAACAGCAGGAATACGAGGGCCAGCACATAGGCAAACCAGATTTCGATACCACCGCCGACGTAGGGACCGAGGAAAACCTCCGACAGTTTTTCCCCGACGCCGATGATGAGACCGCCCAGAATAGCGCCGGGCACGGAGGTCAGACCACCCAGGATCACGACCGGCAGGGCGCGCATGGCGACCGTGGTGAGTGAAAACTGCACGCCCAGTTTGCTGCCCCAGATCATGCCGGCCACCAAGGCCACGACGCCAGCCACGCACCAGACGATGACCCAGATGCGGTTAAGTGGGATGCCGATCGACTGCGCCGCCTGGTGGTCATCGGCCACTGCGCGCAGGGCGCGACCGGTTGCCGTCTTCTGGAAGAATACGCTGAGCAGCGTTACCAACACGGCGGCAATCAGCGCGGCATAAAGGTCTTCCTTGTTGATCAGGATGCCGCCCTCGAACACGCTTTCGAACGCCATGATCGGGTCTTTCGGCATGCCGATATCGATCTTGTAGATGTCGCTACCGAAAATAGTCTGGCCGATGCCGTCCAGGAAGTAGCTGATGCCCAGCGTGGCCATGAGCAGCGTGGTGGCTTCCTGATTCACGAGATGGCGCAAGGCGAGGCGTTCGATCAGCCACGCCACCACAAACATGATTGCGCCGGCGATGATGAAGGCCGCCAAGTTGGACAGCACGGGGTTGTTGATGCCGGTCCATGCCGGTATCCACTCGGAAAAGCGGGCCATGGCCAGTGCTGCGAATAGCACCATGGCGCCCTGCGCAAAGTTGAACACGCCAGACGCCTTGTAAATCAGTACAAAGCCCAGCGCCACCAGCGAATAGAGCATGCCGACCATCAGGCCGCCAAGCAGTGTTTCCAGAAAAGAGGCAATCGTCATTATTTTTCTCCGCGGCTTCAGTGGTCCGTGCCCAGATAGGCGCTGATCACTTCTTCGTTGTTGCGTACTTCGTCGGGGGTGCCGTCGCCGATCTTCTTGCCGTAGTCGAGCACGACGACACGGTCGGAAATGTCCATGACCACGCCCATGTCGTGTTCGATCAGGACCACGGTGGTACCGAACTCCTCGTTGACATCGAGCACAAAGCGGCACATGTCCTGCTTTTCTTCGACATTCATGCCGGCCATCGGCTCGTCGAGCAGCAAGACCTGCGGCTCCATCGCCAGGGCGCGGCCCAGGTCAACGCGCTTTTGCAGGCCGTAGGGCAACTGGCCGACCGGCGTCTTGCGATAAGCCTGGATTTCCAGGAAGTCGATGATGAGTTCGACCTTCTCGCGGTGCATTTCCTCTTCGCGCTGCGCCGGCCCGATGCGCAGGGCCTGCATCAGCAGATTGCTCTTGATCTTGAGGTTGCGCCCGGTCATGATGTTATCGATCACGCTCATGCCTTTGAACAAGGCCAGGTTCTGGAACGTGCGACCAATGCCCATGACCGCCACTTGGTGGCTGTCCATGTGATTGAAGGTCTTGCCGCGGAAGGTGATGGCGCCCTGCTGCGGCGTGTAGACGCCGTTGATGCAGTTGAGCATCGAACTCTTGCCGGCGCCGTTCGGGCCAATGATGGCCCGAATCTCGTGCTCGCGCACGTTGAATGAAATATCGGTCAGCGCCTTGACGCCGCCGAAACTCAGGGAGATGTTCTTGACGTCAAGAATGACGTCGCCGATCTTCTTGGCCGCTTGGGCCGGTGCAGCCTCGCTCATGTTTGTTTCCTGCGTTGTTGTCATGCTGCCGCCTTGACCGGTGTGAAGGTTTTTGCATCGTCGATCCGCAGCGTGGCGCTGACGCTGCCGGTGCGGCCGTCCTCGAACTTGACCTGGGTTTCAATGAACTGCGTGGTCTTGCCACCGTACAGGGCGTCGATCAGGACGTCGTATTTCTCCGCGATAAAGCCGCGGCGCACCTTGTTGGTCCGGGTCAGCTCGCCGTCATCGGCGTCGAGTTCCTTGTGCAGCACCAGGAAGCGGCTGACCTGCGAGCCGGCCAGCAGCAGGTCCACGCTCAGGTCGGCGTTGACCTTTTCCACGCATTCCTTGATCAGTTGATAGACCTCGGCCTTTTGCGCCAGATCGGTGTAGCCGGCATAGGGCAGATTGCGGCGCTCGGCCCAGTTGCCGACGGCGTCGAAATCGATATTGATCATGACGCAGACTTTTTCGCGTCCGTCACCGTAGGCCACTACTTCCTTGATATGCGGGAAGAACTTGAGTTTGTTCTCCACATACTTCGGCGCAAACATGGCGCCGTCATTGGCACCACCCCTGATCCGGCCCACGTCCTTGACGCGGTCGATGATTTTGAGGTGACCGTGCGCATCCAGAAAGCCGGCATCGCTGGTGTGGTACCAGCCGTCGGCGCTCAGTACCTCGGCCGTGGCGGCCGGGTTCTTAAAGTATTCCTTGAGCAGGCCCGGCGACTTGACCAGGATCTCGCCGTCGTCGGCGACCTTGATTTCAACGCCGGGGCAGGGCACGCCGACGGTGTCGGCGCGCGCTTCGTTGTCGGGTTGCAGGCAGACAAACACGGCAGTCTCGGTCGAGCCGTAGAGCTGCTTGAGGTTGATGCCGATGGAGCGATAGAAACTGAACAGGTCCGGGCCGATCGCTTCGCCGGCGGTATAGGCAACGCGCACGCGGCTCATGCCGAGGTTGTTGCGCAAGGGGCCATAGACCAGGAAATTGCCGAGCCCGTAAATCAGGGCGTCGGTGAAACCGAGCGATTTGCCGTCCATCTTGTTCGGGCCGACGCGTTGTGCCACCGACATGAAGTAGTGGAACATGCGCCGTTTGATGGCGCCGGCATCTTCCATGCGGATCATCACGCTGGTGAGCAGGCCTTCGAACACGCGTGGCGGGGCAAAGTAGTAGGTTGGGCCGACTTCCTTGAGGTCGATCGTGACGGTGGCCGCCGACTCCGGGCAGTTCACAACGTAGCCGCAGGCCAGCCACTGCGCGTAGCTGAAGATGTTCTGGCCAATCCAGGCCGGTGGCAGGTAGGCCAGCACTTCTTCGGTGTGGGTCAGCTTGTCGAAATCGGCGCCGGCTTTGGCCCGGTTGAGCAGCGAGTTGTGGGTGTGCACCACACCCTTGGGGTTGCCCGTGGTGCCGGAGGTGAAGAACATGGCGCCGACATCGGAGGCCTGGATCTGGTCGACCGCGGTCTTGAAAAAGTCGGGATGCGCTGCTGCGTAGCTTTGGCCGCTGGTGATCAATTCGTCAAGGGCGGCCAGTCCGGTTTCGGCATAGTTGCGCAGTCCGCGTGGATCGTCGAAGTAGATGTTGCTCAGTTGCGGGCACTCGTCGCGGATTTCGAGCAGTTTGTCGACCTGCTCTTGGTCTTCGGCGAAGGCAAATCGCACTTCTGCGTTGTTGATCGGGAACACACATTCGGGCGCTGCCGCATCCTGGTACAGTGGAATCGGCACCGCGCCAATCGACTGCACGGCCAGCATGGTGGCGTACAGGCGCGGGCGGTTGGCTCCGATCACGATCATGTGCTCGCCTCGGCGCAGGCCGGCTTGGTGCAGGCCGCAGGCCAACTGCTCCACCAGCGCGGCCAGGTCAGCCCACGAAAGCGCTTGCCAGATGCCGTATTCTTTTTCACGCATGGCGGGCTCGGTCGGCCGCTGTGTCGCGTGATTCAGAAGAAGTCGAGGAAATGTGGTCTGCATCCCGGTACCCTGTCTTCAAACTATTGAACTTATTTGGCAGATTCGTGGGTCTGCCCTGAATTGACGATCAGCAGCCTGAGTCCTGGTGGTGCAGCTGCTGGAATAGGGTGAATAATAGAACTTCATTTGACGTCAGGTTGTCGTTTGGACGACAATCAATGCATTTCTTGGTAGGTGTTTTCCCTGCATCCCTGACCAAACTCTGGAACGCCAATTCGATGAGTTATGACAAGTCTTTGCACCAGCGTCGACGCACCTTGACGACGGCCGAGCTTGATGCGATTCCGTGGATTCGCGTCCTGACGCCGCCTGAACGCGAGCGTGCCGTGGATGATCTGAAGATCACGGAAGCCAGTCCCGGCGAATACGTGTGCCGCACCGGGCGCCCTGTGACCTACTGGTTTGGCGTGGTCGATGGCCTGCTCAAGATGAGTACAGAAAACGCCGAAGGCCGGACCATGACCTACGTTGGCATGCCGCCCGGGGGTTGGTTTGGCGAGGGCACGGCCTTGAAGCGCGAGACCTATCGCTACAACATCCAGGCCTTGCGCACCAGCCGCGTGGCGGGTCTGCACGTTGAAACTTTTCATTGGCTGCTTGATCACTCGATCGGCTTCAATCGCTTCATCATGAACCAGCTCAATGAGCGCCTGGGCCAGTTCATTGCCGCACGTGAAATCGACCGCATGAACAATCCCGATGTCCGGGTTGCCCTCAGTCTGGCCGCGCTCTTCAATCCGGTTCTTTATCCGGGGGTGGGTGAGGTGCTGCGCATCACGCAACAGGAACTGGCTTACCTGGTCGGGCTGTCGCGTCAGCGTGTGAATGAAGCCCTGACGGCGCTTGCAGCGCAGGGCGTGATCCGGGTCGAATACGGTGGCCTGCGGGTTTTGAACCTGCAGGCGCTGCGCGCCGCCGTGTTCACGATCCGCCCCATTGTCTAATTCCGGTCTGCCGGTTATCGTTGCGTCAGAACCCAAATGAAAAGGAGACTCTGATGACAACAAACCTGCCGCCGCTGCGCCGTCTGATCCTTATCGTGCTGGCGGGCATGGCAATCACAAGCCCGACATGGGGCGAGACCGCCTGGCCAGTCAAACCGGTCAGGATCGTCGTGCCGTTTGCACCGGGTGGCACAACCGACATCCTGGCGCGCGCCATTGCACCCGAACTGTCAAAAGCATTTGGCCAGCCTTTTGTGATCGACAACCGTGCCGGGGCTGGCGGCAATCTGGGCGCCGATATCGTCGCCAAGGCGCCTGCAGATGGCTACACGCTGTTGATGGGGACCGTGGGTACCCACGGCATCAACAAGTCGCTCTACAGCCGCCTGCCCTACGATCCGCAAAAGGACTTTGCCCCGATCACAATGGTCGCCGGCGTGCCGAATGTGATGGAGATGAATGCCGACAAGGCCAAGGCGCTGCGCATCAACAGCGTGCTCGACTTCATTGCCTACGCCAAAGCGCATCCAGGCGAGCTCAACATGGCTTCCAGTGGCAACGGCACCTCCATCCATCTGGCCGGAGAGCTGTTCAAATCCATGACCGGCATCTTCATGACGCACATCCCGTACACCGGCTCCGGACCGGCCATGATGGGTATGCTGTCGGGCGTGGTCGATGTGATGTTTGACAACCTGCCGTCCTCAATGGCTCAGATCAAGGCTGGCAAGCTCAAGGCCTTTGCCGTCACCAGTTCCCAGCGCTCGGCGGCCCTGCCGGATCTGCCGACGGTGGAAGAAGCAGGCAAGCTCAAAGGCTTTGAAGCCAGCAGCTGGTTTGGTTTGTTGGCGCCGGCCGGCACGCCAGCCGATGTGGTTCTGCGCTTGCAGCAGGAAGCCGCCAAGGCACTCAAGACGCCGGCGATGAAGGAAAAACTGTTGGCCCAGGGCGCCATCCCGAGTGGCAATACACCGCAGGAATTCGCCGCCCTGATCGATGCTGAAATCAAGAAGTGGGCGCCGGTGGTGAAGGCGTCCGGTGCCAAGGTCGACTGAGTAGCCGTCGGCGTCAGACACCCCAGACGATTTCGTGCCCGGTCTTTTCGCAGCGCTGCAGCATGGTGATAAAGGGCAGGGTGCGCTGGCGCAGAGAGATCGCCTCAAAGCGCGGTACGGCTTCGTTGCGCGCCAGGGCTACCGCCTTGGCGGCGGCCTGCTCTGCTTCTTCGTTGACAACGGCGGCTTCCAGTGCCACTACTGCGGCGGCCATCTGCTGCGGCAGGATGATGCCTTTGGCCGTGCTGCCTTCGGTGTCGTCGGGCGCCACTTTGCCAATGATCTCCAGCACGCGCCGCCCGTTGGGCTGCAACATGATGAGATCACCGGTGTTTTTTGATTTGAATTTGTAGAGCATAGGACCGCATCGTAAACTGAACCGCCATGCGAACCGTCCGTCTTCTTGTCTGCCTGATTGCGTCGACCTTGCTCTGCGCTTGTGCCGAGGCGCCGTATTACCTGCAATCGGTTGGGGGTCACCTGCAGGTGCTGCACTCGGCGCGTCCGATTGAGCAGTGGCTGGCCGACGAGAACACGCCGGCCGCATTGAAGCAGCGTCTGGTGCTGGCGCAGCGCATGCGCAGCTTTGCCGTGACTGAGCTCGGCTTGCCCGACAACGCCAGTTACCACCGCTATGCTGATTTGCAACGCCCCTTTGTGGTCTGGAATGTGGTGGCCGCGCCTGAATTTTCATTGACCGTCAAGCCCTCGTGTTTCCCGGTGGCCGGTTGTGTCGCTTACCGGGGCTATTTTGATCAGGCTGAAGCCCGCGCGCAGGGTCGGGCATTGCAGGATGAGGGGTTGGAGGTCAGTGTTTATGGCGTACCGGCTTACTCCACGCTGGGCTGGTCGAACTGGGTCGGGGGTGATCCGTTGCTCAACACCTTTGCTCGCTACCCGGAAGGCGAGTTGGCGCGCATGATCTTTCACGAACTGGCGCATCAGGTGCTGTACGTCAAGGATGACACCCTGTTCAATGAATCGTTTGCGACCGCAGTGGAGCGTCTGGGCGGCGAGCGCTGGCTCGCGGCGCAGGGTTCGCCCGAGAGCCGGCGCGAATACGCGGCGTTTGACGCCCGGCGCAGGCAGTTTCGGGAATTGTCACTGGCCACGCGCCAGCGCCTGACAGGCATTTACCGGCAGAACGAGCTGGCCGCCATGGACCGGCCGACCCTGCTGGCAATGAAAAGTCAAACGATGCGGGTTTTTCGTGCAGACTATGCCAGTCTGAAAGCTGGCTGGGGCGGTTACGCGGGCTATGACGTCTGGGTTGCGAGCGCGAACAATGCGAGCTTCGGCATCCAGGCCGCCTACGATGAACTGGTGCCGGCTTTCGAGGCCGTGTTCGAGCGGGAGGGGCAGGACTGGCAGCGGTTTTATGATGCAGTCAGACGTCTGGCGCAACAACCAGGTTCGCAGCGGATTGAGTTTTTGAAGCAACTAGCAAGGGAGCATTCAAGTGGCTGATCTTCACATCCTGCGCGAACACGCGCTCGGTTTGCACGCAGCGCGCAAACTGGCCTTCACCTGGGCCGAACATGTGGAAAAAGAATTCGGCATGGTCTGCACCTACGAAGAAGGCAAGCTTGAGGATGAAGTTTGTTTTACCCGGGCCGGTGTCGACGGCACGCTGACCGTCACGCGCGACCATTTCGAACTCAAGGCGAAACTCGGTTTCTTGGTGGGCGCCTTCAAGGGCCGCATTGAGAGCGAGATCGTGCGCAATCTCGATGAATTGCTCGCGGTCAAGCCGGTCGCGAGAAAGCACACGGCCATGAAGAAATGAGCGTCGGGGCGCCCCGGGCTCAGCTCTGCGATTCGATCAAATCGATGTACTGCTGCATGGCCTCATTGCTGGCCGTGCCTTTCAGATTGTTCCAGGCGTCCCATTTGGCACGCCCCACCATGTCGCCAAAGCCGGGCTTCTTCTCGGTGTTGTCGCCAGTGCTCGCCTGCTTGTACAGGGCGTAGATCTTGAGTAGCGTGGCGTTGTCAGGGCGCTCCGTTAAGTTCTTCGAACTGGCCACGGCGGCCTCGAATTTTGCTTTCAGATTCGACATAGTTGTCTCCCGATAAGTTAAACACCCCCCTATTGGGGTATTTGCCCATTATCTTAAGCGCGGTTTTCGCTTGACAATACGCAAGGTTTCCTGGCGTTGAATTTTTGATGCCAATTTTTCTGAATCTGGAGTTTCCATGGTTACCCGAATCGTCAGCAAAGAAGTTACCAATCAGACCGGAAGGGTGGTGCGTCGCGCCGCCAAAGTGGTGCAAAAAAATGTGACGAATGCGGTCAACGGCACGCTGGGGATTACCGGTGAGCGCATGACCAAGGTTGATACCGCATGGTTGCGCATGGACTCCCCTAGCAATCTGATGATGATTGTCGGTGTCTGGATCCTCAAACCCGGCGTCAGCTACCAGGCCTTGTGTGAACGCCTCAAGGAGCGCTTTCTCAGGTACCCGCGTTTCGGGCAGTATGTGCAGCAGGACGCAGCAGGCGCCACCTGGGTCAAAGACCCGGACTTCCAGATTCAGCGGCACGTGGTGTGCGAGACACTGCCGGTGTCGAAGGCGGGTAAGGAGCAGCAGGCACTGCAGGCGCGGGTGGCTGAACTGGCTGTAACGCCACTCGACATGAAGCATCCGTTATGGCAGTTCCATCTGGTCGAGCACTACCAGGGTGGTTCGGCGGTGCTGGTGCGGATTCATCATTGCATTGCTGACGGGATCGCATTGATCTCGGTAACGCAGTCGACGTTCGATGGTGGAAGCGAACCGCCGCTGCGCAAAGACAAGGCCCTGCACCATGGTGGAATCGAAGGCGCTGAGGAATGGATTGCCGATAGCCTGGTCAAGCCGTTTACCGATGTTGCGGTGAAGGCACTAGGCGCCGCCGGTGATGGTGCGGTCAACGCGATGGAAATGATGATCGAGCCGCAAAAAGGAGTCGAGAAAGGTCTTTCGGGCTCGCTTGACCTGGCCAAGATGGCTTACCAGGTGCTGCGTGACGGTGCCGCGCTGGCGCTCATGTCCGATGACTCGCCAACCCGCCTCAAAGGCACACCAGGTGCGCGCAAACGTGTCGCTTGGTGTCAGCCGATTCCGTTGGACGAGGTCAAGGCCGTCGGCAAGGCCTTGAACTGCTCGATCAATGATGTTTTGCTTAGCTGTGTTGCCGGCGCCCTTGGCGCCTACCTGAAGCAATTTGGCGACGATGTCGCGGGCAAGGAGATCCGGGCCATGGTGCCGGTCAACCTGCGTGCGCTGGAAGACGCCTACAAACTGGGTAACCGCTTTGGCCTGGCGCCCGTCGTGTTGCCGATTGGTATCGAGAATCCACTCGAGCGGGTGTACGAGGTGCGCCGGCGCATGAACGATTTGAAAGGCAGCATGCAGCCCTTGCTGGCTTTCGGGCTGCTGGCGGTGGCGGGGCTGTTGATCAAGCCGGCGCAGGACGCCATGCTCGGCCTGTTCTCCAAGAAGACCACGGCTGTCATGACCAATGTGCCCGGGCCGCGCGAAAAGCTGAAATTATGCGGCTCCACGCTGGAACAAAGTCTGTTCTGGGTGCCGCAATCGGGCACCGTCGGGCTGGGCGTTTCGATTCTGAGCTACGGTGGTGGCGTGCAGTTCGGGGTTATCAGCGACGCCACCTTGTGCCCTGAGCCACAGAAGATCATCGATCAATTCGAGCCGGAATTTGCCAAGCTTTCCATGCTGACCCTGATGTTGCCCTGGGGTGAATGAGGACTACGGTCGGCGCTGAGCAGCGGCGGGCGCCGCTGCTCAGCGTGCAGCCAGGCTAATCGTCAGCCAGTTCAACCTTGGCCAGCTCCACGTCCAGCCGTTCCATTGCATCCAGCGGTTTCGCTGCGGCCGCCTGCTGGTACAGGTGGGTCGCCTCCTGTATCATTTTTTCGCCTTCAAGCATGAGCATGGCGTTGGCGTATTCGATCATGCCAAGGGCTGAGTAGAAGTTCAGTTTCAGGGCTTGCTGCAGCAATGCCAGACCGGTGTCCTTTTTGGCGCCGTAGGTCATGCCGCCGATGAGTGAGCCGACCTTGTCGATGACCTCGGCGTGAAACGAACCCAGCGCGATGTGGGCGTCGGCGTGCTTGGGCTGCAGTTTGATCACATTTTCCAGTGATACCTTGACCTTGCTGCCAAGTCCCTGAGCCAAAGCCTTGGCCACGCTGATGC
The DNA here is from genome assembly GCA_903920695.1 of uncultured beta proteobacterium. Taxonomy (GTDB): domain Bacteria; phylum Pseudomonadota; class Gammaproteobacteria; order Burkholderiales; family Burkholderiaceae_C; genus Rhodoferax. Next base: position 40,397 of record CAIXNB010000050.1, read on the forward strand.
CTTGACTGTAGCGGCTCAAGGCATAAGCCTGCCAATATTGGGCGTTGATGTTCAGCGGGTCATTCCTGACCTGTGCTTCGGCCCGGCGCGCCACTTCCAGAAACAGCTCAAGGCGCGCCTTTTCCTGCTTTTCGAGGTAGGTGGCGTAGACACAGGCCGCCTTGTTGGCCACGGTGAGGCCGTCGCCACCAAGCTTGAGTCCGAGGTCAACGGCTTTCTGGAATTCGCCGCTGTGAAACAAGGCCCATGCGCGCAGAACCTCAATGTCCTTGGGTAGCGGTTCGGCGTCACCGGCATGCAGGCGGTCCCAGTTCTTCTTGACACTGGCGATGTCAAAGGTGTAGTCACCCGCATAGGGAAAAGCGGTCCATTTGGCCATTGTGGTCTCCTCCGCCCGGATTATTATGTTTCGCCATGATTGTAGGCGCCCACCAGTTTGAGCAGGTGCGTGCGTTGGCTTTGTTCCAGGTAAGGTACGAGCAGGTTCAGCACATGCTGCGCGCCGCGCAACAGGGCAGACTGTGCGTTTTCAGGTTCGAGTGCCCGGCGTGGGTCACGCACATATTCGAAGCTGAGCCAGTAAGTCAGCACTACCACCATGCTGGTGGCGGTTGCCTCGACCTCGCGCGTGTCAATGCTGATTGCGCCACTGCGGCTCATGCCGTCGAGCAGGGCGCGCACGGCGCGTGTCTTGTTTTTCAGGACGCTTTGGAAATGTGTTTCCAGGCGTCGGTTCTTGCTCAGCAGGTCATTGAGGTCGCGGTAGAAAAAGCGGTATTGCCAGATCAGCTCGAACAGGGAGTGCATGAAGAACCAGGCGTCCTCCACGTCGCGCACGCCATCGCTGGCATTGAGCAACTCGTTTAAATCGCGTTCAAAGCGATCGAACAAGGAGTTGATGAGTTCCTCTTTGGCCGGGTAATGGTAATAAAGATTGCCCGGGCTGATGCCAAGCTCGGCCGAGATCAATGTGGTCGATACATTGGGTTCGCCAAACCGATTGAACAGCGCCAGCGTGACTTCCAAAATTCGCTCGGCGGTGCGTCGTGGCGCCTTCTTTACCATGAGGGTGCTTCCATGTGGGCAGCGCAGCGTACCGTATGGCCCAGATCGTCCATGATTTTTTGCAGGCTGGCGATGGCCCTTCTGATCTGTGTCGGGGCCTTGCTTGGCGCACTCAGATGCCGCTTCGGATCATCAAGGGTTTCATGGTGCAGCGTGATGCCGTGGCGCCACAGCTTCCCGGATAGCCCGGTCTTGCGCGAACGCAGCATGTGGCGCGTCTGCTGGTAGGCGTGCTCGTACTGTCGCATACCAAGAACCATACGCGAGTGAATCAGCGCGCGGAAGGTCTGGCTCAGCACTGCCGGTAAGCCACCGTCTACGATGCGCGGGATATGCTGCTTTTCGGCAGACAGGCCGCGGCGCATGACATTGGCAACCCGTGGTTCAGTGGCGTCGAATGGGACCAGAGGGTTCAGGCCTAGCATGAGGTCAACGCCCTGCTCAAGGGCGACTGAAGCATTTATGGTCCTTTTCAGGACGCCGTCAACGTAGTAGCTGACGTCGATCTCCACCGGTGGAAACAGCTCGGGCAATGCGGCGCTGGCCTGTACAGCCTTGGAAATTGGCACGTGATCCCAACCGGGGCGACCAAAAGGTTCAACTTCACCGCTGTCCAGATTGGTGGCGACCAATGTAAGTTCAGTTTTGAGTTGTCGGAAGTCGTTGCTTCGGCCTTCTTGCGAGAACAGGCGCGCCAATTCACCATAGGCTGGCATCCTGAGCCAAGAGGGATCGAAGTTCTCGGCGGTCTGCTGATCGTTTTCGATAAAGGAAGCACACAGCTTGCGCGGGCTGATGCCGTTGGCCAGAGCGGCGGCGATGAAGCCGCCAGCGGACACTCCCACGTACTGCTGCAGTCGGGTGAAATTGATTCCGTTCAGGGATTCCTCGAGTGCGCATGGCGCGCCGATTTCGTAAATTGCACCCAAGGGACCGCCACCCGACAGGGCAAGTCCAATTCTTGGTGCGCCTTTAGGTTTGGGTTTCATAAGAGCAAAGTGTAGGGCGGATCGGTTCACTAAGTTATTGCGATGCAACAATGGCAGGCGGCGGAAAACGTAAAAGAGGGCGCCACAGCGCCCTCTTTCAAACATGCCAATGCATGCCGTATGCCGCAAGCGTCATCGCTCACGGCCCGCTAACCCGCTTCAATCTGCGGTGACCGCAGCAGCAGGCGTCACAATCTTGCGGGCCGGTGCGCGCTTGACAGCAGCCTTCTTTGCCGGTGCCTTTTTTGCGGCCGGTTTGACGACCTTCTTAGCGGCTTTGGGTGCTGCGCCCTTGGCCGACAATTTTTGAACGCTCTTATTCAAGTCGTTGATGCGCTCGATCAGGGCGTTCACGTCCTTGGCAGACGGCACGCCCAATTTGTTCAAGGCCTTAGCAACGCGATCTTCGAAAATGCTCTCCAGTTTGTCCCACTGGCCCGAAGCCTTGGACGATATATCGGTGGCCATGCTAGACATTTTGCTACTGGCTTCCGAGATTTTTTCTTCCGCGACGGATTGGGTCTTGCGCTGCATGCTGACACCCTCCTTGATGAGGGCCTCGATCGCTTTGGTGCCTTCGGCCTGGGCTTTGCTAAAGGCGCCGACGCCGGCTTGCCAAATTTGTTGGGCCGAGTCTTTAACCGAACCGGCCAGCGGCATGGCGGCTTTCTTTGATGTTTTTGATGTTTTTGTTTTTTGCAGTTTGGTGACCATGAGAAACTCCAGTGAAGTTGAGAAATCCGGCGCCGCCGCATTTGGCAACTTGACGCAGTGGTATCAACTCTAAAGCCTGATGCGGATGCTGTGTAGGTGAGGCTTCCTAAATTTCTAGGGGTTTCGGTCTAGCCATGCGCGGCATCCGAGGTGCTATGCCTGGCTGCAACATTTGCCGAGCATGGCGCGCAAAGCGCGGGTTTATGCTGAATCACCAAAGCTCTGATTTGGGCAAGAATGCGCTATCACAACGGGGGTGTTTTATGCAGTATTTCGTCACGGGTGCGACCGGCTTCATCGGAAAGCGGCTGGTCAAGAAGCTACTTGGGCACAAGGGTTCGGTGGTTTACTTTCTGTTGCGCAAGGAAAGCGAGTCCAAGCTTGCGGCCCTGCGGCAATATTGGGGCGCCAGCGCGGCGCGTGTTGTACCGGTTTTTGGTGACCTCACCAGCAAGAAGCTCGGGGTTTCTGCTGAGAACCTCAAGCAGCTCAAAGGCCAGATTGATCACTTTTACCATTTGGCGGCAGTCTACGACCTCGGTGCTGACGCGGAGAGTCAGATCGCCGTCAACATCGATGGCACGCGCAATACGGTCGAGTTGGCGAAGGCGCTCGATGCCGGGTATTTTCACCATGTCAGCTCGATTGCTGCGGCCGGTCTGTACGAGGGCGTGTTCCGCGAGGACATGTTTGAAGAGGCCGAAAACTATGATCATCCCTATTTCATGACCAAGCATGAAAGCGAAAAGATCGTGCGCCATGAATGCAAACTGCCTTGGTCGGTGTACCGCCCTGCAATGGTGGTTGGGGACAGCAACACCGGCGAGATGGACAAAATTGATGGCCCCTATTATTTTTTCAAGATGATCCAGCGCATGCGCCAGTTGTTGCCGCCCTGGATGCCATCGGTCGGACTTGAAGGCGGACGTATCAACATCGTGCCGGTTGACTTCGTGGTTGACGCGCTCGACACCATCAGTCACAGCAAGGGTATTGCGAAAAAGTGCTATCACTTGGTAGACCCGGTCGGCTATCGGGTCGGCGATGTGCTCGATATTTTCAGCCAGGCCGCGCATGCGCCGAAGATGAACCTGTTCGTCAACGCTGCGCTGCTCGGCTTCATTCCGCGCGCCGTCACCAAGGGTTTGATGGCATTGGCCCCGGTGCGCCGGGTGCGCAATGCGGTCCTGAACGATCTCGGTCTGCCGAGCGACATGCTCACGTTTGTCAATTACCCGACGCGTTTTGATTGTCGCGAGGCGCTGGCGGCACTCAAGGGTTCGGGCGTGGCCTGCCCGAATCTGAAGGATTACGCCTGGCGCCTGTGGGATTACTGGGAGCGCCATCTTGACCCGGACCTGCACATCGATCATTCGCTGCGCGGCACGGCCGGGGGCAAGGTGGTGCTGGTCACCGGGGGGTCGTCAGGCATCGGCTTGGCGGCAGCGCACAAATTCGCCGAGGCCGGGGCGATCACGCTGATTTGTGGGCGCGACCAGGACAAACTCGACCAGGCCTGCATGGAGGCCAAGGCCAAGGGTTACAGCTTTGTCGCCTACCCGGTCGATATTGCGGATATGGCCGACTGCGACCGCTTTGTGAAGCTGGTCATGGATGAACATGGCGGTGTCGACTTCCTGATCAACAACGCGGGGCGTTCGATCCGCCGCGCCATCGAGTCCAGCTATGACCGCTTTCACGACTATGAACGCACAATGCAACTCAACTATTTTGGCTGCCTGCGGGTCACCATGGGTTTCTTGCCCGGCATGGTGGCCAAAAAGAAAGGTCATGTTGTCAACATCAGCTCGATCGGGGTACTGACCAATGCGCCACGTTTTAGCGCCTATGTTGCCTCCAAGGCGGCGCTGGACGCATGGGCGCGTTGTGCTTCCAGCGAGTTTGCTGATAGGGGCATCTCATTTACCACCATTAACATGCCGCTGGTGCGCACGCCCATGATTGCGCCGACTGGCCTGTACAACAACGTGCCCACGCTGTCGCCTGAAGAGGCGGCTGACATGATTGCCCAAGCCTGCATTTTCAAGCCGGTACGCATTGCCACGCGACTGGGTATTACGGGACAGTTGCTGCATGCGCTATTGCCGCGTGTGGCGCAAATCGCCATGAATACGAGTTTCCGGATGTTTCCGGACTCGGGCGCTGCGAAGGGGCAGAAGCCGGGCGAAAAACCGGTACGCCAGCAGTTGTCGCCAGAAGCCGTTGCCTTGCAGCAGATGATGCAGGGCATTCATTTCTGACGCGCGTCCGGCAGCGGTGATAATCGAGGGCGCTTTGAGCGCCCTTTTTTTGCGCGCTGCTGCTTTGGAGAGAAAACAATGATTCTGGTAACAGGTGGTGCGGGGTTTATCGGCGCCAATTTTGTACTCGACTGGCTGGCTCAGTCTGATGAGCCCGTGCTCAATTTGGACAAGCTCACCTACGCGGGCAATCTGGAAAACCTGGCCCCCTTGCAGGGCGATGCACGTCACCTGTTCGTGCAGGGGGATATCGGCGATGCATCGCTGGTGGAACGCTTGCTGGCGCAACATCAGCCGCGCGCCGTGATCAACTTCGCGGCGGAGAGCCATGTTGATCGCTCCATCCACGGACCGGAAGATTTCATTCAGACCAATGTGGTGGGCACGATGCGCTTGCTGCAAGGTGTGCGGGCGTACTGGCAGGGCGTGCCAGATAACGACCGAACGAACTTTCGCTTTCTTCACGTTTCGACTGATGAGGTCTATGGTAGCCTGTCCCCGATAGATCCCGCTTTCACCGAGACCAACAAGCTGGAACCGAATAGCCCGTACTCCGCCAGCAAGGCCGCCAGCGATCACTTGGTGCGTGCCTGGCTGCATACCTATGGCCTGCCAGTGCTGACCACCAACTGCAGCAACAACTACGGGCCTTTGCATTTCCCGGAAAAGCTAATTCCACTGATCATCGTCAATGCGCTGGCCGGCAAACCCTTGCCGGTTTACGGTGACGGTTTGCAGGTGCGGGATTGGCTGTATGTCAAGGACCATTGCAGCGCCATCCGCCGTGTGTTGGCGGCGGGGCGGATTGGCGAGATCTATAACGTCGGCGGCTGGAACGAAAAGCCCAATATCGAAATTGTGAAAACCATCTGTGCCTTGCTTGATGAGTTACGACCCAGGAGCGATGGAACCAGTTACCAGACCCAGATCACTTATGTGCAGGACCGACCTGGCCACGACCGGCGCTATGCCATCGACGCCAGCAAGATCGAGCGTGAATTGGGATGGAAACCGGCCGAGACTTTCACCTCCGGCATCCGCAAAACAGTGCAGTGGTACCTGGAGAATCAGACCTGGGTGACCCATGTGCAGTCAGGCGCTTACCGCGAGTGGGTGCAAATCAACTACGCTGAACGCTGATGAAGATACTTATGTTTGGCAAGGGTGGTCAGGTCGGCTGGGAGTTGCAACGCAGCCTAGCGCCGTTGGGCGAGCTTGTGGCCTTGGATTACGACAGCAGCAAGCATTGTGGCGACTTTTCCAATCTGCCGGGTCTCGCCGACACGGTCAGAGACGTCCAGCCGGACGTGATTGTCAATGCCGGCGCGCATACGGCGGTGGATAAAGCCGAGAGCGAGCCTGAATTGGTGCGCATACTCAATGCGCTGGCACCCGGCGTATTGGCGCAGGAGGCAGCGCGCGCTGGGGCATGGCTGGTGCATTACAGCACTGACTATGTTTTTGATGGCAGCGGCACAAGGCCATGGACCGAGACCGATACGCCGGCGCCGCTCAACGTCTATGGTCAGAGCAAGCTGGAGGCGGAACAGTTGATTCAGGCCACCTGCTCACAACACCTGATTTTGCGTACCAGCTGGGTTTATGCCGCGCGCGGCGGCAATTTCGCCAAGACCATTTTGCGCCTGGCGCAGGAGCGCGAGCGTCTGACCGTGATCGATGATCAATTTGGCGCACCGACCGGCGCCGAGTTGTTGGCCGATGTCACGGCCCACGCCATTCGCCATTTGCGCCAGCGTCCGGATGATGCCGGCCTCTACCATTTGGTAGCCGGCGGCGAAACCAGTTGGCATGGTTATGCAAACTATGTGTTGGCGCAGGCGAGGCTGCTGCAGCCGGCGCTGCAAATCAAGGCCACTGAAGTATTGCCGGTTCCCAGCAACGCCTTCCCTACGCCCGCCAGGCGGCCGCACAATTCGCGCCTGGATACGCGCAAGCTGCAAGCCGCCTTTAGTGTGATCTTGCCAGATTGGAAACAAGGCGTGGCCCGTATGCTGGCCGAAGCACTCTAACCTGAAATGCAAAGAAAATGACACAACGCAAAGGCATCATTCTGGCTGGCGGTTCCGGTACGCGCTTGCATCCGGCCACGCTGGCGATGAGCAAGCAACTATTGCCGGTCTATGACAAGCCGATGATTTATTACCCCTTGAGCACGCTGATGCTGGCGGGCATCCGGGATATTCTGGTGATCAGCTCGCCACAGGACACGCCACGCTTTCAACAGTTGCTCGGCGATGGCGCGCAGTGGGGGCTGAATCTGCAGTATGCGGTACAACCCAGCCCCGACGGGCTGGCGCAGGCATTCATCATTGGCGACAAGTTTCTGGGCAATGCCCCAAGCGCGCTGGTGCTGGGGGACAACATCTTTTACGGGCATGACTTTGGGCCGTTGTTGGCCAGGGCCGATGAGAGAACCAGCGGCTCGACTGTGTTTGCCTACCATGTGCAAGACCCCGAGCGTTATGGTGTGGTCGCTTTTGATGCGCAGGGCAAGGCCAACAGCATTGAAGAAAAACCGCTGCAAGCCAAGAGCAACTATGCCGTCACCGGCCTGTACTTTTATGACGCCCAGGTGGTAGACATCGCCAAGGCGGTCAAGCCCAGTGCGCGTGGCGAACTGGAGATCACGGCCGTCAATCAGGCCTACCTGGAGCAGGGTCAGCTCAATGTACAGATCATGCAGCGTGGCTATGCCTGGCTCGATACCGGCACGCACGATAGCTTGCTGGAGGCCAGCCAGTTCATCGCGACGCTGGAGCGCCGCCAAGGTCTGAAAGTGGCCTGTGTCGAGGAAATCGCGTGGCGCAACGGTTTTATCGACGATGTCCAATTACAGAAACTGGCACAACCGCTGGCGAAGAATGGCTACGGTCAATACCTGATGCGACTGCTGGTTGAGCGCATTCGTCACGAACCCTGATCCCCACCATTGCCATGCAAACCATAACCACTGCCATTGCCGGCGTAATCATTATCGAACCCAAGGTGTTCGGCGACGCGCGCGGCTTCTTCTTTGAAAGCTTCAATCAAAAGGCCTTTCAGCAGGCCACAGGTCTGGAAGTCGATTTTGTGCAGGACAACCACTCGCGCTCAGCCAAAGGCGTTCTGCGCGGCCTGCATTACCAGATTGAGCAGGCCCAGGGCAAGTTGGTGCGCGTGGTGCGTGGCGCTGTGTTCGATGTGGCGGTTGATCTGCGTCAGTCGTCGGCAACGTTCGGCAAGTGGGTCGGTGCCGAGCTGAGCGAGGACAACAAGCGCCAGATGTGGGTGCCGCCGGGTTTTGCCCATGGCTTCCTGACACTGAGCGAATCAGCGGACTTCCTGTACAAAACTACCGACTACTATGCGCCGCAGTTCGAGTGCTGCATAGCCTGGAACGACCCGACACTGGCCATCAACTGGCCACTGGCCGGCAGTCAGCCGCTGATCTCGGCCAAGGATCAGGCCGGTGTGGCGTTGGCAAGCGCACGGCTTTTTTGATGAGCGTCGCTGCGGGACCGGCAGGATTCATATGCGCAAGCTGACTCAGCGCATCAAGAAGTGCCAACCTAACGGGTTGGCGTCCTAGGCACAAGCCGATGTCTCTCAAGCGGAACATACTGGCCAATTACGTCAGCCAGATTTATGTCATCTTGATTGGCATTGTCATGGTGCCGACCTATCTGCGTTACATGGGCGCGGAGGCATATGGGCTGGTTGGATTTTTTGCGGTCCTGCAGTCCTGGTTTCAACTCTTGGACATAGGTCTTACGCCCACCATGGCACGGGAAACAGCGCGATTTAATGGTGGGGCCACTGATGCGCTGAGCTTGCGTCGCCTGCTGCGGGCGATGGAGGGTGTTTTTGTCGGAGTCGCGCTGCTCGGTGGCATGGCCTTGGTCATTGGATCTGGCGCTATTGCCCGCAATTGGCTCAAGGTGCAGCAACTCCCTCTGAATGAAGTGCAGTATGCCATCACATTGATGGCGGTGATTGTTGCGCTGCTCTGGGTGTGCGGCCTTTACCGGAGTGCCATCACCGGATTTGAACGCCTGGTATGGCTGAGTGGCTTCAATATGGTCCTGGCGACTGCCCGCTTTGTGCTCGTGGTTCCGCTCTTTATTTATGTGGGGAGCAGTCCCACGCTTTTCTTCAGCTATCAATTGTTGCTGGCCGTGCTTGAATTCGGCGTGCTGGTGGTGCAAACCTACCGGTTTTTGCCAAAAATCGCAGCAAATCAGACGACGCCGTGGCGATGGGCTCCGCTGAGTCAGGTCCTGAAGTTTTCATCAAGCATTGCTTTTGCGGGTTTTTTCTGGGTGATCGCAACGCAAGCCGATAAACTGATCCTCTCCAAACTGCTTCCTTTGGCGGAGTATGGTTACTTCACCCTGGTCGTTCTGGTGGCAGGGGGTGTGATGGCAATCGGCGGTCCCGTCAGCGGCGCCCTGCTGCCACGGCTCACCAAGTTGGTCGCTGAGGGCGACGAGCGGGGCATGTTGCAGCTTTACCGGGGTGCGACCCAAGTGGTCGCCGTCATGGCCATACCAGCCACCTTGATACTCGCACTTTTCCCAAAGCAAGTACTTTGGGCCTGGACTGGGGATCCGGTATTGGTTGGCATGGTAGCTCCGATACTTGCGCTTTATGCTGTTGGTTCCGGTATTGCCGTGATCTCGGCATTTCCCTACTATCTGCAATTTGCTAAGGGTAACCTCAAATTGCACTTGATAGGAAGGTCTGTATTTGTCCTGATTCTTGTTTCGTCCTTGATGTGGCTTGCATCCAGGTTTGGCATGACGGGTGCAGCTTGGATTTGGTTGGTATTGAATGTGGCATACCTTACGTTATGGGTGCCGATTGAGCACAAACGGTTTGCGCCTGGATTGCATTTGCGCTGGATGCTCAAAGATATAATGGTCCCAAGCTTGTCACCCGTTCTCGTCGCCTTGTTGTTGCAATATGCTGTACCTTGGCCAGTTGGCAGATTTGCCATTGCGGTTCAGCTTAGTGTCGTGGCGCTATTACTATTGATCCTCGCGTGTATGGGTAGCAGCAGGATTCGCACAATTGTGAAAGATCGCATTTTCGAAGTGAGAATTGCTTAATTGACCTCTCAACCTAGATTCGGCAGTTGACCGCTCATCATCTTCAGTAAGTGCCTATGACCACAAAGTATCTCAGCGTTGTTGCGACTCACCAGTTGGGAGAGAATGCTACGCACCCGATTGAGCCACTGGCAACGCGTCTGGGGGCGTTGCTTCTCCTTGCAGGCATTAGACTGCGTCGTCGTCGCGCCTACCCAGCCACGCCGCCAGCGGCCCGCTCGGGCGCGTCCAATTGCCGAATCTAGGTTCATCACTTCCGTTGGCACATGGTAAACAAAGGCAATTAGATAGTATGCAATGTCTCTATTGGACTCGATGATGGCAGAGCAGCGTCACAAATATGAATATCAGATTGAACAAGAGTCTGACAGTGGTCCGGCGCGTGTCATTCGAAATGTAGGGACTGACAAACGTGTTTTGGAGATCGGTTCTGGGCCCGGTTCCATTACCAGACCATTGTTTTCAGAGTCCAGATGTCGAATTACTGCAGTGGATATTGATTCCGAATCGTTAAGTCGACTCGAATCTTGTTGCGACAAAACTATTCAGCTCGATCTGAATAATCCGGTATGGCCTGACGCAGTTGGCAAGGACTCGCGGTTTGAAGTTGTTGTCGCGGCCGATGTGCTGGAGCACTTGTATGCGCCGCTGCTGGTACTGAAAGCCATGAAGACCTTTCTTGCAACCGATGGCTACATGGTAATCTCGCTGCCGCACGTTGCGCATTCAGCAGTGCATGCCTGTTTACTGGATGAAGACTTTGAGTATGGCGATTCCGGCTTGCTTGACCGTACGCATATTCGTTTCTTCGGCATTAAAAATATTCAGAAGCTATTTGAAGATGCGGGTTTGAAGATTGTTCATGCTGAGTTTGTTGTTCGCGATCCAAAACATACGGAGTTTGCAGGTCGATGGGGAAGGATTTCTCCAGCAATGCGGTCCGTATTGGCTGAAAACAGGTTCGGGATGGTCTACCAAGTGGTTGTCAAAGCGGTGCCAACTGAGGCCGATGGTGAGCCGATCAGCCTGATGGATCTTCCGGTCTTAGCCCGGTTGCCCAGCAGGCGTGATTCGATTGGCGCATTCTTGCGCACCCATCTCAATGCGGAAATTTATGCCAAACTGCGATTTGCCGCGGCGAAGCTGGGCGTCGCTTTCAGAGGCTAGACATGCAACAGAACGGGAATGACGGGTGTGAAAATGTCACTGAAAGCCGGGATCGGTCAGATGTGAATGCTTTGGGGCCGGCTTGCGCGAAGTTGATTGCAATGTACTTCACGCAACTTCACGCAATTCCGGAGAATGACGCATGGTGGGGACAGGGCTTCACCGATTGGGAAAACGTTAAATCAGCATCGCCACAGTTTTCCGGGCATTATCAGCCACGGATACCACTCGCAGGAATTTATTATGACCAGTCGCAATTGGACACGCTCCGTCATCAGATAGATCTAGCCAAGCAATATGGTGTCTATGGGTTTTGCCACTATCATTACTGGTTTGATGGCAAGCAATTGCTTGAGACGCCAACTAATCTGATACTAGCGCATCCGGAAATTGATTTTCCATTCTGTTTATCTTGGGCCAATGAGACATGGTCAAGAAGATGGGATGGTCACGACCACCTGGTGCTGATCAAACAGACGCATCCGCCGACAAAAGAGAGTTGGAAGAAGCACTATGATTATCTGATCACGGCCTGGAAGGACCGGCGTGCCATCAAGCTAGACGGCAAGCCAGTGTTTGTCATCTATCGCCCGCAGCGTATTATCAAAATTGATGAGATGCTGGCTTACTGGCGTGAATTGGCGCTACAAGATGGTTTACCCGGAATCTATTTTATTTTTCAGAGCCAGTCTGAATTGCCGAACCGAAGTTGTCTGAATTCATTCGATGCCGTTTTCCAATTTCAACCATTTGAGGCGACAAATTCTCCAGGGTACTCCCAGAGGTCGGTTTTCTATTCGATATTTTTGCAACTGATGCGCAGATTTCCTGAGCGTGTTCAGGATATATTTCGGGGTATCAGAACCCGGGTCGCGCAAGGATTGACGTTTCATGATTATGAAACAGTCTGGCGCGAAATCGTCAAAATACGACCCGACAAGAGATTGACAACTTTTCCTGGCGCTTTTGTTGACTGGGATAATACATCGCGTTACAAAAATCGGGCAACCGTGTTCAACGGCGCGACACCAGATTTGTTTTTAAAATGGTTCTCGAAATTGGTGAAGAGCATGCCCGAAAGGAAACTACCAGAGGATTTTATATTCATTAATGCCTGGAATGAATGGAGCGAAGGCGCCTATCTGGAGCCCGATGAAAAATTCGGATATAAATATCTTGAGGCGGTCCGGGGCGTGCTCTGGCAGAGACATCTCTGATGATTGATGCGCTGAAATCATGACGAATGACGCTGACTATTTTGCCTATCTCCGCACGCGCAGCGTGCTGGGGCGGTTTTATCGCAACTACTGGTTGTATCCGCGCTTGGTGCGGTCCTTGAGCGGGCGTGTCCTGGATGTAGGTTGCGGTATCGGCGACATGCTGGAATTTCGCCGCAATACAGTTGGTGCGGATGTGAATCCCTATATTGTTGAATGGAATCGGAAACGGGGTTTCGATGTTCATCTCATAGTGGATGACAAACTGCCATTCCCCGACGCCTCATTCGATGGCGTCATCATGGACAATGTGCTGGAGCATATTTCCGATCCAACAGCGGTCCTCTTGGAAGTTCGCAGGGTATTGAAGCCAATGGCAGTATGTGTCGTCGGTGTGCCCGGCACCAAGGGTTTTTCTGCTGACGCTGATCACAAGGTCTTTTACGATGCAACGACACTTGAGGCCTGTCTGAAGTCGGCAGGTTTTTCAATGTTGCGGGTATTCTGGATGCCAGTTCGATGGAAGTGGCTTGACTCGCATTGGGCCTATTATTTTCTGTATGGTGTTTTCTGCGCACCGGCCCGCCCATGAGTGCTTCACTGCCAAGGGTTGCGGTTGCCTTGGCCGCCTTTAACGGGATGGCCTATATTGGCGAGCAACTTGAGTCCATTTTGCGACAAGAGGGTGTTGATGTTCACGTGTTTATCAGTGTTGACAAGTCTGTGGATGGCACCGAGAACTTCCTTGCCGGTTTGGCCTTGCTGGAGCCGCGTTTGTCCTTGTTGGCTGTGGGGCAGGTTTTTGGTGGAGCGGGTCGAAATTTCTATCGACTTCTCAGGGAGATAGACCTGGCCGGTTTTGACTATTTGTGTTTTGCCGATCAGGATGACATCTGGGATCACGGTAAAGTGATGAGAGCATTCCGCTTGATGACCACTAGAGAGGCTGCCGGATATTCGAGCAACTTCACGGCGTTCTGGTCTTCGGGCAAAGAGCGTCTTGTCAATAAAGCCTGGCCGCAGAGGCAATGGGATTTCTTGTTTGAGTCTGCTGGACCGGGTTGCACCTATGTATTGCATAGCACGCTGGCTCTGGCATTACAGAAATTGGTGCGAGGAGCTGGGCCGCATTTGTTGTGCATTGATTATCACGATTGGCTTGCCTATGCCTTTGCGCGATCACACAATTACCTGTGGGTCATTGATAGTTGGTCGAGCACGAAGTATCGACAGCACGCCAATAACCAGATCGGAGTGAATTCGGGCTGGGGCTCCTTTTGGCTGCGTGCACGTCAGATCCTCAGTGGATACGGTTTCGAGCAATCACGGCTGATCGCGGAGGTGGTCGGTATGTCGTCCTCTCCCGTTACCCGGCTTGGTTTGCAGGGTGGGCGACTTGGTTGTTTGTGGTTGGCTTTGCAGGCCAGACATTGCAGGCGCAAGCCTTCTGATCAGCTCCTGTTTTTCGCTTCCTGCATTCTGTTGGCCTTGTTGGGACCCAACCGAAAGGTAGCCACGTGACGCAACGAATTTTGGTCACGGGCGCTTCCGGCTTCGTGGGCCACGCATTGACCGTCCGTCTGGCTTCCATGAAGGGATGCGAGGTCATCGGGATGACACGCAGAACGCCCGATAATCCGGTCGCCGGGGCCCTTTATATACCGGTTGGCGACCTGGCATTGCAGACTCGGTGGCCAGCAGACTTGGTTGACATTGATACGATTGTGCATGCCGCGGCGCGCGTGCATATTTTGAATGACAGCACGGCGGAGTCAGTGGACGAATTTGAGCGGGTGAATGTCATTTCCACGTTGCATCTGGCGCGGCAGGCGGCTTCAATGGGTGTGCGGCGCTTTATTTTCCTGAGTTCGATTGGTGTGAACGGGGTGCAGACTAAAGGCAATGCGGCATTTACCGAAGCAGATACGCCCAATCCTCACAACGCCTACGCCCTTTCCAAATTGCAGGCTGAGCTTGGCCTGCAGAAAATCTCTGCGCAGACCGGGTTGGACGTGGTTATCATTCGCCCGCCCCTGGTCTATGGCCCTGGTGTTCGCGCTAATTTTGCGGCCCTGATGCGGGCCGTGCAGGCGGGCTGGCCGTTGCCTCTGGGTGCAGTGCATAACCGACGCAGCCTGGTGGCGCTCGATAATCTGGTCGATTTCATCGTGACCTGCATACATCATCCACTGGCTGCGAACCAGACCTTTTTGGTGAGTGACGGACATGATGTGTCGAGCGCCGAACTGGTGCGCGGGCTTGCGCGAGCTGCTGGCGTATCTGCACGTTTGCTGCCAGTACCCGCATGGATTCTGCGGGCCGTGGCTGGTGCGCTTGGAAAGCGTGAATTCATCCAGCGTTTATGTGGCAGCTTGCGTGTTGATATTAAAAAAGCGGACAAGCTTCTGGGCTGGGTGCCGCGGGTTTCCGTGGACGAGGGTTTGCGACGCGCGGTCGCTGGTATTCAGAAGCGATGAGCAACGCGCTGCGATTCCACATAGACCTTCAGTGCACAAAATAGCCGATTGGACCTACATGGATATCTCTATTTCGGTTGTCAGCCACGGGCAAATTGTATGGGTGGCAGAATTGCTACAAGATCTTGAGATGCATTGCGCGGCGTCTCGGTTCGAATTGATATTGACGCTCAACCGAGATGAAACGATACCCTTTTCTCTCGCTCAGTTTTCTTATCCGGTGACTTTGTTAAAAAACGAGCGTGTCTTGGGCTTTGCCGCCAATCATAATCAGGCGTTCAGACGTGCCGTTGGGCGGTATTTCTGCGTGATCAATCCGGATATCCGATTGGTCAACAATCCATTTATCGAACTATTTGCTTGCCTGAGCGAGTTCTCTGCTGGCGTTGCGGCGCCACTCGTGTTGGGGGAAACGGGTGAGCCAGAGGACAGCGCCCGTCGGTTTCCTTCGCCTCTGAGCATACTGCGCAAAGCCTGTGGCAAGGGGCTGCCGTCGGATTATGTGTTTGGAAACGCTGCATTTCATCCGGACTGGGTTGCCGGCATGTTCATGCTGTTTCCCAGGCGCGTTTTTACGCAAGTCGGCGGCTTCGATGAACATTATTATCTTTACTATGAAGACGTCGACATCTGTGCCCGGCTCAGGCTGCTGGGTCATGAAGTCGTTGTCTGTCCTTCTGCCACGGTGGTGCATCACGCGCAGCGGCACAGTCATCGCAGTTTGTGGTATCTGCGCTGGCACCTGCAAAGCATGCTTCGATTTTTTCTGTCGCCGGTTTATCGTCGGATCAGCGCGCGTCGTGCGCCATGAGACGATCATGACGAGATTCAAAACACAATGAAACGCGCATTCGATTTGATACTGGCGGTCTTTGCGAGCCTGTTATTGCTGCTGTTCCTCGCCCTGCTGGCAGTGGCGGTGCGCTTGACTTCCCGCGGCCCGATACTGTATTGGTCGGATCGGATTGGGCGTAACAATGTGATTTTCAGAATGCCAAAGTTTCGCAGCATGCGGGTCGATACACCCGTTGTCGCGACGCATTTGCTTGAGAACCCGGATCTATGCCTGACGTTCATCGGGAGTTTTCTGCGCAAGAGCAGTCTGGACGAACTGCCTCAGTTATGGAGCATTGTTCGTGGTGATATGAGTTTCGTCGGACCCCGCCCCGCCTTATTCAATCAGCAGGATCTGATAGCTGCACGCACTCGCACCGGCGTTCATGGATTGGTGCCTGGCTTGACCGGATGGGCACAAGTAAATGGTCGTGATGAGTTGCCAGTAGCTCAGAAAGTAGCTCTGGATACTGAGTATTTGGAACATCAGTCGTTTTGGTTTGATATAAAGATATTAATGTTGACGGTTAAGAAAGTTTTGGCACGCGATAACGTGGCTCACTAGGGCATAATGGGGCCCTGCGCGCAGCAGGCATTTTTTAATTTAGATAGGACGCTACTTACTATGAGCAATCTGATCGATATTCAAGGCCAGATCGAGAAACTTCAGAAGCAGGCCGCTGAAATCAAGAGCCGCGAGTTTGATAAGACGGTGCAGGACATCCTTGTCAAGATGAAAGCCTTCGGCATTAGCCTGAAAGACCTGCAGCCTGGCAAGGCGCGTGGCACCAAAGGCAAGGCTAAAACAGCGACAACGACGCAGGGCGCGACGGTCAAAGCCAAGAAGACTAAAGACGCGGTCGTGATCGCGGCCAAGTTCCGCGGTCCTAACGGTGAAACCTGGAGCGGCAGAGGCTTGTCGCCGCGTTGGCTGACGGCCTTGCTGGCTCAGGGGCATAGCAAAGACGAGTTCGCCATCAAAAGTTGAGATGAACGAGGGGCGTCCACTGGGGCGCCATATTTCGGACAGGCGGCAGTTTGCGCCTGCTCCGGCCGGTCCCGCCCTTATTACCCTGAACGCGATACACCATGACCGACGTTAGCAAGATCCCGCCCCGCGACAAAGCCGAGATCCTGGCTCAGGCGCTGCCCTACATCCGTAAATTTCACGGCAAGACCATGGTCATCAAGTACGGTGGCAATGCCATGACCGATCCGGCCTTGCAGGCTGATTTTGCCGAGGATGTTGTGCTGCTCAAACTGGTTGGCATCAACCCGGTGGTGGTGCATGGCGGCGGGCCGCAGATTGAAACGGCCCTCAAGCGTTTGGGGAAGAAAGGCGAGTTTATCCAGGGCATGCGCGTCACCGATGCCGAAACCATGGAGGTGGTGGAGTGGGTGCTGGCGGGGGAAGTGCAGCAGGACATTGTGGGCCTGATCAACCAGGCTGGCGGCAAGGCTGTCGGCCTGACCGGCCGTGACGGCGGCATGATTCGCGCCCAAAAGCTCCGCATGGTCGACAGCAAAGATCCCAACAAGGAACATGACGTGGGTCAGGTTGGCGACATCGTCAGCATCGACCCGAGTGTGGTCAAGGCCTTGCAGGACGACGCCTTCATCCCGGTCATCAGCCCAATTGGTTTTGGTGACAACAACGAGAGCTACAACATCAACGCCGACGTTGTGGCTGCCAAACTTGCCACCGTGCTGAAAGCCGAAAAACTGCTGATGCTGACCAATATCAGCGGCGTCCTCGACAAGGCCGGCAATCTGCTCACCAATCTCAGTGCGAGGCAGATTGACGACTTGTTTGCCGACGGCACCATTGGCGGCGGCATGCTACCCAAGATCAGTGGCGCCCTGGATGCTGCCAAGAGCGGCGTCAACTCGGTTCACATCATCGATGGAAGGGTGCCACATGTGCTCCTGCTCGAGATCCTGACGGATCAGGCCTTTGGCACCATGATTCGCTCACATTGAAGTGCCCCCACGCTCCGCACTCCGCGGCGTTGCCGCCCCCTCGAAAACCCTTGGCTGCGCTGTGCGAGAATGAATTTATCATTCCGCTCTGTGCACCATGTCTGACGTTGAATCCACTCTCCCGCTACCTGCCCCAAGTCCTATGGACGTTGTGGTGGCGCACGCGCCGCGCAAGCGTCCCAAGCCGGGTGAGCGACGCGTGCAGATACTGCAGGCGCTGGCAGCCATGCTGGAGCAACCCGGTGCTGAGCGCATCACGACTGCGGCACTGGCGGCGCGTCTGGACGTGAGCGAGGCGGCGCTGTACCGCCACTTTGCCAGCAAGGCGCAGATGTTCGAAGGTCTGATTGAGTTCATTGAGCAGACGGTGTTTTCCCTGGTCAACCAGATCGCCGAGCGCGAAAGTGCACTGGAACCGCTTGACGGCCCACCCGACGCGGGTACCGGAACGCGTCAAGCCGTCAAAGTGGTATCCATGCTGATGCAGTTTGCGGAGAAAAATCCGGGCATGACCCGCGTCATGGTGGGCGATGCGTTGGTGTTCGAGAACGAGCGCCTGCAGCAACGCATGAACCAGTTCTTTGACAAGATCGAGTCCACGCTCAAGCAGTGTCTGCGCGGCGCGGCGGAGTTCAGCGGCTCGACAACACCCAGTATGGATACACAGGTGCGGGCCTCCGTGCTCGCCGCCTTTGTTGTCGGTCGCCTGCAGCGCTTCGCGCGTTCCGGTTTCAAGCGTCTGCCATCCGAGCATCTGGAGGCCAGCCTGACCTTGATTCTTTGACTTCGGGTACTCCCCCTTCTTTTCTTAGAAAGATCTCTCTAGAGGCAGGTTTCGACCAGACAAGACATGGAAGCTGGTGCAAAATAGCACGGTCGTTCTATTTCGCTGTCACATGTCTGTTTCTGAAACTTCTGTCAAAGCCCTGCGCTCCCGTAGCCGCCAAGCTTCGGGCGGCGCACGTGTGCTGCAAAAGGGGGAGCAGACCAAGCAAGCGATTGTTGACGCGGCGCTGGGTCTGGCGGCGCAGATCGGCCTTGAAGGTCTGAGCATCGGCGTTCTGGCCGAAGTGACGCAGATGAGCAAGTCAGGCGTGTTTGCCCATTTTGGCTCGCGCGAGGAGTTGCAGATCTCCGTCATCCGCGAGTATTACGCCCGCTTTGCCGATGAAGTCTTCTTCCCCGCGTTGGACGAAGCGCGCGGTCTGCCGCGGGTGCGTGCGCTGTTTGCCAACTGGATGAAGCGTGTCGCTGTCGAACTCCAGTGCGGCTGTATCTTCATCAGTGGCGCTGTTGAATTTGATGATCGCCCAGGCCCGGTGCGCGATGCGCTGGTTGGTTCAGTCAAGACATGGTTAGAGGCCATGTACCGCGCCGTTGTGCAGGCGAAGGAAGAGGGTCAGCTCGATGTCGACGCCGACGAAGAGCAAATGGCGTTCGAGATCCACGGACTCATTCTGGCGCTGCACTACGAAGAACGCTTCCTGAAAAATCCTGACGCCATCGCCCACGCCAACAAGGGCTTTCAAAACATTCTCGCGCGCTACGGCAAACCTGCCGTGGGCGCTGTCCCAATTTCTGGCAAATCAAACCCACGCTCAAAGGAGTAAGCAGCATGCCCACCTATACCCCACCCCTGCGCGACATGCAATTTGTGATGCATGAAGTGCTCAAGGTTGTCGATGATTTCAAGCAGATGCCGCAGTACGCCGAGATGGACGTCGAGACCATCAGCGCCGTGCTCGAAGAGGGCGGCAAATTTGCTGCCGAGGTCATCTTCCCGCTCAATGTCAGCGGCGATGCCGAAGGCTGCACTTATGACCCGGTCACGCATGCCGTGACGACACCCAAAGGCTTCAAGGAAGCGTACCGGACCTACATCGATGCCGGCTGGGCGGCACTCGGCTGTGACCCCGAGTATGGTGGCCAGGGCCTGCCACTGGTGGTCAACCAGTGCTTCTATGAAATGCTCAACAGTGCCAACCAGGCCTGGACCATGTACCCGGGTCTCACGCACGGTGCCTATGCATCGCTGGAGAGCCATGGCACGCCCGAACAAAAGCAGACTTACCTGCCCAAGATGATCAGCGGCGAGTGGACCGGCACCATGTGCCTGACCGAAGCGCATTGCGGTACCGACCTGGGCCTGATGCGCACCAAGGCCGAGCCGCAGCCTGACGGTACTTACAAGCTCACAGGCAACAAGATCTTCATCAGCGCTGGTGAACAGGACATGACCGACAACATCATTCACCTGGTGCTGGCGCGCTTGCCCGATGCCCCACCCGGCATCAAGGGCGTCAGCCTGTTCATCGTACCCAAGTTCCTTGTCAACAAGGATGGAACCGTGGGCGCGCGCAACGGCATTTACTGCGGTGGCCTCGAACACAAGATGGGCATCAAGGGCAATGCAACCGCCCAGCTCGTGCTCGAAGATGCAGTCGGCACCATGGTCGGCCAGCCCAATAAGGGCATGGCCGGCATGTTTGTCATGATGAATGCGGCGCGGCTCGGCGTCGGCAACCAGGGCCAGGGTCTGATCGAAGTGGCTTACCAGAATGCCCTGGCCTATGCCAAGGACCGCATTCAGATGCGCTCGCTCACCGGACCGAAGGCCAAGGACCAGCCGGCCGACCCGATCATCGTGCATCCCGATGTGCGCAAGATGCTGCTCACCGCCAAGGCCTACGCCGAAGGCGGGCGCGCCCTGCTGTGCTACAGCTCTATGCTGCTCGAAAAAGAGCACAACCATCCGGACGAGAAGGTGCGCAAGGACTCCGGCGAAATGCTGGCCATGCTGACACCCATCGTCAAGGCCTTCAGCACCGACAACGGCTGGACTGCGACCTCGGCCTGCCTGCAAGTGTTCGGTGGTCACGGCTACATCAAGGAATGGGGCATGGAGCAGTTCGTGCGCGATGCCCGCATCAACATGATTTACGAAGGCACGAACACGGTCCAGTCGCTGGACCTGCTCGGCCGCAAGATTCTCGGCAACAACGGCGCTACGCTGCGCAAGTTCGGCAAGCTGATCGGCAAGCTGGTGGAAGAAGAGGGCGTCAACGAAAAGATGTCCGAGTTCATCACGCCGATTGCCGTGCTGGGCGAGCAGATGACCAAGTTCACCACCGAGATCGGTTTCAAGGGCTTCCAGAACCCCGATGAAGTGGGTGCTGCCGCCGTCGATTACCTGCGTGTTGCCGGCCACTTGGTGTTCGGGTATTTCTGGGCCCGCATGGCGCAAGTCGCGCTGCGCGAGATCGCCGCCGGCAATACCGATCCGTTCTACCTGGCCAAAGTACAGACGGCGCGTTTCTACTTTGCCAAGCTGTTCCCCGAGACGGCGACTTTGATGCGCACGGCGCGTGCTGGCAGCAAGGTCTTGATGGATACTGATGCCGCGCTGGCCTAAGCGCATTTTTAAAACCAAGAAAGAGGAGACAAACCATGAAGATCGTTCAAGTTCTGGGTGCAGGTGCGGTGGTCATTGCCGCTTTGTGCGGCGTCGGCAGCGTGCAGGCGCAAATGACGCCGGTGGGCTTGTGGAAGACCATTGACGACGACGGCAAGACCGAGAAGTCCCTGGTGCGCATCACGGAGAAGGATGGCGTGTTGTCGGGCGTGATCGAGAAAATATTTGATCCCGCCAAGCAGGACTCCAAGTGCGACCAGTGTACGGATGAGCGCAAGGACAAGCCCGCTTTGGGCATGACCATCATTCGCAACGTGCGACAGGATGCCGATGACAAGGAGATATGGACCGGGGGGCAGATTCTGGACCCCAACAACGGTAAGTCCTACAAGACGCGCCTGAAGCCGGTCGACGGCGGCAAGACGTTGCAGATGCGGGGTTATATCGGGTTTATTTATCGCACGCAGGTGTGGCAGCGTGTTGAATGACATGGGTCACTGAACACGCCGGTCGCGGTGTGCGGAAAACTGTTTAGGAGTAAGTTGTGAGTCGATTCCAAGTCCGAAAAGTCGCCGTGCTCGGCGCCGGTGTGATGGGTGCGCAAATCGCCGCCCATCTCGTCAATGTCAAGGTGCCGGTCGTCCTGTTCGACCTGCCCGCCAAGGAGGGGCCGAAGAACGGCATCGTGACACGCGCCATCGAGGGCCTGAAAAAGCTCAAGCCGGCGCCGCTCGGTGTGGCGCAGGACGCTGAACTGATACAGGCCGCCAATTACGAAGAGCATCTGGACCTGCTCAAAGACTGCGATCTGGTGATCGAGGCGATTGCCGAACGCATGGACTGGAAGCTCGACCTGTACCAGAAGATCGCGCCTTTCCTGGCGCCGCACGCCATCGTCGCCTCCAACACCTCGGGCTTGTCAATCACCAAGCTCAGCGACGTTTTGCCGCAGGCGATCAAGCCGCGCTTTTGCGGCATCCACTTCTTCAACCCGCCGCGCTACATGATGCTGGTGGAGTTGATCAATACGCCGAGCACGGAGCCAGAAGTCCTCGACGAACTGGAAGCCTTTGTCACCAGCAACCTTGGCAAGGGTGTGGTGCGGGCCAAGGACTCGCCCAACTTCATCGCCAACCGCATTGGCATCGCGGGCATGCTCGCGACCATGAAGGAGGTTGAGAATTTTGGTCTCTCCTACGACGTGGTTGATGACCTGACCGGCAAGAAGCTCGGGCGCGCAAGTTCGGGTACCTTCCGCACGGCCGATGTCGTGGGTCTCGACACCATGGCGCACGTCATCAAGACGCTGCAGGACACGCTGAGTCTGGAGACCGATCCGTTCTATGCCAGTTTTGCCACGCCCGATGTGCTCAAGACCCTGCTGGGAAAAGGTTTCCTGGGGCAAAAGAGCAAGGCCGGCTTCTTCAAGAAGGCCGGACGCGACATCCTGCGCTTTGACCCGGTGGCAAAGGACTATGTGCCGGCCGGCCAAAAGGCCGACGAAGTCTATGCCCGCATGCTGAAGAAGCCGGCGGCCGAGCGCCTCAAACTGCTGCGTGGCAGCGAGGGCGCGCAGGGCCAGTTCCTCTGGGCCATCCTGCGCAACAGCTTCCATTACGCGGCCGTGCACCTGGCATCGATTGCCGACAACGCGCGCGATGCCGACTTTTGCATGCGTTGGGGCTTTGGTATGAAGCAGGGCCCGTTTGAGCTCTGGCAGGAAGCCGGCTGGCTAGCCGTGGCCAATATGATCAAGGAAGACATCGACGCCGGCAAGGCGCTGTGCAAGGCACCGCTGCCGGACTGGGTGTTCAAGGGCCCGGTGGCCGATGCCGGTGGCGTGCACATGCCGCGGGGCTCATGGAACCCGAGCACGGGTCAATTCGTGCAGCCGCGCCAATTGCCGGTTTATGCGCGCCAGCATTTTCCTGAGAGCGTGCTCGGCGCCAATGCACCCAAAGCCGAAGCCGCCGGCAAGACCTTGCACGAAGACGAGGCGATTCGCTTGTGGACGCTGGATGACACGGTGCTGATTGCCAGCATCAAGACCAAGATGCACGCCATCGGCCCGGGTGTGGTCGAAGGCCTGATGCAGGGCTTGGAACTGGCCGAGGCCAGTTACAAGGGCTTGGTGGTCTGGTCGCCGGGTGAGATGTTCTCGGCCGGTGCCGACCTGCAGGCCATGCTGCCGGGCTTTGTCATGGGCGGTGTCAAAGCGATTGACGGTGCCGAAGCCGAGATGCAGCAGGCCATGCTGCGGCTGCGCTATGCCAATGTGCCGGTCGTATCAGCCGTGCGCGGCCTGGCACTCGGCGGTGGTTGCGAACTCGCAGCCTACTCGGCCAAACGCGTTGTTGCCATGGAGAGCTACATGGGTCTGGTCGAGGTTGGCGTCGGCTTGGTGCCGGGCGCTGGCGGCCTGACCTACATCGCGCGTCGTGCCGCGGAGAACGCAGCGACATCGACCGGCAAGGACCTGCTGCCCTTCCTGACCGAAGGCTTCACCGCCGCCGCCATGGCCAAGGTCGGAACCAGCGCGCTGGAGTCGCGCAAGCTCGGTTACTTGTTGGACAGCGACGTGATCGTGCCGCACAAGGACGAGTTGCTGTTTGTCGCCATCGCGCAGGCCAAGGCCATGTTCGACTCCGGTTACCGCGCGCCGCACAAGCGGATGTTCGCGGTCGCCGGGCGCAGCGGCGTGGCCACCATCAAGGGCTCGCTGCTCAACATGCGCGACGGTGGCTTCATCAGCGCGCACGACTTCCACATTGCCAGCCTGATTGCCAACGTGGTCTGCGGCGGCGAGGTCGATGCCGGCACGCTGGTGAGCGAGGAATATGTGATGACGCTGGAGCGCAAGGCGTTCTGCGCGCTGATTACGCATCCCAAGACACAAGAGCGGATCATGGGAATGATGTCCACAGGCAAACCCGTTCGTAATTGATCAAGCTACTGCGCAGTCGCCATGCGTCGTTGCAGCCCAAAAACAATCCTCACGTACAGGAAGTACGTTCCGGTTGTTTTCGGGCGCCCGCGCCTAGCCTGACGACTGCTCGCTACGCTTGCTCAATCACGAACACAGTGGCTATTCCGGAAGAATTCAGAACAAATCTGTTGAAAGAATCGGTATGAAACAAATTCAAGAAGCCTATGTCGTTGCCGCCACGCGCACGCCGATCGGGCGCTCGCATCGCGGCTATTTCCGCAACACGCGGCCGGACGAACTGCTGGTCAAGGTGCTGCAGTCGGCGCTGGCGCAGGTGCCTTCGCTGGATCCAAAGTCAATCGAAGATCTGATCTGCGGCTGCGCCATTCCAGAAGGCCAGCAGGGCCTGAATATCGCGCGCCTGGGCGCCGTGTTGGCGGGTCTGCCGACCAGCGTCGGTGGCATCACGGTGAACCGTTTCTGTGCCTCCGGCCTGTCGGCGGTGCAGATGGCGGCGGACCGCATCCGCGTCGGTGAGGCCGACGTCATGATCGCCGCCGGCGTAGAGAGCATGAGCATGGTGCCGATGATGGGCAACGCGCCCTCCTTGTCGCCGGCCATTTTCAACAACGATGAGAACATCGGCATAGCCTACGGCATGGGCTTGACGGCAGAGAAGGTCGCCACGCAGTGGAAGGTCAGCCGCCAGGCACAGGATGAATTTGCACTGGCCTCCCACCAGAAGGCATTGGCGGCCATGGCAGCGGGTCATTTCAGCAACGAGATCACGCCGATCGAAGTGACCGACCGCGCGCCCGATCTGCAAAGCGGCGACGTGATCGAAACCAAACGCGTCGTCAGCCTGGACGAAGGCGCGCGCGCCGACACCTCGCTCGAAGGCCTGGCCAAGCTCAAGACCCCATTTGCCGCGCGCGGCTCGGTCACGGCCGGTAACAGTTCGCAAACCTCGGACGGCGCCGGTGCCCTGATTCTGGTCAGCGAGAAAGCGCTCAAGCAGTATGGCTTGACACCGTTGGCGCGCTTCGTCAGCTTTGCCGCCAAGGGCGTGCCGCCGCACATCATGGGCATTGGTCCGATCGAGGCGATCCCGGCGGCGCTGCGTTATGCCGGCTTGAAGCTCGACGACATCGACTGGTTCGAACTCAACGAGGCCTTTGCCGCCCAGTCGTTGGCCGTCATCAACACGCTGGGCCTGAACCCGGCGCGCGTCAATCCGATGGGCGGCGCGATTGCGCTGGGCCATCCGCTCGGCGCTACCGGCGCCATCCGCTCCGCCACCGCGATCCATGCGCTGCATCGCAATCAGCTCAAGTACAGCATGGTCACCATGTGCGTTGGCATGGGGCAGGGCGCGGCCGGTATCTTCGAGCGCGTCTAAGCGCTCAGCGGAGCTCGCACCCGGCTGTTCGACAGGCGCCGGCGGCGGACTACGTCACCCACACGACTGCGAGGGCTTGGCGCGCGCGGCATACTGGCGGCATGAACAATCATCCGTTTGACCAGGCGCTGGTCTTGACGCCGACGGACGCGCCCGGCGTCTACCAAGGCAACACGTCGGTCGCCTACTGGAACATGGTCGGTCCTTTTGGCGGCATCACGGCCGCCATCGCGCTCAAGGCCGTGCTGCAGCATCCGGCGCTGTTGGGCCAGCCGATTGCGCTGACTGTCAACTTTGCTGGCGCTATCGTGGCCGGTGCGTTCACGGTTTCGGCCATACCAAGGCGCACCAACCGCTCGACCCAGCACTGGGTCATTGAGTTGACACAGCTTGACCAGGCCGGTCTGGCTGAAGTGATGCTGACCGGAACGGCCGTCACCGCCGCGCGGCGCAGCACATGGAGCAGCGATGAGATTTCGATGCCGGCCGTGCCCCGTCCTGAGGGCCTGCCGGAGGAGAAGCCGATGACCGGCGTCGAGTGGATTCATCGCTACGACATGCGTTTCGTTCAGGGCGCGTTTCCGACTGAGTGGAACGGTCAAGGTGACGCCAGCCAGTCCCAGCTCTGGATGCGCGACGCACCGGCGCGTTGTTTGGACTTCTGCGCCTTGGCGGCCATGGCCGACATTTTCTTCCCACGCGTCTACCTGCGCCGCGCGCTGCGTGTGCCAGCCGGCACCGTGGCACTGACGGTTTATTTCCACGCCGATGCCGCGCAATTAGCCGAATCGGGCAGCGGCTACCTGTTGGGTCAGGCGCGCGCCCAGGCCTTCCGCAATGGCTTTTTTGACCAGAGTTCGCAGCTGTGGAATGAAGCCGGCCAGTTGCTGGCGACAACGAACCAGATCGTCTACTACAAGGAATGAAAATGGCGCCCTCATGTTTGCGCATTAAGCTGTCGTCCTTGCTCTGCGCCGGGCGGTTCGCATGAACAAAGTAGCCCTGGTCATTGGTGCCGGTGATGCCACCGGTGGCGCCATCGCGCAGCGCTTTGCGCGCGAAGGCTACGCGGCTTGTGTGACCCGGCGCAGCCTGGACAAGTTGCAGCCGCTGCTTGACGCCATAGCAGCCGAAGGCGGCACGGCGCATGGCTTTGCCAGCGACGCGCGCAAGGAAGAAGAGGTGGTCGCGCTGGTCGAGCAAATCGAGTCGACCATTGGCCCGATTGAGGTGCTGGTGTTCAACATCGGCGCCAACGCACCGAGCAGCATTCTGGACGAGACCGCGCGCAAGTATTTCAAAATCTGGGAGATGGCCTGCTTCGGCGGCTTTCTCAATGGCCGCGAAGTGGCGCGGCGCATGGTCAAGCGTGCTGCGCCGCAGCGGCGTCAAACCATTATCTTCACCGGCGCCACCGCCTCGCTGCGCGGCGCTGCCAACTTCGCCGCCTTTGCCGGCGCCAAGCACGCGCTGCGCGCACTGGCGCAGAGCATGGCGCGTGAGCTGGGGCCGCTTGGCATTCACGTGGCGCACGTGGTGGTGGACGGCGCCATCGACACCGCTTTCATCCGCGATAATTTCCCGGATCGCTACGCCTTGAAAGCGCAGGACGGCATCCTGAACCCGCAGCACATTGCCGATCAGTACTGGATGCTGCACTGCCAGCCGATGGATGCCTGGACGCACGAACTTGACCTGCGCCCCTGGCTGGAAAAATTTTAAACAACGAGACTATTCTGGAGACAAACATGACAAAAACTGTTGAGTATTACTTCGACTTCGGCAGCCCCGCCGCCTACCTCGCTTCGACCCAGTTGGCGGCACTCGCGGCTCAGACCGGCGCCACTGTGCAGTGGCGGCCGATGCTGCTCGGAGGTGTTTTTGTTGCCACCGGCAATGCCTCGCCAGCCAGTGTGCCGGCCAAGGGCAAGTACATCTTTGGCGACTTCGCACGCTTCGCCCAGCGCTATGGCGTGCCGCTCAAGACCAACCCGTTCTTCCCGATCAACACCATCACCCTGATGCGCATTGCCACGGGTTTGCAACTGCGCCAGGATTCGCGTTTTGCCGATTACTGTCGCGCCATGTTTCGCGCCATTTGGGTCGAGGCGCAGAACATGAACGACCCGGCCACCGTGGCCAGCGTGCTGCAGGCAGCAGGATTCGATGCGCCGGCGCTGCTCGCGCTGGCGGCCGAGCAGGAGGTCAAGGACCGCCTGAAAGCACTCACCGAGGAGGCGGTGGCGCGTGGTGTCTTCGGGGCCCCAACCTTCTTTGTGGATGAGCAGATGTTCTGGGGCCAGGACCGGCTTGATTTCGTGCGCGAAGCACTGGCTGCGTGAGGGGCGACGACATGACCGACATTTTGATTGACCGCAGCGACGCGGTATTGACCATCACCCTGAATCGGCTGGAGAAGAAGAATTCCATCACGGTCGCCATGTATGCGGCCATGGCTGATGCCT
Source organism: uncultured beta proteobacterium (assembly GCA_903920695.1). GTDB lineage: Bacteria > Pseudomonadota > Gammaproteobacteria > Burkholderiales > Burkholderiaceae_C > Rhodoferax. Next base: position 68,411 of record CAIXNB010000050.1, read on the forward strand.
TGCACGCGGCAGCAACGGACGACGCCATCCGGGTCGTCGTGCTCCAGGGCCATGAAACAATCTTCAGCGCCGGCAACGACATTGGCGATTTTCTGAGTCCGCCACCGGTCATAGCAGAACCGCCGGTCTATCGTTTCCTGCACGCCATCAGCACCTTTCCGAAACCCTTGTTGGCAGCGGTCTGCGGCCCGGCCGTGGGCATTGGCACCACTCTATTGTTCCATTGTGATCTGATCTACGCTGGCGACAATGCGGCCTTCTCGATGCCCTTTGTCAACCTGGGTCTGTGCCCGGAGGCGGCTTCGAGTTACCTGGCGCCCAAGCTGATGGGCTATGGCCGCGCCGCCGAGGTCTTGCTGCTGGGCGAACCCTTCCTGGCCGAGGCCGCGCTGGAGATGGGTTTCATCAGTCGCATCGTGCCGCCGAGCGAAGCGGCGGCGCTGGCGCAGCGTCAGGCGCGCAAACTGGCGGCCAAACCCCTGGCTTCCGTGGTTGAGACCAAGCGCCTGATGAAGAAGGGACAGACGACCATCGTCGCCGATCGCATGGCCGAAGAAGGGCTGAGCTTTGCTCGCCTGCTGCGCGAGCCGGCGGCGCAGCAAGCTTTTGGCGCTTTCATGCACAAGCACGGGGTTGCGAAGTCTTAAACACCGGGAGCATCGAACATGAGCCAGAACAACGAGCAGCGCAGCCTCAAGGGCAAGACACTTTTCATCACCGGCGCTTCGCGCGGCATCGGTCTGGCCATTGCCACGCGCGCCGCGATGGACGGCGCCAACATCGTCATCGTGGCCAAGACCAGCGAGCCCAATCCCAAGCTGCCTGGCACCATCTACAGTGCGGCCAAAGAGGTGGAAGCGGTGGGTGGCCAGGCCTTGGCGCTGGCCGTTGACATCCGCGACGACGAGGCGGTGTTTGCCGCCGTCGCGAAAGCGGTGCAGACCTTCGGCGGCATCGATATTCTGGTCAACAACGCCAGTGCCATCAGCCTGACCAACACCGAGGCGACGCCGATGAAGCGCTTCGACCTGATGAACGGCATCAACGCGCGCGGCACCTACCTGTGCACCATGGCCTGCCTGGCCGAGTTGAAGAAATCAGCCAAGGCCGGACGCAATCCGCAGGTGCTCACCATGTCGCCACCGCTGTCGATGAAGACGCACTGGTTTCAGAGCCACACGGCGTACAGCATGGCCAAGTACGGCATGAGCATGTGCACGCTCGGTCACGCCGGCGAGTTCAAGAAATACGGCGTTGCCGTCAACAGCCTGTGGCCGCGCACTGCGATTGCCACCGCCGCCATGCAGATGATTCCGGGCGTTGATCTGGCGCTGTGCCGCAAGCCGGAAATCCTGTCCGACGCTGCCCATTTGATTCTGACCAGTCCCGTCTTCAGCAGCGGCAATTTCTTCATCGACGATGCGCTGTTGGCCGAGCATGGCGTGACGGACCTGGACCGCTATTCGGTCACGCCGGGAACGAAGAACCTGATACCTGATTTCTTTGTGGATTGAATCGTCAGCTACTCGTCGTTGCGACGCGTAGCCCGTATGCAAGTAACCCGTATCCAGCCCGTGTGGAGCGCAGCGTAATACGGGGCTGTTGGCACCGCAGCGGTGTCCCGGTATTACGCCTTCGGCTTCATACGGGCTACCGTCGTGATGAGGAACGCCGCGATACCGCGCATTTTCACAAAGCAAGCGCTTGCTGAAATTAACTTAACTGGGTATGCTCGGACGCAATGACTGCGC
>CAIXNB010000051.1 GCA_903920695.1 uncultured beta proteobacterium
AACCATTGAAATGCTCTGTCACTGCTGCAATTGCTCCTTCCCACGCTTTGGGCTGAGAAATTACGAAATCACCTTTGACAAGTCTGTTATAGCTCTTGTAACTTGTAGTCGAGGCTACCAATGGACCTCGTTCAAACAAACCTTTGCCAAACCCGTATACGCCAGCGAGATTGATTTCGCCTAGCGATGCGGAAGGTTCAGCGCGGTCAACTTGATGAAGAACCGTACCCAATTCAACAAGCGGCCACGCATGCTTCATACAGGCTCCTTCAACAACGCCTGCACCTGCTCCATGATCGCAATGATCTGCCGCTCTTTGTCCAGGATGCTGGCAACAAGTTGCTCGGGCGGTAGGTGCGTGATGTCTTCTTTAGCCGTGGGATTCTTGCGGTCAAGGTTGCAGCCGTTAGCAAGAATCTCTTTGGCAGGGATTTTCCATGCCTGCGCATTCACTTCCCGCTTTTTCCACCACGACAGCAGACCGTCGAATTCTTCGTACTGCAGGGGTTGGGTCTTGGTGTAGTTCTTGCGGCCCTCTGGCAGTGGCTGTTCATAGAACCAAACATCTTTGGTAGGGCCACTGCGATCAAAGAAAAGAAGGTTCGCAGGGATGTTGGTGTATGGCGCAAACACCCCGTTGGGCAAACGCACAATGGTGTGCAAGTTGAATTCGGTCAGCAGCTCCTGCTTGATACGACCGCAGATGCCATCTGCAAACAGGGTTCCATTGGGCACGACGACGGCGGCACGGCCAGCGGGTTGCCTGCTCAACTTACGCATGATGAGTTGCAGGAACAGCAGGGCGGTTTCGGCGGTTTGCTTGTCATCGGGAAAGTTACCCAAGATTCCACGCTCTTCCTCACCACCAAACGGCGGATTGGACAAAATCACATCCACCCGTTCGCGGTCACCAATTTCCTTAAGTGGAAAGCGCAATGCATTTCCGGGGTCGATGTCGGGTGACTCCAAGCCGTGCAACAGCAGGTTCATGTTCACCAGCAGGTAGGGCAGTGGCTTTGCTTCGCAACCTTGGATGCTGCTTTGTTGAAGCTGTTTACGTTTTTGTACTGTGGTCGCTTGTTTGGCAAGGTGGGTGTAACTTTCCACCAAAAATCCGCCCGTGCCACAAGCAGGATCAAGCACCACTTCACCCAACTGCGGGTTGACCAGTTCAACCATCAAGCGAACTACGGCGCGCGGGGTGTAGAACTCACCAGCATCCCCGGCTGCATCACGCATTTCGCGCAGTAGGGTTTCATAGGTGCGGCCAAGCACTTCCAGTTCTTCGCTGGCGTTGAAGTGAATTCCGTCCAGTTTGGTCAGCACATCCCGCAGCAGATAGCCATTGATCATGCGGTTGACCATGCCGCGAAACACGGCGGCAATGGTGTCTCGCCTGTCATGCGATTTGGTGCCTTGCAGTTCGCGCAGGTACTTGAACAAGCCGGGGCCGCGTAAGCCGTCCGGGCGCATGGCTTCATCTTGGTTGATGAAGGCAATCAGCGTGTCGCCCGTCAAACCCTCTTTGGTTGCACCCCAGTCGCGCCAGCGGTAGGGCGCTTCAATGGCAGGTTTGAACTTTTCTCCAGCCAGTTGGCTTTCGGCTTCACGCACCTGCTCGTGGTCGTCCAGAAATTTCAGGAACATCATCCATGTGAGCATGGGCAGACGGTCGCCATCGCCATTCAATCCCTTGTCCTTGCGCATGATGTCGCGTGCGGACTTGATGATGGAGCCGAGTTGCTGGGCGGTGGTTTGTGGTTGGGTGGTCTTCTTGGTGGCCATCTATACGGTTCAATTCATGTAAAGCGAAACCTGCAACTGAGTTACAGCTTCGCGTAGTTGTTCAGGCCCGCCAAATTTCGCCGCAATTTCCATCGCGTTGCCGTGGTTGGAAATCGGAGAAATGCGCAGTGCGTCAGGCAGGCGTAGTTGGTCGGTGCCGTTTTCGGTGTACCTGTCCAGTAGCTCATTCAAAATTTGCCGTGCCTCATCGCTGTATTGATCGAAGAAGTCTGACTTGTCACGACGCAGCTTTTCAGCACGTTGGCGGCGCGTCAGTAGTGGGGCGTTAAAAGCCACATGGCACAGCAAGTCCAGCAGATCGGCATCCGGCTGGTTGGTCTGTTCTACCAGTTGACCAAGATCAATGCCACGGTCTGCCAGTTGCGCAATCAGGGCTTCGCGTGTGGCAGGGTCTTTCCAGTGGTTTGCCAAGTCTTCAGGCGAGCGGTACAGCACGCGCACTTTTTCAGCGGTGTAGTCCGAGAATTGAACCATGCGCAGGTTGTTGCCATCGGCATCCAATTCGTACACAAGGTGGGCGGCAATCTCAACACGGCCACCGTCCACATAGAACTTACGCCGTCCACCCAGTTCCTGTTCGATTACGCCTTGCGGCTGACCGGGTTCGATGACCGGAATCTGTTCGTTTTGCTGCTGGTCAAATTCGACAATATGCTCAGGCTCAATAACTTGGCCTGCTTCATTGGCGGCTTCTTCCATGACTTGGGCGGCATGACCGTCAAAGTCGGGATCGGCAAACATTTGAGTGGCTGACCCGGTGTAATCGAGGATGTCGAAGAACAACTTGTTGTAGTCCTCACGCACCCGAGTACCACGGCCAATGATTTGCTTAAACGTGCTCATTGTGTTGATAACCCGAACCAGCACCACATTCTTGACCGTGGGTGCATCCACACCAGTGGTCAGCATCTGTGATGAGGTCAAAATCGTTGGCGTGGACTGATTGGTTTCCAAGTCCTGAAACCGTGACAGGTGACCACGGCCAATATCGCCCTCAGCAGCAGTCACTCGGCACACGTAGTTAGGGTTCTGCGCCACCAAGTCAGCATTCAGGTTGGACAAGGCACGGCGCATTTCATCGGCGTGTTCCTGATCGACGCAAAACACAATGGTCTTGGCAAAACGGTCGGTGCGCTTGAGGTAATCCGTCAAGTGCTGCGCCACGGCTTCGGTGCGCGCCTTCAAGCTGACCAGCCGCTCAAAATCTCTGGTGTGGTATTCCTCGTCCGGTATCTCGTTGCCATAGCGGTCAAGCTGGCCGCGTGTGGGTCGCCAGCCCGCCGCATCAAAGGTGGTGATGACGCGATGCACCCGGTAGGGTGCCAAGAAGCCGTCTTCAATACCCTGTTTGAGCGAGTATTCGTACAGCGGATGGCCGAAGTAGGCATAGGTATCACGAGACTCTTCGCGCAAGGGTGTAGCGGTCAAGCCGAGTTGAAAGGCTGGCTCAAACCATTCCAGAATCTCGCGCCAGGTTGAATCCGCGCGGCTGGAACCACGGTGGCACTCGTCGATGATGATCAGGTCGAAGTAATCCGGTGAATACTCTTTGTACAGACCGGGGCGGCGTTCATCTTCGGCAATCGCCTGATAAGTGGCGAAATAGATTTCACGCCCTTTGACTGCATCACCGTTTTCGATTTTCCAGCGGGCATCACCAAAAATGGCAAAGGTCTTGTCTTTCGGGTCGTCCACCAAGATGTTGCGGTCGGCCAAAAACAGTACCCGCGTCTTGCGCGTGGGGTCGGCATCTTTGTTCCAGCCCGAAGTCCAGAGCTTCCAGACGATGTGAAAGGCCGTGGGCGTTTTACCCGTGCCAGTCGCCATCGTGAGCAAGATGCGCTTTTGTCCCGAAAGAATCGCGCTGACCGTCCGGTTGATGGCAATTTCTTGGTAGTACCGTGGCGGCTTGCCCGTGCTGTGGTTCAGCGACTGGAGCATGGTCTTGACTGCAACCGCGCTGGTCAATGGGGTGCCTACGGTTTGGCGGTGCCAAAGTTCATCCGGCGTGGGGTAGCGGTCTATCTTCTGCTCGATGCCTGTAAGGAAGTCGAACTCGATGATTTCCCGGCCATTGGTGGCATAGGCAAACTTGAGTCCGAGAATTTCGGCATAGTCTTTGGCCTGCTGCAAACCGTCGCCAACTGGCGCTTTGTACGGTTTGGCTTCGACGACTGCCAGAGTCAGGTCACGACGGTAGCGGAGCAGGTAATCGGCACGTTTGCCTTCACGCCGTTTGGCGGTGCGGCCCGTGAGAACGATGCGACCGTCCGTAAAGCTGCGCTGTTCCGCGATTTCAAAAGGGCTATCACCCCAACCAGCCGCTTGAATAGCTGGTGTCACGTACTCGCGGCAGGTATCGGCTTCGCTGAACTCGAACGGATTTGGCTGGCTGTTTACCGTCATGTCGTCCCTTGTTGATCTTCTATTTTTGTATTTCGTCGCCTTGGAGCGGTGGCCCGTGCGGCACCTTGCTCATAAAGCTCTCGAAATCCTCCCTTTTTGCCGCCACACGCTTCTTCAAAGCAGCCAGTGCCAGCTTGGTGTCGCCGCCACTTTTATCGTGTTCCAGCGCCGCCAAAAACTCATTTAGCTCTCGTTCCATCTCGCGGTATTGGTAAAACTGGGAAGCCGCGACCAGTGCAACGGTCATCTTCCCATGTTTTGTTACAACTAACTCGCGGCCACCCATCACGTCCTCGATGACACGGGACAACCCCGAGCGTGCATCCGAGAACGGAATAAGCTCATCCGTCGAAAAATTCATACCGATTTGACCATCAAAAAGTGAGCGGAAATTTGTACAAATTTTACGCGCAAACCAATTTTTTGACAAATTTCTGAAAATAACTGGGGGTTGCTTGTTTTTTAAGCAATTCAAGCACTTTTGATGTTTTGCTGGATAACCACCACAACACGGTTTTTTGGCTCAATTGAGGGGCTCAAAGTGCCAGTTGAGGGGTCAAAACGGCCACTTCTAAGCTGTCAAATGGCATGTTTTTACATTTCTTTATGCTAAAAAGCTTATAAAGATGGTAAAATACAGCTATCGGTTTACAACGTCCAGAAATAGCGGTTTTCCACTGTGTTTCTGAGTCACCGATGGTTATTTGAGCAAGCCTAGACAGCCTGCCAAACCAAGCCCAGAACGTCCTGTTTTGGGATGCTGCCCGACACAACTGGGCGGTACTGAACTTCCCCGCATTCGAGCACCTTCAAACGTGTTCCTGACGCCATCAAGCATCGGGATATTCCGTCGCGTCTGTGCTTGTCTGCATTCCTGAAACCCTGACTGATCCTGTGCCACCGCCAGCCCATGACGAGGGCAGCGATGAGCAGGGTCCTGGAGAAAACAATGAACCTTGATGAATCTATCACCAACGCTTTTGAAGCTATCCGTGAGGTCGCCAGTTTTGACAGTCACAGCCTCGTGCCGCACCCTGACAACCTGAGATTTCAGGCTATGACAGAACGCCGTGCCATGCACCGACTAGGCAGTAAATTGGCCGAGATTGTGTGCGACCGTGATGGCGAGGATTTGCAGTATTGCGCCCACACCGTGCGCCGTTACTTCTGGCAAGAACTGGGACTATCTCAATCACCCGATTTGCCCACCGACGTGCCGCGATTCTTGCTAACGCCTGATCACACCTTAGAGCACAGAATCGACGTACAGGAGCTGGCCGATAAGTTGGCGCAAGTGCCAGTGCCAGAGGTACCCGTTCTGTGCATCGTCGCAACCAAGCTGGCGCTGTTGTCCAAGTTGTTGAATTTGTCTGATACGGCCATCCACTATCTGGGGCTAGCTTATGCACATTGCAGCATCCACAGCCTGACCAAAGACGAGTCCAGTAGCCTCAAAGTCGCTCTGTCCCACATTGGTTTGGCAGACGATGCCCACCGCAACCGTGCTGTAGCCGCTTTATTGAATGCGCCAATGGTTGATGTTCAGGCTCTGTTTGCAGCACCGGCCACACTGGTAGCTCTTCGTTTTGTGGATGCTGCCGCCTTCAACCAGAGGCGCACTTTGCGCGATGTATTTGTACTGACGGATGAGTTTGTCATGCTGCTGGAAACAACGTACCGATCACACCAAGCACTGATCGAAGGCATTCTGGAAAAAGAGCAAGACTTTGATTTGCTGGACGATGGCACCACGCCGATTGGCTACCTCTATGAAATTCTTCCAAAGGACATAGCCGAAGCCTACGAATGTGCGGTGCTAGACCGGCCATTGAAAGCCATTCACATCCAAGCCTTGGTCAGTTGGTACACCGCAGGCTTTCGCATGCTTCCGTCGTTTTACTCGCCATTGGCGGGTCATATCACGGTTGAAGCTCTGCGCGATGCGATCAAACGAGTGGCACTGGAATGCGCGCAAGCCAACAAGCCGTTGACTACTCATGCACTGGTCAAGGCACTGTATGCCGCATCGACGTAAGCACATGTCCTTTGGCGCTCAAGATTCCTGACCCACCTGTGCTCACCGAAAGCTGACCCACCGAGTGCGCGCCTGTTTGTGATCGGTCGCGCACGAAGGACTTCAAG
>CAIXNB010000052.1 GCA_903920695.1 uncultured beta proteobacterium
CAACCGGTAATTCCATGTCCAAATCATCCCTGTCGTTGTTGCTTCGACTTGCCGTGCCAAGGCACTGTCTGCGGTTGCGCGCCTAGACATGAACAATTTGGACATGGAATAAGTCAGGTCAGATTGCGCAGTGGGTGCGCGTAGGCCGGCCAGGGACTCTCAAAAAACGGAGACACCACGGCGTCGGTCACCTCTTCCACTGCGGCAGGTTGCCACTTCGGTGACTGGTCCTTGTCAACCGCCAGGGCCCGAATGCCCTCGACCGTCTCACTGCTGACACCGATCCGGCCCAGATGGCGGGTGTTGAAACAGTGGCGAACCATATCGCGTTCCATGCGCAGGTCATCCGCCAGCGACAGCGTGCGGCCACGGCGAACTTGCGCCAGCACGACATGCAGCATCAGCGGCGAGCGTTTGCGCAAGACGGCTGCGGTTTGCTGCGCCCACTTATTGTCGGCAGCTTCCAGCGTCGCCACGATTGCGCCCACGGAATCGAGCGAGAAGTAGCGATCAATTTGCGTTGTCAACTCGGTCGGCACCACGTCAGTCGCAACGGAATAATTGGCAAGCCAGGCGTCAAGGGCATGCGGACCATCGATCTGCAATCCGGCCAGCGCCTCCCAAGCCGACACCAGTTGGCTTGGGTCAAAACAGACATCGGCCAAGCCGAACGCCAGGGCCTGCGGGGCGCCAATCACTTCACCGGTCAAGGCCAGCCATTCGCCAACGTGTCCCGGGCAACGACTCAGGAAGTAGCCGCCACCGACGTCGGGAAACAGACCGATATTGGTTTCTGGCATCGCCATCTTGGTACGCTGTGTGACGATCCGCGTCTTGGCGCCTTCGGCAATGCCCATGCCGCCACCCATCACGATACCGTCCATGAAGGCGATAAAGGGCTTGGGGTAGCTGTGAACCAGATGATTGAGCGTGTACTCCTCGGTGAAGAAATCTTCCAGTTCCGCATTGCCCGACAGGGCGGCCTGATGGAAGAAGCGGATATCACCACCAGCGCAAAAGGCACCAAACGGCCCGCTCTTGTTAGTGCCACGAATGGCAACGACCTTGACCTGTGCGTTGTCGCGCCAGGCCAGCAAACAAGCCGTGAGGCTGCGAATCATGGCGAGCGACAGGGCATTGAGCGCCTGCGGTCGATTCAAAGTGATGAAGCCAACCTGGCCCTGAATTTCGGTCAACACATCGGGCGCGGTCTGCGTTGGCAGCACGGGTTTTGTCGTCATGCTCTGCTTCTCCAGCCTATCAATTCATTGGTTACAAGGGCGCCGATCACCAGCGCCCCTCCGGTCAGTACCTGCAAGCCTGGCACTTCATTGGCGCCAAGCCAGGCCAACAGAATACCGAAAATCACCTCGAGCAAACCCAGCAGCGAGACTTCCGGCGCCTTGAGTACCCTGGCACATAGCACCGCCAGCGTGGACGGGATTGCCAGTTGCACCAGGCCCAGGCCCGCCAACAAGACCAGATCGTGCGCGGAAGCCTGAAATGGAAAGGCCAGCGGCAGCGTCAACAGGCATGACAGGACGGCGCCGATCAACACGGCCGGAATCAGGTCAACGTCATGCCCCTGGGCATGCGCATGCTGCGTCAAGGTCCAGTTGGCAGCGCCAGAAAATGGCACGCCCAGTGCAACCAGAACACCGACTAGGCTGATGCCCTGGCCCAACTGACTGCCAAACATGTAGGCGATGCCGGCACCGGCCACGACAATGGCAAACCAGGTCCGCAGTGGTATGCGGTGGCCAATGAAAATGCGCGCGCCCAGCGCCGTGAACAAGGGGCCAATCGACATCGTGACCAGGACCGTGGCGGTGCTTGTCAGCGTCAGGGCGACCATGAAGAATGTGAACATGCCGCACCAGCACACGCCCGACAGCCACTGCGCCCAGCCGCCGCTGCGCATGCGGCCAAAGACTGCCCGCCCCTGAAATACGGGCAGCATCACCAACAAGACTAGCACGGTGAAGAAGCTGCGCCAAAAAGTCACTTCAAAACTGCGTGCCTGCTCCAGGTGGCGCGTCACCACGCCGGCGATGGACCACATCAGGGTCACCGCCACCATCAGGAGAACCGCCCGGTTGTGAGTGAGTTTCAATCCGGTCGTCTTTACACAGCGGGGCCGCGGCCGGCGCGCTTGCGTTCACTCTCGGTCAAGTGGCGCTTGCGCAAACGGATTGACTTCGGCGTGATTTCAACCAATTCATCTTCTTCAATGAACTCAACGCCGTATTCCAGTGTGCATTCAATCGGGGGCGTGATCTTGATCGCGTCTTCCTTGCCACTGACGCGGAAGTTGGTCAACTGCTTGGTGCGCGTGGCGTTGACCACGAGGTCGTTGTCACGACTGTGGATGCCGACGATCATGCCTTCGTACACCGGATCGTTGGCCTTGACAAACATGCGACCGCGGTCATCAAGCTTGCCCAGCGCGTAGGTAAAGATCTCGCCCGCGTCCATGGAAATCAGTACACCGTTCTTGCGCCCTTCGATATCGCCCTTGTGCGGCTCGTAGCTGTCAAAGATGTTGGAGATCAGGCCCGTGCCACGCGTCAGATTCAGAAACTCGTTGGTGAAGCCGATCAGGCCGCGCGCTGGAATGCGGTACTCCAGACGCACGCGACCGCGTCCGTCGGATTCCATGTTGAACAGGTCACCCCGGCGCTCGCCCAGGGCCTGCATGACGCCACCCTGGTGCTGCTCCTCGATGTCAACGGTCACCATTTCAATCGGCTCGTACTTTTCGCCATTGACGAACTTGAACACGACACGCGGCTTCGACACCGCCAGTTCATAACCTTCACGGCGCATGTTTTCCAGCAGGATGGTCAGGTGCAGTTCGCCGCGACCCATGACTTCAAAGATGCCTTCTTCGCCGGTTTCCTTGACGCGCAGTGCCACGTTGTGTTGCAGTTCCTTTTGCAACCGGTCCCAGATCTGACGGCTGGTGACGTACTTGCCTTCCCGCCCGGCCAGCGGACTGGTGTTGACGCAAAAGTTCATGGTCAGGGTCGGCTCATCAACCTTGAGCATGGGCAGCGGCATCGGATTGGCGGGATCGGTGATGGTGACGCCAATGCCGATCTCGGTCAGGCCGTTGATCAGCACAATTTCACCGGGGCCCGCGTCGGTCGTCTGCACGCGCTCCAGACCCTGGAAGGTCAGCACCTGATTGACGCGCCCCTTGACGGCCTTTCCGTCTGGGCCTTCCATAACCACGACGTCCATCATTGGCTTGATCGTTCCCTGGCTGATGCGGCCGACGCCAATACGACCGACAAAGGTTGAGAAGTCAAGTGCCGAGATCTGCAGTTGCAGCGGCGCTGCCGGGTCGCCCTGCTGGTGCGGCACGTGATCGAGAATCGTGTTGAACAGGGCCGACATGTCGGGGCCCCATTGCTCGCCTTGAGCGCCCTCTTCCATCGACGACCAGCCATTGATGCCGGAGGCGTAAACCACGGGGAAATCGAGTTGCTCGTCGGTGGCACCGAGCTTGTCGAACAGATCGAAAGCAGCATTGACGACCCAGTCCGGACGCGAACCTGGCTTGTCAACCTTGTTCACGACCAAGATCGGTTTCAGGCCCAGGGCCAGCGCCTTCTTGGTGACAAAACGCGTTTGCGGCATCGGGCCTTCTTGGGCATCAATCAGCAGCACCACACCGTCGACCATGCTCAGCGCACGTTCCACTTCACCGCCGAAGTCGGCGTGGCCGGGGGTGTCGACGATATTGATGTGCGTGTCCTTCCAGGTCACGGCGCAGTTCTTGGCCAGAATCGTGATGCCACGCTCCTTTTCGATGGCGTTGTTGTCCATCACGGTGTCAACCACTTTTTCGTGCTGGGCAAAGGTGCCGGACTGACGCAGCAATTGGTCGACCATGGTGGTCTTGCCATGGTCAACGTGGGCGATGATGGCGATGTTGCGAATTTGTTTGTGGCTCATGGTTTACTTTCTCTTAAATCCCGTCTAACTAACTCTGGCAATCTGCTCAATCTCGATCGGACTGAGCAGCCGCCCCGGTATCAATTCACCCGCGCTGACGTGGGCGGTTCCAAGCAAGGCGCGCGGGGTTTCGGCGTAGACCGCAACACGTTCTTCGTCGGTCCAAGCGCCTCGCCGTCGCACGCCACTCAGAAAGCGTCCGGCGTTTTCAGCGTCAAGCGTCAGCACCGTGTGTGCACCAAGCAGCGCATCCACCGGCAGCAGGCACTTCAATCTCTCGTCCTCGGTCATGGCTTCCAGCGCTTCCAGCGTGACACACTGCGCTGCCAGAAAACCACCGGTCTCAACCCGGCGCAAGGCCGTCAGATGCGCGCCACAGCCCAGAGCCTCGCCAATATCTTCACCCAGCGTGCGGATGTAAGTCCCCTTGCTGCACCTGACCGTCATCTGGACGGCGCGCTGGGCGCCATCCTGCTCGTCAAAATCTATCGTCAACCCATGAATCGTGACGTCACGGGCAACCCGCTCAACTTCAATCCCGGCCCGGGCATATTCATACAAAGCCTTGCCGTCCTTCTTGAGGGCGCTGTGCATCGGCGGTATCTGCCGGATCGGCCCGGTAAAGCGCGCAACCACGTTCTGCAGTGCCTGCGCCGTCACATTGACCGCCCGCTCTTCAATCACCTCACCCTCGGCGTCCGCAGTGCTCGTCTTGACGCCCAGCCGTGCCGTTGCCAGATAGGTCTTGTCGGCATCGAGTTGGAGCTGACTGAACTTTGTCGCACCGCCAAAACACAAGGGCAGGACACCGGTGGCGAGCGGATCCAGCGTTCCCGTGTGCCCCGCCTTCTCGGCGCGTAGTAGCCATTTCACCTTCTGCAAGGCGTCATTACTGGACCAACCCAGCGGCTTGTCCAGCAACAGCACCCCATGCACGGGGCGCCTGGCAACCCGTGCACGCGGCGCATTCATGGTCAATCCTCTTTGGCGCGTGAAGCCACCGCGCGCGCAATCAAGGCATTCATGTCGGCCGCGTTCTCGGTGGTGCGGTCAAAGACAAAATGCAGCGTCGGCACGGTATGAATATGCAGCCGCTTGAACAAACCAGCGCGCAAAAAACCAGCCGCCTGATTCAAACCTTCCGTGCACTCCTTTGCGTCACCCGTCAACAGGCTGAAAAACACCTTGGCGTGGGCGTAGTCCGGCGTGACTTCCACCGCCTGAATGGTGACCATGCCGACGCGTGGGTCCTTGAGCTCGCGCGCGATCAACTCGGTCAGATCGCGCTGGATCTGATCGGCCACCTTGAAGGCGCGGTTGGGGGTGCTTGATTTGCCATGG
>CAIXNB010000053.1 GCA_903920695.1 uncultured beta proteobacterium
GCCAGTCGACGCCGGGGTTGCGTGCCATCAGCGCCTTGAGCGGCAATGCGCCGAGGTCGTCGGTGCGCACATTGGCCAGGGCGCCGCCGTAGCGGCCGAAGGGGGTGCGAATGGCGTCACAGATAAAGGCTTGGGTCATGGCAGGGTTCCTGTAGCGGTTGGGGCGCCCAGGAGGCCGGGCGCCATACAAAGTAGCCAAGGATAAACGCTGCGGATCGTGTGCCGTGTCGCAAGGGTTGCGGCGCGCGATAATCTGGCCCCATGTTCAATCCATCAAAAGCCGACGTGCGCCGCTATTTCTGCGCAGTCTATGCCAAGTCCCGCTCCGGTCAGCCACTCGAAGCGCTGGAGACCATTGCCAGCCTGTGGATTGACGAGCACCCCGAATACCACGCCGAGCTGGCCGATCTGGACGCCGCGCTGGCCAGTATGCAGCAGACTCAGGAAGGCAAGACCAATCCTTTTCTGCACCTGTCGATGCACGTTTCGATCAGTGAGCAGTGCAGCATCGACCAGCCGCGCGGCATCCGCCAGGCCGTCGAATTGCTGACGCACCGACGCGATTCACTGCACGACGCGCACCACGAAGCCATGGACTGCCTGGGCCGCATGCTGTGGGAAAGCCAGCGCGCCGCGCGGCCACCGGACGGCGAGGCCTACATCGCCTGCGTGCAGCGCCGCGCCACGCAGGATTGATCTCATTTTCAGAGTACGCCCCGCATGCATTCCATCATCGAATACGCCGACGCCAGGCACCGCGAACAAGTGATCCAGCTCTGGAAGACGGTGCTGGGCTACGCCGCCGCGCACAATGAACCCTCCTTGTCGATTGACCGCAAGCTGGCGGTGCACGACGGCCTGTTCTTCGTGGCCGAAGGCGCTGGCGCCGTGCTCGGGACCGTGCTGGCCGGCTACGACGGGCACCGTGGCTGGTTGTATTCCGTTGCTGTGCAGCCGTCGCAGCGCAAGCAGGGTCTTGGGGCGGCGCTGGTTCGTCATGCCGAGCAGGCTTTGGCCGAGCGCGGCTGCCTGAAAATCAACCTCCAGATCATCGGCGGCAATGAAAGCGTGAGCGCGTTCTACGCGTCGCTCGGCTATGCCATCGAGCCGAGGATCAGCATGGGCAAGAAGCTCAGCCAGAGCATTCCGAAATCCGATTAACTTTTGCGGAATTCACGGCATCTGCTTTCGTCACCGCGCGGCTGCCGCCTGACATGAACTGAAACAAACCGATACCGGCACGACACCCGCGCCAGCCGCGTCGCGGGCACCATGACGGCTCTGTTCAACTACTTCCGTCAAAGGAAACCCTGTCATGAAACCCTGGATCAAACGCACATTTCTTCTCATCGCCAGCGCCAGCATTCTGGCCGGCGGTCTGAGCGCCTGCGGTCACCGCCCGCACGAATTCGGCGCCACCGCGAGCCCGGAGCAACACGCGAAGTTCCGCAGTTGGGCGCTGGAGCGTGCCACCCACGCGCTCGACCTCAACGCCGACCAGCAGCAACGCCTGGCGCTGCTGGCTGACAAGCTGCAAGCGCAGCGCACGGCGCTGATGGGCTCCACACCAGACCCGCGCGCGCAAATCAAAGCACTCGTGGCCAGCGGCAAGTTTGACCGGGCCGGCGCGCAAACCCTGATCACCGAAAAGACAACGACTCTGCAAACCCGCAGCCCGGAACTGATCGCGGCGCTGGCCGATTTCTACGACAGCCTCAACCCCGCACAGCAGCAGAAAGTGCGCGACCTGATGGAAAAACGTCACGGTTGGTTTCATCGCGGGTGAAGCGGAAGCGGTCGCCAAACCAGGCTTGACCAGTGGGAGAATGCCGCATGCACCGAATCCTGCTGATCGATGACGATGCCCAGCTTGGCGCGCCACTGGCGTCCTACTTCGCGCGCTTTGACCTCACGCTGGAGTGCGCCCTGCGCCCCAGCGATGGTCTGGCACGCCTGCGCCAGGGCCAATTCGACGCGGTGATCCTCGATGTGATGCTGCCCGAAATGGACGGCTTTGCCCTATGCCGCACCATCCGTAAGGAGAGCGACATCCCGATCATCATGCTCACCGCACGCGGCGAGGTGATGGACCGCATCGTGGGCCTGGAAATCGGCGCCGACGACTACGTGCCCAAGCCCTTCGAGCCACGCGAACTGGTGGCCCGTCTGCAAACCGTGTTGCGCCGCCATGTCGCCGGCCTGGCCGCCACCCGCCTTACGGACGCGCATTTGCGCTTTACCGGACTGGAGATCGATACCGCCACGCGCAGCGTGCAGCGTCAGGGCGAAACGCTGGACCTGACCAGCACCGAGTTCGACCTCCTGCATCTGCTGGCGCGTGAGGCCGGCAAGGTCTTTACGCGTGACGACATCCTCAACCACTTGCGCGGCCACGAAGTCGAACTCAACACACGCGCCGTGGACATCGTGGTGAGCCGCCTGCGCAAGAAGCTCGACCCGCTCGACTGCATCAAGACCCTGCGCAACGCCGGCTACTCACTCGCTTTGCAAAAGGCAAAACCATGAAGGCACAAGCCGATCACGACCGGCCGAACTGGCGCCATCGTGCGCGGCACGCCTTGACGCATTCACTGCGCGTGCGCCTGGTCGCCCTGTTTCTGCTCTTGGCCCTGGCCATGACTGCCACCTTTGTCGTCGGCATGCAGTACGCGCTCGGCGCTGGCTGGCGCGATGCGGCGCGGCCACTGGTGGTGGACTACCTGGACAAGCTGGCCGCCGAGATCGGCAGCCCGCCTAGCATCGAGCGCGCACAGGCACTGGTGCAGCGCCTGCCCTTGAGCGTGCAGATTCGTGGGCCACAAGTCAATTGGCAAAGCAATCCGCAGGCCGCCAACCATGGGCATTACTGGCGCAATCAAGACTATGCGAACCCGCAAGCCGCGCACTGGTTCGAGCGCACAACGGCCGATGGTCACCAGATTCAATTCGGTCTGAACCTGTCGGTATGGAATGACCGCCCGCGCTACATCGGCTGGGCGACGCTGGCCGCTCTACTGGCGCTCACGGCTTTGGCCTATGCCGTCGTTCGGCGCATGCTGCGGCCGCTGGCTGACATCCGCGCCGGTGCCCTGCGCTTTGGTGCCGGCGATTTCACCACAGCCATTGCGGTATGGCGCGTGCAGCATCCCGATGAACTCGGCGAACTTGCCGTCGCCATCAACAGCATGGGCGCGGATATCCACCAGATGCTCGAAGCCAAGCGCGCCCTGCTGCTGGCCATCAGCCATGAGCTGCGCAGTCCGCTGACGCGGGCCCGCCTGAACACCGAACTGCTGCCCGAGACGGCCGAGGTGCAGGCCCCACGTGACGCGCTGCTGCGCGACCTCGCCTTGATGCGCGACCTGATCACCGACCTGCTGGAGAGCGAGCGCCTGGCCAGCCCCCACGCCGCGCTGCAGCGTGAACCCGTTGATCTGGCAGCGTTGATTGGCGAAGTCCTTACGGGTTTCAATGGCGCAGTGCAGACGCAAGTCTCACCCACCTTGCCAATCCTCGATCTGGATCGCACGCGCGTGCGCCTGCTGCTACGCAACCTGATCGACAACGCGCTGCGCCACAGCACGCAGGCTGAACGCCCGCCCGTCATTGATCTGCAAGCCGACGCATCAGGCGGCATCGGCATGCGCGTGCGCGACTTCGGTCCCGGTGTGCCCGAGCATCAGATCGGGCAGTTGAGCCAGGCCTTTTACCGCCCTGACGCAGCGCGCGAACGCAGCAGTGGCGGCGTTGGTTTGGGGCTGTACCTGTGCAAGCTGGTGGCACAAGCCCACGGCGGCGCATTGACCATCACTAACGCGCACCCGGGGCTGGAGGTCACCATCACTTTGCCGAAGAGTCGCATCACCTAGGGCGTCCTTGAAGTGCTGCGGTTAACCACGATGAACACATCAAGCATTGAAGATCAGATTGCCAGCCTGCCATGTTGGTCAGGCCCGATTGAGATGGTGCCGATGGCTGGCGGAATGACCAACCACAATTACCGCGTGCGCTGCGGTGGCGAGACCTTCGCAGTGCGCGTAGGGCATGACCTGCCTGAGCACGGCGTGCTGCGTTTCCATGAACTCGCAGCAGCGCGCGCCGCGCACGCGGCTGGCATTTCACCCCAAGTCATCTTTGCGGTTCCAGGCGTGATGGTGAGCCAGTTCATCGTCGGTCGGACCTTGACGGAACAGGACCTTCGGCGTTCTCACTTCAGTGATCCGCTTCTCAATCTTCTGCGCCGCTGCCACCATGACGTGCCCCTGCATTTGCGTGGACCGGTATTGATGTTTTGGGTCTTTCAGGTCATTCGAAACTACGTTCGCGTGTTGCATGAGGCGCCGCGCAATCCGCTATCTGATCGTCTCGCTTCTCTTGAGCGCCAGGCACTCAGCCTGGAGCGCGCCATTGGCCCGATCCAGTTGGTTTTCGGACATAACGACTTGCTGGCCTCCAACTTCATTGACGATGGCGAGCGTCTCTGGCTGTTGGATTGGGACTATGCAGGTTTTAACAGCCCTCTTTTTGATTTGGCCAATCTCTCGTCGAACAATGGCTTTTCGCAAACGCAAGACGAAGAACTCCTGGCCCGGTATTTTGGTAGCCCACCTGATCGCGAGCGTCACGCCGCCTTTGCGGCCATGAAATGCGCATCCCTGTTGCGCGAGACCCTGTGGAGCGCGGTGTCCGAAATCTCATCCAGCATTGACTTCGACTACGCCGCCTATACCGTGGCCTACCTGCATCGATTTGATGCCATGATGGATGCCTTCTTACAGGCAGCGGCAGCGAAAGCGTGCGCGCGCACCAGCCATGGATTGGCTGCGCCTAGCGGGCAAACTCATAGTTCACGCTCGTAATCTGGCCGCGCCAATAGGGTTTGGCCCCCTCTGGCAGCAGCCAGGCGACCTCGCCGTTCAGGGGCACGCGCATGCCATCGCGCTGCGTGTAGTTCCAGTAGCGGCCTTCCCATGGTGTGCTGACAGTCTGGCCATCGACGATGCGTTCACGCGCCTGGGCGTGAACGGTGTCAATCAGTCCGTCAGCGCCGAAGCGAAAGAGCAGGGTCAAGCTCAATCCGCTGTCGATGAGCGTGGCCTGGGCTGACCGGTCATCGACCGCCGCCCAGTGCACCCCCTGGCTCGGCAGCAGGGCGGTCGGGTACCATGCGGCCTCGGCAAAAAAACGCATCAACTCACCCCTTGCCAACGCGGGGCTGTCGGCCATCTCGACCACCGGCACCAGCCCGAGAATCGCGCCACGCAGAATGCCGGCGCCAGCGACATAGGCATCGTGCACGTGCACAGACACACCCGGCAGCATCCGGATGCGTGCATCCCAGTCAAAACCCGGCCGGGCCGTGATGACCCTTTGTTTTGAAGCAAAGGGTTTCCATTGCTCTGCCTTCTCGCTCATGTTGAAGGTCCCGACATGGTTGACCCAGACTGCGGCGATGAGGGGCTGGCCGTCCGTCAAGACATTTTGAAAGTAGCGCTTCACGGGTGCCGGCAAGCCTTCGATTTCACGGGCATCGAATTGTGCCGGCTCGGGAGACAGCCGGCCAACCTCCAGACGCGCCAGAATGACCTTGGTGCTGGCGTCCCAACGCCGCGACCCATAGAGCACAGCCACAGCTGCCAGCAGCAGCAACACCACGCTCAGCCATTTCAACCAGACCATAACGCTTGTCCTTTCGAAAGTATTGCCTCAATGAATTGGCATACCGCGCTCGACAGCGTACACCGGCCGCTATGATGGATTCAATGACGCAACGCATTCCTTTCTCTCAGGGCCCCCAACGCATCATTTGCATGACCGAGGAGACGACCGAGTGGCTGTACCTGCTGGGACAGGAGCAGCGCATCGTCGGGATTTCGGGCTACACGGTGCGGCCACGTCGGGCGCGCGACGAAAAACCGCGCGTCAGCGCTTTCACCAGCGCCAAGATCGACAAAATCCTGGCATTGCAGCCCGATTGCGTCTTCGGTTTTTCCGATATGCAGGCCGACATTGCCGCAGCGCTGATTCGCCAGGGCATTGCGGTGACGGTGTTCAATCAGCGCAGTGTGGGCGAGATTCTTTCCATGATGTACCAGGTGGCCGCCATGGTGGGGCAAGTCAGCCTGGGCCTCGAAAAGATCGAAGCCATGCAACAGCAGTTGCAGACCATCACTGAGGCCAGCAGCGCGCTGGCACGCCGGCCCAGGATTTATTTTGAGGAATGGGACGAACCGCAGATCAGCGCCATTCGCTGGGTGTCGGAGCTGATCGGTATCGCCGGCGGCGACGACTGTTTTCCCGAACTGGCGGCGCAATCGCTTGGCAAGAACCGAATCATTGCGGATGGGGCGGAGATCGTCCGGCGCAATCCGGACATCATCATCGGCTCCTGGTGCGGCAAGAAATTCCGCCCCGACAAGGTCGCCGCGCGTCCCGGCTGGGAAAACGTCAACGCGGTCAGGAACAAGCAGTTGTTTGAAATCAAATCGGCCGACATCCTGCAACCCGGCCCCGCCGCTTTGACCGACGGCGTGGCCCAGTTGCATCGCATCATCGTCGATTGGAACCGGCAGCACGGCTGAAGCCCGGCGCTGGAACGATACAAGGAGTTTTATGGAGCGCTGTCCCTGGTGTGAAGGTTTTGACCTGTACCGCGCGTACCACGACACCGAATGGGGTGTTCCGATTTGGGACGACCATGCTTTGTTCGAGCTTCTGATCCTCGAAGGGGCACAGGCCGGTCTGTCCTGGTCAACCGTGCTCAAGAAGCGAGAAAACTACCGGCTCGCCTTCGATCATTTCGCGCCGGAAATCATCGCGCGCTATGACGAAGCCAAAGTGGCTGAACTGCTGGCCAATCCCGGCATCATCCGCAACCGTTTGAAAATTGCCGCCACCATCACCAATGCCAAGGCCTACCTGGCGCTGAAGGAAAGCGGGCAGCCATTCAGTACCTTCCTCTGGCGCTTCGTCGATGGGAAACCGATTCAAAACCAACGTCACGCCCTGACTGAAGTGCCGGACCGAAGCACCGAATCGGATGCGATGAGCAAGGCGCTTCTCAAAGCCGGTTTCAAATTCGTCGGCTCCACGATTTGCTATGCCTTCATGCAGGCCTCTGGCATGGTGAACGACCATCTTGTCAGTTGCCACCGACATTCAGTGCTGGGCGAGTGAGCGTGTTTTGCGCTTGTGGCGATCCACGCAAATCCTGGATTGCGGATCGAGTCCGCAATGACAACTTCCCCGACCTTGTCATCCCGGGCTTGACCCGGGATCCATGTCCCCGATTGTCATGCCGGACTTGAAGATGCAGTTTCGGCGCCCGAAACAGATCGCTCGCAATGACCCATGACCTTGAACACCGGCCTTTCGGCAAGCGCTTGCAAAAAAATAGTTCCGTCCAGCAAAGCTTTTGCGCCGTCCGGCAAAGGTTCTTCGCGCTGCCACTTCTAGCATCGCTACTGCACGCGTCATCCAGGCCCGCAATCCGGACCGGCTGTGCGTGCAAGTTCTCGATCTGGAGTGGCCAGGCCGAGCACCGTAGAACCCGACGCTAACGCGATGAATGCAGGAGATTCGAATGAGCCAATTGCCGTATTCCCTAAAACACGCTTGGAAAGCGGCCGCCTGCGCGCTCAGTGCCATTGCGGTCTTGGCGGCTTGTTCTGGCAGCGGGCCAACGGCTCAGTTGAGCGCGCATTACATTCTGGCACCGGTCGAAGGCGGCTCTTGCTCACTTCTGAGTCTGGCTGGCAAGACCATCGCCGGGCCGGCCAGCACGCGGGCCGGCGTTGCGCTGCTGGACTTCTCCGCAAGCACCGGCATGGCCCAACTCTCCTGCGAAGGCGGCAGCTATACCGATGAGGCCAGCGGTACATCGATGCCAGGCCTTGCCTTGCGCTCTTACGTTGACCTGGGAACGCACAACGTCACGGCGGTTGTGACGCCGCTGACGGAGTTGACCGTGCGCACGCTTGGTGATTCCGATCCAACCGCCAATTACCCGTCTTTGTCAACGGCGGTCGCTGCTGCCTTTGGCCTCGCCGGTATCGATATCAACGCACAGGTTCCCGACGATCTGGGAAGCCGCGTACTCGCCGACAGCAAGGGCAGCCGCTACGGCGCCATGTTGGCCACTTTGTCACAGCTGCAAAAGGATGGTTTGGCAGGCACACAAGCCTCTGACGTGATGACCAATTTGGCAGCGGCATTGACCGTGCGCGGTCGCTTCAATGATGCCAAGCGCATGAATTCCGTCACCGACGCCTTGCAGAATCTGATGAGCAACAGTCGGCTGCAGACCCAGGTTGCCGACATGGCTGACAGCGTGTTGCGTGACATCTTCGAGCAGATGCAGCACCAGACGGTCGCCGCGACGATCACCTACATCGACACCGATAGTTCCATGATGCAGAGTGGCGAGGCGGCGAGCACACTGTTTGCGGGTGCGGAATCGAGCATCGATATCGTGGGTCGCAATCTTCGCTTGGGGCTTGGCGTGACGCTCGGCGGCGTGAAATGCCAGTTGCACGACCTGCAAGCCCTTAGTGAATTTGACGTGCAGTCGGATGACGACTTGATGATCGCCGATTGTCCGGCCCGTGACGCTGGCGCGACAGAATTATTGATCGCGGACGGTGGCGATGTGATCTCGCGCACGGCCATCACGGTTGAAGACGCGGCCACCCCTATG
The DNA here is from genome assembly GCA_903920695.1 of uncultured beta proteobacterium. Lineage (GTDB taxonomy): Bacteria > Pseudomonadota > Gammaproteobacteria > Burkholderiales > Burkholderiaceae_C > Rhodoferax. The sequence goes on from CAIXNB010000053.1 coordinate 8,696, forward strand.
ATGGCGCGCGCCGTCGCGCCAGCCAAGCACGTCAATCTCGCCACGGGTAGTGGAACGGCCAACGTCACAGGCACGGTAACGGCCGTGGCCCCCCTGATCAATGTCGGCGTGAACGCCAAGGCCGGAGCCATGCCCGGTTCCCTGCGTTATGACCAGCCCACAACATTCGCAGTCAAAGGGGTCGTGGTTGAGTTACTCGATCTCGACGCCAGTAATGCGCTGTTGATGACAACGTCCACCGACAAGAATGGTCAGTACCAGTTCCTGGGCGCAGAAGCTGGCAAGCGTGTTGTGGTGCGCGTCAAGGCCCAGATGCTCAAGACGCCGGACCCCGTGAGCCGGACCGGGCCCCAGTGGAACATCGCGGTGCGCGACAACACCAGCACGACCCATCCGAAGTCGATGTACACCCTCGACTCGCCACCCCTGACCACGGTTAACGGGGCGAACCTGGTCCCGATCCAGGCATCGCTGGGCTTTGACACAAACGGCGCCATGCTGTCAGTCAACGGGAAAGACCGTCAGTCCGCCTTTTTCGCAATTCTGGATGTTGTTTACGCCGCCGCGACCAAGCTGCAGGAAGTTGATCCCAACATCAATCTGGGTAGTCTGAACATTTATTGGAGTGTCGCCAATATCGGTTCCGCAGGCAGTTCGAAGCTGACGCATGCGGAAAACGCCGAGCAGGGCAATATCGTCAGTTCGTGTTACCAAAATCAAGGAACCTTGCCGGGCCTGTTCATTCTGGGGACGGCCGATAAAGATACCGATGAGTTTGACCGCGGTGTGATCGGCCACGAGTTCGGTCATTACCTGCAGGATATTCTGTCTTACAGCGACAGCCCGGGTGGCAATCATGCCAAGAAGGAATTCAAGGACGCCAGCCTGGCCTACGGCGAGGGTTATGGCACTGCCATTGGCGCCTTGCTGACCGGCACGCCTTACTACACAGATTCCTTGGACTACCATCAAGGACTTGGCGCAGCAACCGATCTCAGCCAACCCACCATAGCGGGTGTTCGCAAGGGCTTTTATTCCGAAGAATCAGTCGGCTACGTGATGTACACGCTGGGCAACATGGAGCAGGGGTTTGCCCGCCTTTGGCGTGCCGTCGCCGCGCTGAAGAACGAACATCATTCGGCCACCATATTTGCCTTCCTGAACCAGTTCAAAACGCAAAACCCCAATGTGAACATCGACACCATTCTGGCGCAGGAAAACATCCGCTCGACCGATCCATTCGGTGCCCTGGCTGCGGGTTCGTCGCCTGATCCAGCCATTAATGCCAACGCCAGTGGTGCCGCAGATCTGGAAGTACAGTACCTGCCCGTTTCGCTGGCCGCTGGTGCACCGACGCCCGGACCTGAGATTGTCAACACCAGCACACCTTCATACTGTCTGACCTCCAAGCTCTCCAAGAAAGACGACCCGCCGGTCGCCTACGCCAATGCACTTGGCATGAGTCGCCGCTTCACATTCAAGTCCACTTATACCGGCTGGCTGATATGGCGGCCGCTCAATCGTCTGAACCAGGATTTCAATGTACAGTCACTGGCGCTCCACGCCCGCGAGGAGCGTGGCAACAATGTTAAGACTGAACAACTCGAAATCGAGATGACCAACAGCACGCGCAAACTCGAACTCAGTGCCATCAAAGTGACCGAAGGGCGTGTTTACTCATTAACGATGCGCGTAGAGCCAACCAGCATCTGGAATGGAAACACGTGCGGCAATACGCTGCAACTTTTGAAAGCGGCGATTTGATCGTGTACCGCAGTCACTCACAGAAATGGGGCCCGGGCCTGCGCAGAGTGCTCACGGCTTGGCTAGTTGGACTAGGTGTCTGCATGATTGTGACGGGTTGCCAGTCAGATCAAGACAAGGTTGCCAGCGCGCCGACCGCCATGCTGAAGATGGCGCCGCCGGCTGATGCCAGGCGAGTGGGTATTTGGCAAGGCGGGCCTGAACCGGTTTCGGGCAAGTTGTACTCGGGGATCGCGGTGTACTACCAAGTGCTCGCACCTGTGGTCGGCAAACCCTTTGATCTGGTGCTGCGCTTTGAAGATGTCACGGGCGAAGATGCCAGCGTGCAATTGAGTGCCAGTGATGGCGCACGCCTGGTCGCGCAAGCAGGTGGATTGAGTTGGCGCCTGGGCGCTGGCCATGCGTCGCAACTGGTGATGAAAGTCATCGCCGCACCGGGCGACAGCTACATTCATTTGATGACGTCGCAGAACGGGCGCCATACGGCACGCTCGATTGCCTTGTCCTTGCCCTCAACAACGGGCAAGCGTGCCGCCGGCTATCGCGCTGGCGATGACAAGGATGCCAGCGGCGAACCGATTGTGCGCATGCAGGCTCAACCTCAAAAATAGAGGACAAGTGCTGTTCGGCAAACGCCTGATGAGCGGGAGGATTTATTGGGCGGCAGCGGCGCGCAAACCGGCCAGCCACATGATGGCGATGCTCACGATAATGGCCGTGACTCAGACCTGCGCCGCCCGCAGCCGCAGTGAAAACTCCTGCAGCGCGGCAATACCGCTGTCTTGCGCGCGCTGGCACCAGGCCTGTAGATCGGCGGCGAGTTGCTCGCGCGTGTGCGAGCGATTGAGCCAGAGTTGGCGCAGTTCTTCGCGCATCAGCACCATCTTGTCGAGCACGGGCGAGGCGGCGCGCGCCAGCACAAGTTGCGAGACGGCGGCGGCGGGCACTTTTTCGCTGTCGCGATGCAGCCAGCGCTGCGCCGCCTTGAGCACACTGGCGTCGGCGCTGCGCGCCTTCATCGCCTGCAACTCGATCTTGAATGTGCGCCGCATGTCCTTGGCATAGCCCGCCATGATCTCGTAGCGGTTTGAAATCAAGGCTTCCAGCGTCTTCTCGTCGGCCACCGCACGCACGTCGCCAAAAGCGAGCTTGGGCGGTGTCTTCTTCACCGTGGCCAGACGCATTTTTTGCAACAGGCTGATGTAGACCCAGCCGATGTCGAACTCATAGGGCTTGACCGAGAGCTTGGCCGAGGTCGGATAGGTGTGGTGGTTGTTGTGCAGTTCCTCACCGGCAATCAGAATGCCCCAGGGTGAAATATTGGTGCTGGCGTCGGGCGCTTCGAAGTTGCGATAGCCCCAGTAGTGCGCCGCGCCGTTGATGATGCCGGCCGCCATGACCGGCGTCCAGGCCATTTGCACCGCCCACACGGTGAGGCCGGCGGCGCCGAACAGTGCCAGGTCGATACCCAGCAACAAGGCCACGCCGCACCAGGAAAAGCGGCTATACAGGTTGCGCTCCAGCCAGTCGCTGGGCGTGCCGTGACCGTAGCGGGTCAGGGTTTCGGGCTTGACGGCCTCGGCGCGGTACAACTCGTAGCCTTGCAGCAGCACGGTCTTGATGCCGTAGACATGCGGGCTGTGCGGGTCGTCGGCTTGTTCGCATTTGGCGTGGTGCTTGCGGTGGATCGAAGCCCACTCCTTGGTCACCTGGCCGGTGGTCAGCCAGAGCCAGAAGCGGAAGAAATGCGAGGCAATCGGGTGCAGATCGAGCGCGCGGTGCGCCTGATGCCGGTGCAGGAACACCGTCACGCTGACCATGGTGACGTGCGTCACGGCCAGGGTGAATAACACAATCTGCCACCAAGACAGGGACAGCAGGCCATGGGCCAGCCAGTCGAGCACGGCGCTCAGGGCTGGCGAATCAAATGACAACATACTTTTTGGATCTCTTCACAACAAAATAAAAGTCAGGTTTTCTGCCAGACGGCGGCAAAGAAGCCATCGGTCTGGTGCTTGTGCGGCCACAGTCGCAGGTAGCGCAGGCCGTTCTCCCCGCCGCTGCACAGGCTTGCCGCCGCATCGACCTTGAGGCCGGCGAGCACCTCGCCGACATCGAGTGGCGTGAAGTCCTTGTTGGCTTCGTTGAAGGCTTGCGCCACGGCTTCGTTTTCCTGCACCAGCATGCTGCAGGTGGCGTAGACCAGACGACCGCCGGGCTTAAGCAGGCGCGCTGCGCTTTGCAGAATGGCCGCCTGCGTCACGGCCATTTCTTCTACCAGTTTGAGGGTTTGCCGCCACTTGAGGTCAGGGTTGCGGCGCAGCGTGCCCAGACCGGAGCATGGCGCATCGACCAGCACACGGTCGATCTTGCCCGATAAACGTTTGACGCGCTCGTCGCGCTCATGCGCGATGGCTGCCGGGTGCACGTTGGACAGGCCACTGCGCGCCAGACGCGGCTTCAAGGCATCAAGCCGGTGCGCCGAAGTGTCGAAGGCATAGAGACGCCCGGTGCTGCGCATGGCCGCGCCGATGGCCAGCGTCTTGCCACCGGCGCCGGCGCAGAAGTCGACCACCATCTCGCCGCGCTTGGCGTCAAGCAGCATGGCGAGCAACTGCGAGCCTTCGTCCTGCACCTCGAAAGCGCCACGGACAAAGGCATCCATCTTGTTGAGCGTGGGCTTGCCGGCAATGCGCAGACCCCAAGGCGAATACGGCGTCGGCAGCGCCTTGATGCCGGCTGCTTGTGCAAGCTCCTTCTGCACGTCGGCGCGCTTGGCGTTGAAGGCGTTGACGCGCAGGTCGAGCCCGGCGCCCTGGTTCAGGCTCTCGGCCAGCGGCCAGAACTCGGCGCCGAGCTGGTCCTTGAGCGGCTGCACCAACCACTCCGGCAGGTTGTGGCGGTGGCGCTCCATCAGGTCAGCGACGTTGATCTTTTCGCACTGGTCGAGCCAGTTCTTTTCCTGATCGGTCAGCGCGCTGCGCAAGAAGTCACCCGGGCCATAAAAACCCAGGATCGCCAGGCGGCGCTCCTTCGGGCCACTGCCCGAGGGCGCGTAGTGATCGAACAGCAATTTCTTGCGCAGCACGGTGTAGACCGTGCCCGACAGCGTGGCTCGTTCGCGCGGACCCAGGCCCCGGTTGTCGCGGAAAAAGCGCGAAACGATGGCGTCGGTCGGGTGGTCGAATTTGAGACTGAGCCGCACCAGTTCAGAACAGGCGTCAAGCAGGGCTTTTGGATGCATAGGCTTGGATTGTCCCATGTTGGCCTGATTGACGCTGCGCCCGACACAAGCCCTGGCCGACTGCGGGCCATGCGGGGCCTGACGGGTTTACAGTAACTTCACCCGCCGGAAACTGATCGCCTAAGTGGCATGGCGCACAATCAATAACCACACTGGCCTATAGACTCATGTGAACGATGTCTTCCAAAAAACCTCCATCATCGCTGTCTCGCCCAGGATGCCTCGGCCTGCTGGCTATGGCCATCGCACTGGCACTGCCCGGCTGTTCCACTTGGTCGCCCCCGACGCCGCAAGCCACGACCGCGCCGACTGCGGCCAATCCGCTGGCCCTGTGGTGGCAGCAATTCAATGATCCGCGGCTGAGCACGCTGATCGCCCAGGCGCTGCAGGCCAACACCAGTATCCGCTCGGCACAGGCCGCGTTGCAACAATCCCGCGCACTGCGCGACGTCAGCGCCGCCGGTCTGCTGCCAACGCTGTCGGCCTCCGTTTCGGTCCAGCGCGGTCGCGCCGGAGGCCTGGACGCCAGCAACAACTTCCAGGCCGGCTTCGATGCCAGTTGGGAGCCCGACATCTTTGGCGGCCAGCGCAGCGCGCTGAACGCAGCCGAGGCCGATGCGCAAGCGCTGCAGGCAACGCTGGCCGACGTGCAGGTTTCGGTGGCGGCCGAGGTCGCGCTGGCCTATGTCCAGTTGCGCGGCCAGCAGGCGCAACTCGCGATTGCCCGCAACAACCTCGCCAGCCAGCGGGAAACCCTGCAGATCACCGACTGGCGTGCGCAGGCCGGCCTGATCACCTCGCTCGAAGTCGAACAGGCGCGCACCGCCAGTGAGCAGACCAGCGCCCAGATTCCGCTGCTGGAAGCCGGCATTGCCAAGACCAGCCACAGCCTGGCGGTGTTGACCGGGCAACGACCCGAAGCGCTGCTCGGACAACTGCAGCAGGCGCAGCCGATCCCGCAGCCGCCAGCCAATCTGGCGCTCGACATTGCGGCCCAGACCCTGCGCCAGCGGTCCGACGTGCGCGCTGCGGAACTGCGCATCAGCGCCGCGCTGGCGCGCGTGTCGGTTGCCAACGCCGCGCGTTACCCGAGCTTTGCCATCGGCGGCTCGCTCGGGCTCAATGCGCTGACACTCGCTGCACTGGGCAACAGCGCCAGTCTGGTCAGCAGCCTGCTCGCTAGCCTGTCGATTCCACTGTTCGACGGCGGCGCCCGGCACGCACAGGTGCTGGCGCAGGAGGCGGCGCTGGAGCAGGCACGCGCGAGTTACCAGGCCGTCGTGCTGACCGCCTTGCAGGATGTGGCCAACGCGCTGGTGGCCCTATCAGGCGACCGTGCGCGCCTGACCCATCTGCAAGACGCCGCAGCTGCCGCCGCCAATGCCGACCTGATGGCGCAACAGCGCTACAGCAGCGGCCTGATCGATTTCCAGACCGTGCTGCAAACCCAGCGCACGCTGCTCACCACGCAGGACAGCGTGGCCAGCAGCACGGCCGACATCAGCGCCGACCATGTGCGCCTGTACAAGGCACTGGGCGGCGGCTGGAACTGATATCGCGCTCCTCGACCCCCCCTACTTTTCAGACCGCATCATGACCACCCCCACCGCCACCCCTGCCGCCCCATCCAGTACCGAGCTGCAGGACCTGCTCGACGAGGCGCCGCAGCGCATCTGGTGGCGCCGCAGCGTGGTCTGGGTGTCTCTGGTGATCGCACTGGCAATTGGCGCCGGCATCTACTACTGGCAGTCGAGTGCCAAGAGCAGCGCCGCGCCGGTCTTCGTCACCGAAGCCGCGGCGAAGGGCAACCTGACCCTAAGCGTTTCCGCCAATGGCACGATGCAACCCACGACCTCGGTCAACATCGGCAGCGAGCTGTCGGGCACCGTGTTGCGCGTGCTGGTCGATGTGAACGACAAGGTGAAGAAGGGCCAGGTGCTGCTGGAGCTCGACACCGCCAAACTGAACGACCAGGTCGCGCGCTCGCGCGCCGCACTCAGCGCCGCCAACGCCAAGGTGGCGCAAGCCGCCGCAACCGTGAAGGAAGCCAAGGGCAATCTGGCACGGCTCGAAGAAGTGGCGCGCCTGTCGGGCGGCAAGGTGCCGTCGCAGGCTGAGCTCGCCAGCGGCCGCGCCACGCTGGAGCGCGCGCTGGCCGATGAGCTCAGCGCCCATGCGAGCGTGGCTGATGCCCGCGCCGCCGCTGCCACCGATGAAACCAACCTGTCCAAGGCCTCCATCCGTTCACCGATCGACGGCGTGGTGCTGACGCGCACCGTGGACCCGGGCAACGCCGTAGCGGCATCGCTGCAGGCCGTGACCCTGTTCGCACTGGCCGAAGACCTGAGCAAATTGCGCCTGCAGGTCAATGTCGATGAAGCCGACGTCGGCTCGGTCAAAGTCGGGCAAAAAGCCAGCTTTACGGTGAGCGCCTACCCCTCGCGCAAGTACCCGGCCAAGATCTACCGCGTGGCATATGGCTCCACCATCACCGATAACGTGGTGACCTACATCACCTACCTCGAAGTCGACAACAGCGACCTGAGCCTGCGCCCCGGCATGACGGCCTCCGCCACCATCACGGCCACCGAGCGCCAGGACGTGCTGCTGGTGCCCAATACCTCCCTGCGCTTCACACCCTCATTGAGCGGCGCCGCCAAGGCCAAGGGCGGCATCGTCTCCAGCCTGTTGCCGCGCATGCCACAGGGGACGCGCAAGACCGCTGGCGGCAGCGGAACGGCCAAACAGGTCTGGGTGCTGCGCGACGGCAACGCGGTGCCGGTCAACGTGACGACCGGCATCAGCGACGGCCGCATGACCGAAGTCAGCGGTGGCGAGTTGCAGGTTGGCATGCTGGTCATCACCGACCAGCGCGCGGCAGGAAGCACCCCATGAGCAAGACTCCGCTGATCGAACTGCGCCAGGTCACCAAGGTTTATGGACAGGGCGCGACGGCACTGGCTGCGCTCAAAGGCGTGTCGCTGCAAATCGAGGCCGGTGACTTCGTCGCCATCATGGGGCCGAGCGGATCCGGCAAATCAACCGCCATGAACATCCTGGGCTGTCTGGACTCACCGACCAAGGGCGAATACCTGTTTCAGGGCGCCCATGTCGAAGCCCTGTCGCGCGACCAGCGCGCACGTTTGCGTCGACGCTTTCTGGGTTTTGTGTTTCAGGGCTTCAACCTGCTGGCGCGCACCTCGGCGCAGGAGAACGTGGAACTGCCGCTGCTGTATCGAGGCGAGTCCGCCAAGACACGGCACGCGCTTGCGGCCAAGGCGCTGGCCTCGGTCGGCCTGAGCAGTTGGGAACACCACACGCCAGCCGAACTCTCGGGCGGGCAGCAGCAGCGCGTAGCGATTGCACGCGCCATCGTCACCGAGCCGGCCGTGCTGCTGGCCGACGAACCGACCGGCAACCTCGACACGCAGCGCAGCCGCGAAATCATGGAATTGCTGTGGCGGCTCAATGTCGACCACGGCATCACCGTGCTGATGGTGACGCACGAGGCCGACATGGCCGCCTATGCCCGGCGCATCGTGCGCTTTGTCGACGGCGTGGTTGCCAGCGACAGCCTGAACCCGAACCCGGTCGGACTGCAACCGGGCGTTGCAGGCGCCGCTGCGGCGCCCGCCTTGAGCGAGGCCGTCTGATGCTGCTCAACACCCTGCTGCTAGCCCTGCGCTCGATCCGGCGCAATCTGCTGCGCTCCTTTTTGACAATTCTTGGCATCGTGATCGGCGTCAGCGCCGTCATCACCATGGTCACGCTGGGCAACGGCGCCACGCTGGCGGTGCAAAACCAGATTTCGAGCCTCGGCACCAACCTGCTGCAAGTGCGTCCGGGTCAGCGCATGGGGCCGGGCATGGGCGGCGCCGGCGCCGCGGCTTTCAAGGAAACCGACGCCGACGCCATTGCAACGCAGATCGGCGGCATTGCCGCCGTGGCGCCGGAAGCGCGCTCCGGTGCCACGCTGGTCGCGAACGGCCGCAACTGGGCCAGCAGCGCCATCGGCAGCAGCAATGCCTGGCTCATCACCGGCAACTGGAAGATCGGCGACGGCCGCCAGTTCTCTGACGACGAACTGCGCGCCGGCGCCGCCGTCTGCATCATCGGTGAAACCGTGCAGCGCGAACTCTTCAACGGGCATGGCGCCGTCGGTCAGCAGTTGCGCGTCAAGCAGATCTCATGCGAGGTGGTGGGCGTGCTCGCCTCCAAGGGCCAGGGCGCTTTCGGCAACGACCAGGACGACATGGTGCTACTGCCGATCAAGACGCTGCAGCGCCGCATCACTGGCAACACGCGCGTGCAGACGCTGCTGGTGTCAATGATGGACGGCAGCGACCCGAGCCGCGTCAAAGCAAGCCTGACGCAATTGCTGCGCGAACGACGCAAGCTGGCGCAGGACGACGAGGACAACTTCAACGTGCTCGACACTAAACAACTGGCCGACACGCTGTCGGGCACGACCAAGGTCATGACCATGTTGCTGGGCGCGGTGGCGGCGGTAAGCCTGCTGGTGGGCGGCATCGGCATCATGAACATCATGCTGGTCAGCGTGACCGAGCGCACGCGCGAGATCGGGCTGCGGCTGGCGATTGGCGCGCTGGAGCGCGAGGTGCTGCTGCAGTTCCTGATCGAGGCCGTGGTGCTGGCGTCGCTGGGGGGCATCATCGGCATCGTGCTGGCAACTGCCGCTTCGCTCGGACTGGCCAGCCTGATGGACGTTCCCTACCTCTTCAACCCCGGTGTCAACGTGATGTCCTTCTTCTTCTCGGCCGGCATTGGCGTGCTGTTCGGCTACTTCCCGGCCCGGCGCGCCGCGCGCCTTGACCCGATCGAGGCGCTGCGGCACGAGTAGGAATCATGGCGATCAATTGATCGGCACACTGGCCGTCGTTTCGACCTTCATCGGCGTTGTCACGGTGGCATACAGCTTACCGCTGCCGGGGCAGGCGACGGTCACGTTATAGGTCGGAATCAGCAGCGGCTCGCCCACCCCCAGCACGACGTTGTTGACCTTGACACTGGCCGGGAACACGCTGGTCGCGGCGACGCCAAAGCCAAAGAAGGTGCTGAAGGCAATCGTGGTGCCGGCTGGCATCACGTTGCCGATCTCATCAGTGACCCGCACCTGCACATCAGCCGTGCCGCCCACCGTGCAACTGACCGCAGCCGGCGTGAAGCTGACATTGGCGTGGCTGCCTGAAAAGAGCTGCACAAGTTGGTCCGAGACATACAGGCTCTGCGCGCTCGGCAATTGCGGCTGGCGCAGCACGCCGTTGTACTGACCGTCGCCGCTCGTGCTGCAAGTGCCGTTGCTATTGGGTCCGACGCAGGGCTCGCCGGCCGTCCAGACGCCGTTCTCGTTGTCGTCGCGAAATATGTCGGGGCTCTTGTCGGCAAAGGTGTCGCCGGTATCGAACACATTGTTGCCGTTGCTATCGACCAGGCTCTCTTCGCCGACGGCATAGGCGAGCACCGTCACGCGGCCGTTGGGCGGGCGCGGGTTGCTGGCACGCAGCGTGACGCTGCAGGTGCCGGACCCTGGTCCCACCTGCGAGTTGCTCGTCTGGCCCGCGGGTGTCGTGCCGCCCGGCAGCGCACCGGTGACGCAGGAGGCGTCGATCACACCGCCCTCGGCGCTGAAGTTGACCGCCGTGCCATCCGGTGCGCGGTTGCCGAAATGGTCACCCAGCGTCGCCGTGACGACGCTGCAGACTTGGTCGTAATCGAGCCCTTCGCAGTTGCCGGTCTCGGTGGCAAGCGAGAAATGCCGCTGGTCCGGCACGCCGGTGGACACCACCAGCACGTTGGAGAGCGAGGTGATCAGAGGCGAACTGGCGTGAATCGTGGCGACGACGCGCACCGAGGTGGGAATCGAGCCACCCGACACCAGCGTCGTCACGCCACCGTCAGCCGCAGAGGTGGCGGAAGCAGGATTGAGTGTGAGGCCACCGACGGTGGACGCAGTGCCGGTGTCGGAAAACGCGAAGTCAACCCGATTGCCCGCAACCTTGTTGCCGGTCGTATCCAGCACCTGGAAGCTCAGCGTCGAGAACTCCTGGCGACCGATGCCACCGGTGCCCTTGAGCGCGATGTTGGTCGTGTCGGCGGCGACGAACTTGACCGAGCCGGCGCTGGCCGGCAGCACGGTCAGGGTTCCAGTCTTGCTGACACTGGCGCCCCCGAGCGCAACCGTGGCGCTGACCGGGTCCGCCACACCACAGCCCTTGTCGGTGTAGCTGGCGGTCGCAACGCCGTTTTGCGTCAGCACCGGTGAGCCGATGCTGGCCTTGCCGGAGACGACGCAGGGCGAACTGAAACTCACCGGCAGCGGCGCCGTATAAGGCGCGGAATCGCTCGACACCGTGACGCTGACGCTGGCGTTGCCGCCAGCCGACAGTGTGGTCGGCGTCAGGCTCAGGGCACTCAGGCTCAGCGTCGGAAATGCCACTGTGTAGCCGGCGGTTGCCGTGACGCTCTGGTCGCCGGCCGTGGCATTGGCGATGAGCGTGAAGGCACCGGCCTGCGTGCCGGCGGGCAGCGTCACGCTGGCCACGCCGCTGCCGTCGGTCAGCGCAGTGGCGGACGATGGCACAAAGCTGCCGCTCTTGTCGGTCGTACTGAAGCTCACGACAACGCTCGGCAGCGCGCCACCCTTGCTGTCTCGAACGGTCGCCGTCGCCGTCGCGCTGTGCGCGGGAGAGACCGATGTCACGGCCGCCCCACTGGCGTCGCTCAGCGCCAGTGTCAGCGCTGCGGACCCGACCGCAACCGCGCCGGTGGCCGCGCTGCCGGCCGCGTTCGTGCTGCATTTGCCCTGGTCCAGAATGCTGTTGACCTGTGCACTGCCACTACCGCACGCTGCGAGTTCGCCGCCGCCACCGCACGCACTCAGGGCCAGCGCCACCAGAATGGCCGAAGCGTTGATAAGCCTGATCATGTTTGTTTTCACAATATCGCCCCTGTCAATGTCTCGGTAGAATCCGCGCCACCGAACCGCCTGCGCCCAAAGAATTGAAACAAGCGCCTGATTCCCCGATGGAACAGGCGATTGCGTTTTCCCAATTTCCGGACAACCCGTTTTTTCGTTCCTGAAAGACCGTGTGCACGCATGCTTCAACTCCAGCGCCAGCCGTCTTGCAGCGCGATCGCCACGCGTGTGTCGGCGACGCTTTCAAGCCAGGCCAGCAGCGCCTTGCCGGCCGCGTCATGTCCCAGCACCAGGCGCAACTGAATGTTCTTGAGCAGCCGCCTGGAAGCCACCGTCTTCACGCTCATCGGGAACTGGGCCGACAGCGCATCGGCTGCCGGCGCCTGCCCGGAACCAAACTCGATCTCGGTTTTCGATTGCTGGAACGGTAACTGGTTGGTCAGGCGTGCCGGCACCAATCCGGTCGACATCAGCCGCTGCGCCGTGCGCCGTGCCAGATGACGGATGCCAACCCCATTCGAAACCTCCATCTGCACGCCCTCCAGTGGTGCCGACACAGCGCCAGGGCGGTCGCGCAGTTCATAGACATTGCGGCCGATTGCCACCAATTGCGGGCCGCTCAAGCTGTGCTCCGCAGGGCGCTCCGGCGGTTCCCGGTTTTGTCCAGTCAGCCCGTTCGCTGGACTCCGGTCGCGTGCCAGTTGGAGCTCGACTTCGGACTCTTCGAGCCGACCCGCGAGGAAGAAGGCGAAGCCCAGGTTGCTGTGCAGATGCGCGGCCTGCGGCGCCAGCTTCAGCGCGCGCTGGAAGGCCTCAATGGCCAGATCAATGCGTTCACTCTGCGCATAGAGAATGGCCATCGCGTTGAGTGCGTCCAGGTGCGCAGGCTGCAGATCCAGCGCAAACGCATAGCGTTGCTCTGCTAGCGCCAACTGGCCGGCAGACTGCGCTGAGCGCCCCATGGTGACCAGGCCATCGACCGCAGAGACCGGGCTTGTGACGCTCTGCAACGGTTGCACGCGCAGCGCCTCGGTGACTGGCGCTGATGCTGGCGCTGGCGTGGGAGCCAGAACGGGCAGTGCGCAGCCGAGCAGCGTAGCGGCCGTCAGAACGCAAACGAATCTTGCACGGTGCTTCATAAAATCCTCCAGCAACAATCAACCGGACCCCCCCAAAGTCGGCAGCAGGACGCGGTAGATGCCGATCCCGGCCGGTCCCAGCAAGACCACAAACAGGGCGGGAAAAATCAGAAATATCAGCGGAAACAAAAGCTTGAGCGGAATCTTGGCGGCTCGCTCTTCGAGACGTACCTTGCGGTGTTCACGCATGGTCTCCGAGAGCACGCGCAGCGACTCTGCCACATCGGTGCCGAAGCGCTCTGATTGCAGCAGGATGGTGACAAAGCTTGCGACGTCTTCGACACCCGTGCGCCGGGCAAAGTTCTGCAGTGCGCGTTCCCGCGTCGAGCCGACCCGCAGGTCCAGCATCACCAGCCGGAGTTCGTCGGCCAGGGTGTGGCTGTACAAATCCATTTCCGCGCCAGCTCGCCCCATCGCCGCATCCAGACCGAGCCCGGCTTCCACGCAGACACGAATCAGGTCAACCGCGTCAGGCAATGCCTCCTCCAAGCTATGCTGGCGCGAGCGCGTCAGCAACGCCAGCACCAGATTGGGCAGGTAGTAGCCAACGGCCGCCGGCAGCAGCAGCATGGCCAGCGCCATGGTCGGAGCAGCGGAGGGCTCGCTGAGCACGCTACGGTACAGGATCAGCAGCCCCGGCAAGCTAAGCGTCAGCAGCGTCTTGGCGCCAAAGAAGATCACCGGCCAGCCCGGTCCGCGCAAACCCGCCTGCATGAAACGGATGCGAAAGTTCGATGACGCCCAGTCCTCCTTGGGCGTCGACAACCAGGCAATTGGTTCAATCACCCTCGCCACCGTGACGCGCCATCCGTCATCAGCCTGCGCCAAGCTCCCGGGCTTCTCCGGATCGTCACTGAGCCGGCCCAGACGCCGACCCAGAACCTCGTCGCGGCTCAGCCACAGGCCGACGCCCAGAACAAGGCCCACAACGGAAATGAAAATGACGGCGAGAACCAGTGCGTTCATCTTGATCCTCCCTCACACCTTGAAATCAACGATCCGCCACATCACCAGACCGCCAAGCACCATCATGACTAAGGCCGTTGTGACCATGCGGATCCCCGTCGGGTCCACAAACAGCACGCGCAGGTAGTCAGGGTTGACGATCTGAAGCATGCCGGCCACGCAAAAGGGCAGCGCCATCAGAATGTAGGCCGACAACTTCCCTTCCGCCGCCAGCACCCGGATGCGGCCCTGCAGTTTGAAGCGTTCACGGATCAATTCGGCCAGCATCTTCAGCAACTCGGCCAGATTGCCGCCGGTCTCCAGCTGAATCACCACCGCCAGCACGAAGTAACGCAGGTCTGTAACCGGAACCCGGGTCGCCAGGTTCATCAACGCGGTCTTGGTTGAGATGCCGAAGTTGATTTCATCAAAGGTGGACTTGAATTCACTTGCAATCGGTTCCTGCGCCTGGTCTGCAACCATCGCAAGCGCAGCCGAAAAGGCGTGGCCGGCGCGCATGGCACGGCTGATCATGTCGAGCGCCTCGGGCAACTGCTCGCCAATCTTGTTGATCCGGCGCCCGCGCAACCAGGGCAGGCGCAGCAAGGGCAGTGCGGCCAAGCCCAGCGCCAGCAAAACGGTCATCAGCCACGACCACTTCAACAGCGCGCCCAGCAGCAGGCCGGCAAGGCCCAGCGTCAGGCAGACCGACAGCAGTCGCGCGACGGACTGGGGCGACCCGGACTGCAGCAGCAGTCGATCGAGTTGCTTGATTTTCGGCAGACGCAACAATGCGCGGTGTATGCCTGGTGTTGCACTGAGCAGGCGCTGCTTGAGCAGCACGACATCGGACTCTCGATGGCTTCCGATCGTCATCAGGCGCAGGCGATGCTGGATCCGCTTGGCCTCTGGGCTGATGGTATCGGACCACCACATGAAAGCCCCTTCGAGCAGCAGCATCACGGCCACAAAGCCCAGGACCATCGGCAGGACGTAGCCAAGATTCATGGCATCACTCATAGGTTCGGTTTTGGTCGAAGGTCTCGTCCGGCACGCTGACGCCGTAGGCGCGCAACCGGGTCATGAACTTGGGTCGCACGCCGGTAGCGCCAAAGTGCCCAAGCACGGTGCCGTCCGGCGCAATGCCGGTCTGCGTATAGGCGTAGATCTCCTGCATGGTGATGGTGTCGCCTTCCATGCCGACAACCTCCTGCAGACTGACCAGTTTGCGCCGACCGTCATTGAGACGGGCGATCTGGATGATGGCCATGATGGCGGAACTGATCTGCTGGCGCATCGCCTTGGGCGGGATCACCATGCCGCCCATGCCGGCCATGTTCTCCAGCCTTGTCAAGACGTCGCGTGGAGAATTGGCGTGCACGGTGGCCATCGAACCCTCATGACCGGTGTTCATGGCCTGCAGCATGTCCACCACCTCGGCCCCGCGCACCTCGCCGATAATGATGCGGTCCGGCCGCATGCGCAAACTGTTGCGCACCAGCGCGCGCTGGTTGACCTCTCCCTTGCCTTCAACGTTGGGGGTCCGTGTTTCCAGGCGCACCACGTGCGGCTGCTGCAGTTGCAGTTCGGCCGCGTCTTCGATCGTCACGATCCGTTCGTGAATCGGAATCGCGCTCGAGAGAACATTGAGCAAAGTGGTCTTGCCGGAGCCGGTGCCGCCCGAAATCAGGATATTCATCTTGGCGCGCACCATGCCCTGGAGCAGTTGGGCCAGATCCGGCGTCAGCGATTTGACCATGATCAGGTCTTCCATGCGCAAAGGCACAACCGCAAAGCGGCGGATTGAGAGCACCGGACCATCGAGCGCCAGCGGGGGAATGATGGCGTTCACGCGCGAACCGTCGGAAAGGCGTGCATCGACCATCGGACTGGACTCATCGATACGCCGTCCAACGCGCGAAACGATCTTGTCGATCACCTTCATCAAGTGCGCCGCGTCGGAGAAGACAATGTCGGTCAGTTCGATCCGGCCCTGCCGCTCGACATAGACTTTGCCCGGGCCATTGACCAGGATGTCGGACACCGTCGGATCGGCCAGCAGCGGCTCCAGCGGCCCCAGGCCCATGACCTCGTTCTGAATGTCCTCGATCATCTTCGTGTGTTCCGCCGCGTTCAACGCCACGCCCGACTCGGTCAGCAAGGCCGCGACCAACGCGCCGAGTTGCTCGCGCAGACGCTCAGGCGCCATGTTGCCGAGCACGTCCAGGTCGATACGGCCGAGCAGTTGGTTATGCAACTTCGCCTTGAGTTCGTGGTACTCCGGTGTCGCGACCGAAGCCGGTTCGGCGACGAACTGGCCCGCCTTCACAACGCCCCGGGCAGTCGGTGCCCAATCTCGCAGGTTCATGACCATTTCTCGCTCCTCTTGGCCTGGCCGCCGATTTATGAATGGGATTTCAGCCATCGCTGCCACCAGTTCTTGTTGTCTTCGTCCGGGCCCTGGGACAATTCCTGCGCCCAGGCCTTTAGCGCGCGCGCCACCGGATCGCGCGGTGCCCCCTCCAGCAGGGGCACGCCCTCATTGATCGAGGCGATGACTGCGGCATGGCTGTTCGGAATGGTGTGGCCGACTTTCAGCAGCGTCGCCTTTTCCACAGCCGCCAGATTGACGACGCCCGCGTTCTCATAGCGATTGACGACAACGCTCAGTTTCTCGGGTGCATAGCCCAGTTTTCGAAACACCGCTGCCATCTGCTTGGCGGCGCGCACAAAGAGTAGATTCAACTGCAGTACCAGGCAGATGGTGTCGGCCAGGTCGAGTGCCTTGACAATCACCGGGTCCAGCGCATTTCCCACATCGAGCAGCACGAAATCGTACTGGCCGCGGGCGATCTCGATGATGCGCTCGACCCCGCTGACCGAGACCTCGCCCATCTCCTCCAGCGATTCCGAGGCCGCCAGCAGGTGCAGGTTTTCGTTCACCTTGATCATGCTGGAATTGAGCAGCGCCGAGTCCAGCCGCTGCGCCTGGCGCGCCAGATCAAACACGCTCGTTATGACAGGCTGGTCACCGAGAAATAGTGCGGCGTCGCCGAAATACAGATTAAGGTCCAGCATGGCCACCCGTTTGCCCTGCCGTGCCAAGGCGTACGCCAGGTTGGTCGCAAGAAAGGTGGCACCAGCGCCGCCTTTGGCCGAGATCACGGCGAGAACCTGTGCCGCCGGTTGCTGCAGGCTGGCATCGATCAACTTTTTGGCTTGCGCCCGCTCGATGACCTGCTGTAGCCTCGCAGCGTTCAGGGGCGCGGGTAATACCTCGCGCACGCCGGCGCGCATGGCACGCATCAAGAATTCGACCGAGTGATCGGGACTGATCAGCACCATGTGTGTGCCAGGCGCCCTCATCAGGGCCGACTCAATCTGCTGCATGGCCAACTCATCGCTGGCCGGGAAATCCAGCAGCACCACATGAGGTTGGTCGCGCTGCAACACGCTGTCCAGCGCCACTGCCGAACCGGTCTGCACCGACAGCAGCACCCGTTCGCGCGAAAAAGCCGCGGCATTGAGCAGCGCGACCGTCGCCTCGGCGTTGCAGATGGCGGATACTTTGAGGGGCATGGCGCTATTCCTTATCTTGCTGCAGCGATTTCACGCCATCAAAAGCATGCTGGGTTGCCAGTGCTGTCCATCAATTCACGTGGCAAAGTGGTGGTGAATGGCGGCATCGAAATCGGACTGCCGAAGTACGGGATCAGCGGCCTGAAGCTGGCGCCACTCAATTCAACCGTCACACTTTCGCAGCGGCTGGCCGATGCGGAGCTCCAAACCGGGTCGCAAGCGCTGTCCGGCAGATAACTGATGCTGATCTGGTCCGGGCTCACGCCACCGATCAAGAAGCGCATCCGCTCCTTGATCTTGCTGACGTCAGCGGGGGAGCAAACGGCGGCCAGGCGCGCACCCAGGCGCGTGGCCTCGGCTGCTGCGTTGAGTGTGTAAAACAAGCGACCGAACTCCATGATGCCAAGCAGGAGCGGGAAGAATACGAGCGCGACCAGGGCAAATTCAATCGTCACCACACCATGCGGGCGCTGCCGCAGCCAGCGCATTGAGCGCAATGGAAATGGGGCGTTGCGCATCATGGACTGCGGTAGGGCCCGGCCATCGTCATCTCGATGGCCGAAAAGCTGATGTCTGGCACAACCCAGGGGATCAGGGACTTGAACGTGAAAGGGTGCGCGGGTCCACCGATCGTCACGCTCACCAAGTCCAGCGTACCCACTAACGGATCGACGCCCCGGTAAGCACAAGCCACGGTCTCGTAGTCGCACAGGCTGACTTGATCCGTGCCCAGCCCGGGGGCCAATGGCTGCTTGCCGGCACAGGAATAATGGCCGCAGACGGCCAGCGAAACCGTCTGGTTGTAGATCACGGTTCGGTCCGCCGGCGACAGAATGGCCAAGTCCTGCTGCGCCAGATAGCGCGCAGCCGAGCGTGTCGCCTTGACCAGCGCGTTGTACTGGTAGAGCGCGCGGCCGAGTTCCGTGATGCCAAAGAGCGCAATCAGCATGGGACCGATGATCAATGCGAACTCGACTGCCACCACACCACTTTGTTTGCCGGCTTTCATGCTGCATCTCACTGCGTCAGCACCGGCGCCGCCGGCGAGGCATACTGCGCCGCCACCGCCACGGCCCTGATGCTCTGCGTACCCCCACCCGCGGGCACGAGAATCTTCATGAAGTAGATCGGCAAGTCCGTCAGTGTGCACTCGCACTTGGCGAATTTCGCCGTACCGCTGATTTCAGAAAGCGTGATTACGATGGGGTCTGGCCCCGTGCTCCGAAAGTTGACCTTGTTCCGGGCCCCAACGTTTCTGGCGAATGTTTCGGCACGCGCCTGCATCGCAACGTCCATGACGCCCGGGCCTAACTGCGCCGCAGCCGCCAAGGCACAGGCATCCATGGCATTCTGCAACTCCGACTTGATGACAAAGAAGCGTCCCAGGTCGATGGCCAGACCGATAAAGCCGATCAACAGCACCAGGGTCAGCCCGAACAGGATCGCCAGCACACCACGCTGCGGACAGCGGCCGGGCGCGGGATTGCGCGGTTTCATGGTGTGGGCCTGAAGCGCTGGCATGGTGTCATTCATTACTTTGACAGGGCGCCACCGATGTTGATCACGTCGAACGTTTTGGGTGGCGCCTTGAACGACTCCTGATAGCGTTCCTGCGCATTGACGGCCGCCTGGGCATCCATGCCCAGGACCGGATCGTTATCAAGCGCAGCGACCGGATTGAGCGTCTGAGCCTGGCGCGCCGCCCGCACGCTATCGCCAAATCTTGCATCGTAGTTCGGTGTGACACTGCCGCAGGCCGTCAGCAAACCAAGGAGCAGGCTGAGCGTGATTCTGTTCATGGTGCTTCTCCCCTTATTGATTGGCCGCAGGCACTGGCACTGGCACTGGCGCGGGTGCTTCCACCCTGCCATAGAGGAACAGGTCGGTCAGCCTGGGGTCAGCATGGTTGCTGGTCGGCAGAACGGGAACCTCGGCCAGTGGCTTGACCAGGCGCGGTGTGATGACGAACAGCAGCTCGGTCTGGTCCTTCTGAAACTCGGTGCTGCGAAACAGCGCGCCGAGCACCGGCACATCACCCAGACCGGGGAAGCGCTTGATGGCGGCCGTCGAATTGTTCTTGATCAGTCCGGCGATGACGAAGCTCTGACCATCGTTGAGCTGCACCGTGGTATCGGCGCGGCGCACGGTGAGCGAGGGCAGGATCGAGACGACACCGTTGACCGTGGCAAAGGGCGAACCGGTCTGCGACAGGTCGGACACTTCGGAGACCAGCTTGAGGTTGATGCGCGTGCCCTCCATCACGGTCGGCGTGAAGCGCACGCCGATGCCGAACTCTTTCTCCTCCAGCGTGATGGTCGAACCGCCAAGGCTGGCGCCGTTGGTCTGGCTTACCGGGATGAAGATCTTGCCGCCCGACAGGAAGCTGGCAGACTGGCCGCTGACGGCCATGATGTTGGGCTCGGCCAGCACGCGCACCAGGCCATCGTCGTTCTGGCCATCGATGCTGATGGCTGTGCGCCCGACATTGAGGGCCTCGAGCAGGCCACCGCCATTGCTCAGGAAGTTCGACAGCATCGAGAACACGTTGCTACCGTTGTTGCCGGTACGCCGCACCGCCACGCTGGAGCCGAGTTTGTCGATCAGGGTCTTGCTGACTTCGGCAATCTTCACTTCCAGCATGACCTGCTGGCCCTGCGCGATGCGCAGCAGGTTCACCACCTTGGCGCCGGTTTCGGCGCCGCCGACCGCGAGCGGGGATCCGGCCTTGGCTTTGACATCGCCGGCCATCACCGGCAACACCAGGCTGCGGTTGATGTCACGCACAAAAGCGTTGGCAATGTCTTCGGCCTGCTTGGCCTTGGCCGCGCTTGACACCACGCCGATCAGGATCACCGAATCGGCAGCCGGATGCACGCGGATGCCAGACTCCTCGGGCAGCAAGTCGCGGATCTTCTTCTCCATGCGCTCGGCGTCGATGCTGACATTGACGTCGATCACCGTCGTCTCGGCGCCCTTGCGCCAGATCACAAGGTTGGTCGAACCGTAGGCTTTGCCCAGCAGGTAGATTTCGGACGGATTGATCAGCGAGACATCGGCGATGCTGGGGTTGCCGACCGAGATACGCTCGATTGGGGACGGCGTGCGCATCAAGGTCGACTTGCCAATGACCAGTTCCAGCGTTGGCCCGAGTGCGGCAAAGGCGCTGCTGCTGCCCGCCGACAGCGGCGCCAGCGTGGCGACATTGCCCTTGATGAGCACCGTCTTCGGCTGCGGCGTTTGCGCCTGGGCCGTCAGCGCCAGCGCGAGGCACGCAGCCAGCAGCCAGGCCGGCGCCAGGCTTTGCATGCCGCCGGCGAACAGGCGGCTGCCGCAGACCACAGCGCCGTGAGCGCTTGCTAATGCTGTATTCATGGTGCGTTTCCTCGACATCAGAAATCGGAATTGGCTTTTTGCACACCGCGGATCACCTCGACACGGTTGCCAGCGGGAATGGGCGATGCGGCACGGGCCGGGGCCACGCGGCGCTTTGGCACTGCGCCCGGCGCCGCTGCCGGCGCGACCCGCGCAACGGCTGAAGTGCTGAGGTTGCCAAGCAGATCATCGCGATCCATCCCGGAGGTCGGGGTGTCGCTGTTATCGACGGCATTGCGCAGCACCAGAGACAGCGCGCCAATGCTGCGCGCGAGATCGATGGTCTCAGCCTCGGCTGGCGTCACCTCCAGCGTGACGGCACTCACCACCTTGGGCTTGGTCTCGTCGCGGTTGGCCTCCTGCGCCACCGCCAGCACCAGAATCCGCTTGAGCACGATCTTGGAGACCGGCTTGTTCTTGCTGTCGGCGACATGAACCATGACATCGACATAACTACCGGGCAGGGCGAAGCCGGCAACACCGACCACTTCGTTGACCTTGACACTGATGGCGCGCTTGCCATTTTGAATCATCGCGGTCAATCCGCCTTTCGTGCCTTCGGGTGCCAGCTTGGGCTCAAGCACCGGCTCGCCCTTGAAAACCGGCGAACGGATCACGCGGCCGGCGAGCTTCTTCGGGTCCTCGAAAACGCCGGCCGGCATCGTGCCGGACGGCCATGGTGTCCGCTGCAACATGCCCTCGGTCAGCGCCGTGCCAGGCTCAAGGTCACGCGCAGCGACGGCCACCGGGCGCGTGCTCTGGGCCGCCTGCTCACCGACCCAGCGCGCAGCCAGGAGGACGGCAGCGATACCGGCTGCCAGCGATAGGCCGATCATGGCCATGGCACGGCTGCTTTTCATGGTTCACGCTCCTCAAGTCCAGTACGCCGCGCCGTAGTCGGCTGCCGGCGCAGGCCATCGGTTGCAGCTTTTGCGATGCCCGCCGGCGTTGTGGTGGCGGGCCTTATCGAGATCGGCGTTTGTTCAAGGCTCATGACTTTTCTTCTTATGTGTTTTAGGGGCCAGAATCACAAGCTGATCAAGGGCGCTCCCCCCATGGAGCGCCAGCCGCTGTAGAGCAGCAGACCGGCTGCAAAGGCGAGCGCATAAGGCATACGGTCAGCGCTCTGTGTCACCGGATCGAAGCGGCGCGCAGCGCCCAAGCCCATGCCACCAAGGGCGAGCCAGACATTGCTCAGCACCTGGCGCGACTTGCCGGTCCACAACATGCGCGCCACCGCGAGCACGCCGCCCGCCAGCAAAATACTCAGCGCCAGGCTGAAGACCTCCTGCGGACCGACAAAAGCACCCAAGGCGGCCAGCAGCTTGACATCGCCAGCCCCCATTGCCCGAATCAGATACAAGGGCAGAAAAAGCGCCAGCCCGAGCAGCGCGCCCAGCAGCGCCTGAACGGCGCCCAGAGCACCGGGAAACGGGCTGAACATGCCGGCTTGGCCATTGGCCGGTCCGATGCCGTTTAAGAGCACGCCGCCAAACAGGCCCAGCAACACCACGACATTGGAGATGCGCTGCTCGCGCAGGTCAGAATCGACCGCCATGGTGACGATCAATGCCAACGAGACAAAACACCATCGTTGCCAGGTTGCCGCGGTGATATCGAGATCCATAAGGATTTCAGCACGCAGTCAGGTGCGTGATGCAAGCCTTGCCGGTCACTGTGCGCAGCTTTACATAGCGGTAGAAACCGCTGTGAACGCCGACACCAACTTGGTAGCCACCAGCGAAACCGCAGTAACGATGACGACAGCGATGAGCCCCGCAATCAACCCATATTCAATGGCGGTTACGCCCTCTTCATCACGCAGGAAACTGCGCGTTGTAAGAAATAATTTTTTCATGATACCTCCTTATTTTGACTAAAAAACCAGCAGATAGATCCGATAAGTAACTTAGCAGAACAATGAATCCCCCCGCCTTTTCCGGCGTGTTATTGATTCAGTTTCAGCTTGAGCATAATTTTCGGAAGGCCAGCACGCCGCCACATAGGCCCAGCAACCCCACGAGATTTGCACCGCGCTGCTCGCGCAGATACAACTCGATTGCCATGATGACAATCAATGCCAACGAGGCAAAACCTCCGATGATGGCTGCAGTCACGGCATACGCGATGGCGGTCAAACCACCTTCATCACCCCAAGCCTTGCCGATCCACTATACGCAGCTTTACAGGGCGGTAGAGATCGCTGTGAACTTAGAGTTCAAGTCAGGGCGGTAGAGATCGCTGCGAACTTAGAGTTCAACTTGGTCGCCACCAGCGAAACCGCAGTAATTATGGCGACAGCGATGAGCCCCGCAATCAATCCATATTCGATGGCGGTTACACCCTCTTCGTCACGAAGGAAACTGCGCGTTGCGAGAAATACTTTTTTCATGATACCTCCTTATTTTGACTAAAAAACCAGCAGATAGATCCGATAAGTAACTTAGCAGAACAACCAACTGAATATGATTGTTCCGCAAATATATTACTCGCTTCCGTTCGCTAGCGCACATAGCGTTGCACACCGTGTTGCAAAAATGCGAAACCTCTTGGTCGCAGCGGTGGGGTCACCCAGAACCGCCATGCAGACAGCCGTGCAGCATTACCTCGACGAGCAGCGCCAACTTGGTTTGGATTTGGGGATAACCGGCGAACAGCTCTTGCGTTTCGCCCAGTGTGCCGATGCCCATGGCCATCGCGGAGCGCTGACCCTGGACGTTCAAATGATCCGCAAAGACATGCCCAGCGCAACTGACAAATATCAACGCAACAAGGACTTCTTTTGCGCGTGCTGTGTCTGCACGCCAGCGAGTCGCGACAACGCTCTGCTATGGGCCCAGCAAACCGGCAATCGCCTGCGGGTAGATGCGGTGTTCCTGCGTGAGCACGCGCGCAGCCAGGGTGTTTGCGCTGTCGCCGGGCAGAACCGGCACCACGGCCTGCGCCAGGATCGGACCATAGTCGAGTTCGGCCGTCACCTGGTGCACCGTAGCCCCGGCCACCTGGCAACCGGCATCCAGCGCGCGCTGGTGTGTGTGCAGGCCGGGAAAGGCCGGCAGCAGCGAAGGATGGATGTTGAGCAATCGCCCCGCATAACGATTGACGAAACCAGGCGTGAGAATGCGCATGAAGCCGGCCAGCACGACGAGTACCGGCTGCGCCGGTTCGTCAAAGCGGTCGATGATGCCGGCCAGGGCCGCATCGAAGGCTTCGCGCGAGTCGAAGACCTTGTGGTCCAGCACCTCGGTCGCCAGGCCGTTTTCCGCAGCAAAGATCAGACCGCCAGCGCTGGCCCTGTTGCTGATGACGGCGGCGACGCGAGCGCCGAATCGGTCCTGCCAGTTGTCGCGCCGCGCCGCTTTGACGATGGCGGCCATGTTGGAGCCGCCGCCAGAGATCAAAATAACGATGTTCTTCATACCTGAGCCCAATTATGACCGCCATCCCTGATGCCCCACCCTCCCCTGTACCGACCCTGACCCTGATCGAAGCCCGCGTGCTGGGCACGCTGATGGAAAAGGCGCGCACCGTGCCCGACAGCTACCCGCTCACGCTCAACTCGCTGCTGCTGGGCTGCAACCAGAAGTCCAGCCGCGAACCTCTGATGGAACTCGGCGAGGCCGAAGTGGCGAGCGCGCTCGACAATCTGAGGACGCTGAATCTGGTGCGCGAATCGAGCAGCGGGCGCAGCACGCGCTATGAGCACAACTTCCAGCGCGGCATCGGGGTCTATGAGCAGGCGGCCGTGCTACTGGGCCTGCTGATGCTGCGCGGCGCGCAAACTGCTGGCGAACTGCGTCTGAATGCCGACCGCTGGTACAAGTTTGCCGACATCTCCTCGGTCGAAGGCTTTCTGGAAGAGTTGCAGGACCGCCCGGCTCAGAAAGGCGCAGCGCTGGTGATCAAGATGGCGCGCGCCCACGGTGCGCGTGAGCAGCGCTGGGCGCACCTGCTGTGCGGCGCGGTGGACCCGAACCAGGGCAACGGGTCCGGCGGGCCCGCCAGCGCCAGCCAGGCCGAGCGCCTGTCGCGGCTCGAAGCCGAGGTCGCGCAACTACGCGAAACGGTGCAAAAACTGTGCGCTGAACTGGGCGTGTCGCAACCTGGACAGCCCTGATCGAACGACCGTGCTAAAACATGACCCATCCGAAATTTGGAGATCTTTCTATGGATTTGGCATTTACCCCTGAAGAGCAGCAGTTTCGCCAGGACATTCGCGCCTGGGTCAGCGAAAACCTGCCGGCAGACATCTCGCACAAGGTGCACAACGCCCTGCGCCTGAGTCGTGACGACATGCAGCGCTGGGCCAAGATTTTGGGCAAGAAAGGCTGGCTGGGACACGCTTGGCCGAAAGCCTTTGGCGGCCCGGGCTGGAACTCGGTGCAAAAGCACTTGTTCGAGGAAGAATGTGCGCTGGCCGGCGCGCCACGCGTAATCCCCTTCGGCCCGGTGATGGTGGCGCCCGTCATCATGACCTTTGGCAATGCCGAGCAGCAGCAGCGCTTTCTGCCCGGCATCGCCAGCGGGGAAGTCTGGTGGAGCCAGGGTTACAGCGAACCCGGTTCCGGCTCGGACCTGGCATCGGTGCGGACCAAGGCCGAGCGCCAAGGCAACAAGTACATCGTCAACGGCCAGAAAGCCTGGACCACGCTCGGGCAGTACGGCGAGTGGATTTTCTGCCTGGTGCGCACCAGCAACGAGGGCAAGCCACAGACCGGCATCAGCTTCCTGCTGATCGACATGAAGTCGCCCGGCGTCACGGTGCGCCCGACCGTGCTGCTCGACGGCGAGCCCGAAGTCAACGAAGTCTTCTTCGACAACGTCGAAGTGCCACTCGAGAACCTGATCGGCGAAGAGAACAAGGGCTGGACCTACGCCAAGCACCTGCTCAGCCACGAGCGCACCAACATCGCCGACGTGAACCGCACCAAGCGCGAACTCGAACGCCTCAAGCGCATCGCCAAGGCCGAGAACGTTTACGACAAGCCGCGTTTCCGCGACGAGATCGCCAAGCTCGAAGTCGATGTGGTGGCGCTCGAAATGCTGGTGCTGCGCGTGCTGGCGGCGGAAAAATCGGGCAAGAACTCGCTCGACATCGCCGGCCTGCTCAAGATCCGCGGCAGCGAGATCCAGCAACGCTACAGCGAGCTGATGATGCTGGCCGCCGGCCCTTACGCACTGCCGCTGATCCATGAAGCGATGGAGGCCGGCTGGCAGGGTGACTTCCCGGGTGGCGGCGCCTGGTGCGCCCCGCTGAGCTCGACCTACTTCAACATGCGCAAGACCACCATTTATGGCGGCAGCAACGAAGTGCAGCGCACGATCGTCGCTCAGACTGTTCTGGGCTGATGCAAGTATTTTGTCATTGCGGACTTGATCCGCAATCCATGGATCCCGGATCAAGTCCGGGATGACCGAAACAAGGAGAGCTTTATGGATTTTGATTTTTCAGACGACCAGGAACAACTGCGCGATGCGGTGCGCAAATGGGTTGCCAAGGGCTATAGCTTCGAGCGCCGCAATGCGGCCGTGAAGGCCGGCGGTTTTTCGCAGGAAGCCTACACCGAACTGGCCGAACTCGGCTTGTGCGGCCTGTACATTCCAGAAGCCCAGAGCGGCATGGGCATGGGCCCAGTCGAGGGCATGGTGGTGATGGAGGAACTGGGCCGCGGCATGGTGCTCGAACCCCTGGTTCAAAGCCTGATCGCTGGCGCCGTGCTCAGCGGCTACGCCGGCGATGCGGTCAAGTCCGCCTGGCTGCCCAAGATCGCCAGCGGCGAGGCACTGCTGGTGCTGGCGTATCAGGAGCGCGCAGCGCGCTACGAGCTCAACGCCTGCCAGGCCAAGGCGACACAGGGCAGCGCCGGCTGGACGCTGGTGGCGAGCAAGAGCGTGGTGCCGGCTGGTGACAAGGCCACGGCCTTCATCGTTCCGGCTACGGTCGACGGCAAACTGGCGCTGTTCCTGGTGGAGCAGTCTGCCAGCGGCCTCAAGACCCGCGGCTACGGCACGCAGGACGGCAGCCGCGCCGCCGAGCTGACGCTGGAAAACGCGCCCGCTACCCTGATCACCCTGGACGGCCTGAGCGCGCTGGAACACGCCATTGACATCGGCATCGCCGCCACCTGCGCCGAAGCCGTTGGCGTGATGGACAAGACGGTTGGCCTCACGGCCGAGTACATGAACACGCGCAAGCAGTTCGGCGTTGCCATCAGCACTTTCCAGGCCTTGCGCCACCGCATGGCCGATGTGAAGATGCAACTGGAACTGGCGCGCTCGATGAGCTACTACGCCGCGCTCAAGCTCAATGCGCCAGCGCCGGAACGCCGCGCCGCCATGGCACGTGCCAAATACCAGCTCGGCAATTCCATGCGCTTTGTCGGCCAACAGTCGGTGCAACTGCATGGCGGCATCGGCGTGACCGACGTGTACATCGGGAGCCACTATTTCAAGAAGCTCACGCAGATGGAAATGACGTTTGGTGACGCGATGCACCATCTCGGCGAGGTGTCAGCCCGCATGCAGGACACGGCCGGCGTTTTCGCCTGACGCGCTCAGGAGGACGGATGCCGGATATGGACGACAGCCGTCTCATCCTCGTAGACTTTTCGCCAGTCGGCGCGCATGTTCAGGTAGAGTAGCGTCCCCGCGCCCGGAGGCAGCAGGGTCCAGGCGATGTTGAAATCGTCGAGTACCTTCTGAATCTTCTCGGCTTGATTCGATCCAAGCGCGGTGTAGGCGTCCATATGACGGTCGCCGTACAGATCAGCGCGCCCGTCAATGAAGACCGGTATGCCCCGGGACATCAGGTAGCCGCCAAAATTGTCCGCGTTCAACACATGCCCCGCGGCGCCGGCCCGAAGGGCCGCATCAACAGCCGCCTGGGGGGTATTGGCAGCAGCCGGAACATGGCGCCCGGTTTGACCCGTGATGAACCCCGTCAAGACAACAACCACCACTGCCACAGCAATCGTCGAGCGCCGGGCAGGGGCCGCCAGTCTGGTAAAAATGTCATCTAACGAAGTAGCCTGCTGTTGTCCCGCAGTACGCGCTGCATACAGTTCACCAAACGGGCTGGCGATCAACAGCGGCGTCAACAGGCCAAAGAGCGAGATGTAGCGCACATGCGTCAGGGCCTGGTGCAACAAGCCCAGCACCAGCAACAGGCGAATGACGGGCAGGCGCAGGTAGCCGGTGCATGCCAGGCCCAGCAATACCGCCAGCGTGAATTCGAGCATCAGCAAGCCGTAGGAACCGGGGGGCATCCATTCAACGATGCCATTGAGGGATTTCAAGTCCAGCACTTGAAACGTAAACCAGAGGCCCTTCCAGCCCGAAGGCGTGATCATGGCGGCCAGCACGGCAAGAACAAAGAAGAAGCTCCAGGATTTGAGCGTCTGCCACCGGCTTGCACGCGGACTGTTGAGCAGCGCCTCCAGTCCGATTGCCGGCAGCAACGCCAACCCGAGCGTGAAACTGCCATGGAGGTTGGCCCATAGCAGCATCAGACCCAGAAGCCACCAGGGCGGTGACAAATTCCTTTCACTGGACTTGATCAATGTGCCGGCCCATACCGCAAGAAGCAGCCAGCTCAGGACGTGCGGGCGGGCTAGCAGATGTGTGCGCAGTGCGACATACGCCAGCGTGGTGAAGAACAGGGCATAGATCGGCGGCATGCGCGCCAGCAGATAGCGCAGCAGATACGCCAGTGTCAGGGCATAACAGGATACCGTGAGCAGAACCAAACCGGTCCAGCCACCCCAATCGTAAAAGACTGCCAGCAGGCATTGCGCCAGCCATTCATGCGCGATCCAGGGTTGGCCGGCCATCGTGTACGAGAACGGATCAACGTCGGGCACGCTCAGGTGCTGCAATATCCAGTGTCCGCTCGCCAGGTGCAAATGCGTGTCGGGGTCACTGAGCATCTGCGTGGTCGAGCCCACCAGGAAGCGGACGCAAACCGCTACCGCCACCAGCAGCGGCCAGGACAAACCGAGCGAACTCAGGCGGATTCGTGGCAGCCGAAAGTTGGCGTGCATGTTAGTTGGCCCCCTGTTTGGTATCTCTCATTGTAGGGAAACCGCGGGTGTTAGCTAATTGTTAAATGCGCCTCTGCCTGGGACGCGGTTCCGTCAGGCCAGCAGCCGCGACGACTTCGGTACGTGCGCCATCAGGAACTCCATCTGATCGGCCAGGATGCGCCGGTTGCGCAGAATGAAGTCTTCCCACAGGCTGGGCACATAGGGCGTGTAGAGCAGCGGCATCTTGGCCTGCTCGGGCGTGCGATGGCTTTTGCGGTGGTTGCAGGCGCGGCACGCCGTAACCACGTTCATCCAGGTGTCGATGCCGTCCTGCGCAAACGGAATGATGTGCTCGCGCGTCAGGTCTTCCTCGATGAAAGGCTCGCCGCAATAGGCGCAGATGTTGCGGTCGCGCGCGAACAGCTTGTGATTGGTCAAGCCCGGCTTGAGGAGGAACGGATTGATGCTGGGCACGCCCTTGGTGCCGATGATGCTGTTGATGGTGATCACCGACTGCACACCGGTGACAGCGTTATGTCCACCGTGGAACACCGCAATCTCGCGCCCCATCTCCCAGCGCACTTCCTGCGCCGCGTAATGGATCACGGCTTGCTCCAGCGAAATCCACGATTGGGGCAAGCCCTGGGCTGAGAGCTTCAAGACTTTCAAAAAACGCCTCCTGAAAAAGACATTCATTCATCATCGCTCGGCTAAGGGACAATATAACCTGTTTCCGTGGCCATCCGCTTTGCGGCGCATCAAACCCGAGCGCCGCCAGTTATCAAAAAGATATCAATCCAATGAAGGTTTTCCGTGGCTTCCACCACCCTGGTCTGAACACCGCGTGCGCGCTGACGATCGGCAACTTCGACGGCGTGCACCGTGGCCACCAGGCCATGTTGGCGCTGCTCAAAAGCGAAGCGCAGCAGCGCGGCCTGCCGAGCTGCGCGCTGACATTCGAGCCCCATCCGCGCGACTACTTCGCCGCCGTCGCGCACAAGCCCGAGCTGGCGCCGGCGCGCATCGGCACGCTGCGCGACAAGCTGATCGACCTGGCGCAGAGCGGCCTCGATCAGGCCGTGGTCCTGCCCTTCGACGCGCGCCTGGCTGCACTGTCACCGCAGGCCTTCATTGACGAGGTGCTGTGCGCCGGACTGGGCGCGCAGTATGTGCTGGTCGGCGATGACTTCCGCTTTGGCGCCAAACGCGCCGGCGACTACGCTCTGCTCGACAGCGTCGGCACCGACAAGGGCTTTGATGTGGCACGCATGAACAGCTATGAGGTTCATGGTCTGCGCGTGTCGAGCTCGGCCGTGCGCGAGGCGCTGTCGCAGGGCCGCATGCTTGATACGGCGCGCCTGCTCGGGCGCCCGTACCGCATCTCGGGCCATGTGGTGCATGGCCGCAAACTCGGGCGCGAGCTCGGCTTTCGGACCTTGAACCTGCGCTTTGCCCACTGGAAACCAGCCGCTGGCGGCATCTTTGTGGTGCTGGTGCACGGTCTGACGCCTGCACCGCTGGCCGGCGTTGCCAACATGGGTATCCGGCCCTCGCTCGACCCGCGCGATGTCAACGGTGGTCGCGTGCTGCTGGAAACCCACTGCCTGGACTGGCCCGAGAGCCTGGGCGCCGAGGGAGCGTACGGTAAAATCATCCGCGTGGAACTGCTGCACAAATTGCACGACGAGCTGAAATACGACGGTCTTGATGCCCTGACGCGCGGCATACGACAGGACTGCGACGACGCACGCGCCTGGCTCGCGGCACGAATTTGACGGGGCCGCACCGACGCACCTTGCCCCGCGTCCTGTTTGCCCCGCGCCTCGCTGTCAGGCGCCCGCCGTGCCCCCTTTGCCGAATTGAGATTTGTCATGACTGAAAAAGTTGATTACCGAAGTACCCTGAACCTGCCAGACACTCCGTTTCCGATGCGCGGCGACTTGCCCAAGCGCGAGCCGGGCTGGGTGCGCCAATGGGAAGAACATGGCCTGTACCCGAAGCTGCGCGCGGCGCGTCAGGGCGCGCCGAAGTTCGTACTGCACGACGGCCCGCCCTATGCGAATGGCCAGATCCACATGGGCCACGCGGTCAACAAGATCCTGAAAGACATGATCGTGAAAGCGCGCCAGCTCAAGGGACTCGATGCCATCTACATCCCGGGCTGGGATTGCCATGGCCTGCCGATCGAGAACGCGATCGAAAAGAAGTACGGCCGCAACCTGCCACGCGACGAGATGCAGGCCAAGAGCCGCGCCTTCGCCACCGAGCAGATCGACATCCAGCGCGCCGACTTCAAGCGCCTGGGCGTGCTGGGCGACTGGGATCATCCCTACCGCACCATGGACTTCAGCAACGAGGCCGACGAGATCCGCGCCTTCAAGCGCGTGATCGAGCGCGGCTTTGTCTACCGCGGCCTGAAGCCCGTGTACTGGTGCTTTGACTGCGGCTCGTCTTTGGCCGAATTCGAGATCGAATACGCCGACAAGAAGAGCGACACGCTGGACGTGGCCTTTGAAGCCAATGACGCCGCGGCTCTGGCAACGGCTTTTGGCCTCTCCGCACTGCCAGGCGACGGCAACAAAAAAGCCTTCGCCGTGATCTGGACCACCACCGCCTGGACCATCCCCGCCAACCAGGCCCTGAACGCCCACCCGGAGCTGGAATACGCCCTGGTGGATACGCCACGCGGCGTGCTGCTGCTGGGCGCCAATCTGGTGGAA
>CAIXNB010000054.1 GCA_903920695.1 uncultured beta proteobacterium
CGGGACGCCGCGTGGCCGAAAAGCTGGCGCGCGACGGCTACAACCTGCTGATCGGCTCGATCCCCTCCTCCATCTCGCTGGCCCTGGCGCAAAACCTGGACCGTTGGGACGCCGCCTACTTTGCGGTATCGAGCAAGTCCGACAAGATCACCGGCGACTCGTGCAAGCCGCGCGCTTTCCGTACCACCCACTCGGACGCGATGGACATTGCCATGATCAACCAGTGGGCCAAGGAGCTCAAGGAAAAATCATTTGCCGTCCTGGCGGCCGACTACGTGTGGGGCCGCGATTCGGGCGAGTCCTTTAAGAAGGCGGTTGAGGCCAATGGCAAGACCGTGCCGCTGTCGCTCTACGTGCCGCTGGGCACCAAGGACTTCTCGCCCTACATCGCCCAGCTCAAGGCCGCCAACGTTGAAACCATCTGGCTGGCCGAAGTGGGCCGCGACGCCATCGCCTTCATCAAGCAGGCGCAGGAGTTCGGCCTGATCCCGGCCAAAAAGCTGATCGGCCACGCCTCAATCCTGAACTTCATGGTCGCCGGCACCGGCGAAGCGCTGAAGGACACGCTGGGCACAACCAGCTACGCCGCCGACATCGACACGCCGCGCAACAAGGCCTTTGTCGCCGCCTGGAAAGCCAAGTTCAAGCGCGTTCCGACCGACACCGAAGGCCAGGCTTACCACGGCGTCAACGTGATCTTTGAAGGCGTGAAGAAGGCCAACAGCGTCAAGCCCGCCGATGTCGCCAAGGCCCTGCGCGGCGCCCAGCTCGACACCATCTACGGCAGCGTCACCATGCGCGCGACGGACAACCAGTTGGTGCTGCCCAACTATGTCGGCCGCGTCGGCTATGCCGACGGCATGCTGCGCCCGATCGTGGAGAAGACCTACCCGGCGTCGCTGACGCCTGCCGCATCGCCGCTGTGCAAGATGTAAGGTCACTATGACCCTATGACTCGTCACTGCGAGGAGCGAAGCGACGCCCCTTGTTTTGTCATCCCGGACTCGATCCGGGATCCAGTGTCATTCACACCATGGATTGCGGGTCGCAGCCCGCAATGACGGGACCTTACTGCCTTGAATCCTGGAACGAAAAATATACCCAATGACCCCTACGCAATCCCCGCCGCGTCCCGCCGTGCACCAGGAACCCATCGAAGACACGCCTGCGCTGCGCCATCAACTCGCTGCCGAGCGTGAAGCCGCGCTTCTGCCCGCCGAGTTGCAGACCACAGCGCGCGTGGTGCAGACTATCGCCATCATCGGCGCGGGCACCATGGGCACGGGCATTGCCATCTGCGCGCTCGACGCTGGTCTGAAGGTGATCCTGCTGGAGCAGGACGAAGCCGCGCTGGAACGCGGACGGCTGCGTGTGATCGAGCATTACCAGAAGCGCGTTGCGGCCGGAAAGCTCAAAGCCGATGTCGCCGCTGCCAATGAAGCGCGCCTGCACCCTACGACCGACTGGAAACTCTTGAGCCAAGCGGACCTCGTGATCGAGGCCGTGTTCGAAGATCTGGCCGTCAAGCTCGAAGTCTTCCAGAAAATCGACGCTTATGCCAAGTCCGGCGCCGTGCTCGCGACCAACACCTCCTACCTCGATGTAGACGCGATCGCCAAGGTCATCAGCCGTCCGCAGGACGTGCTGGGCCTGCACTTCTTCAGCCCGTCCAACGTCATGAAGCTGCTCGAAGTCGTGCGCGGCGCCAGGACCAGCGCCGACGTGCTCGCCACCGGGATGGCCATCGGCAAGACGCTGCGCAAGCTGCCGGTGCTGACCGGCAATGCCTTCGGCTTCATCGGCAACCGCATCTACAACGCCTACCGCAAGCAGTGTGAGTTCATGCTGGAGGACGGCGCCTGGCCCGAAGAAGTCGACGCCGCGCTGCAGGCCTTCGGCTTTGCCATGGGCCCGTTCGCTGTGGCCGACCTGTCGGGCCTGGACATCGCCTGGCGCATGCGCAAGGCGCAGGCCGCCACACGCGACCCGCGCGAGCGCTACGTCGCCATCCTGGACCACCTGTGCGAACAGGGCCGCCTGGGCCGCAAGACCGGCACCGGCTACTACCGCTACGAAGATGGCAAGCAGGTCAAGACCACTGATGAGGTGGTGCGCGCCATCGTCGCCCAAGCATCCGAAAAGCGCGGCATCACCCGGCGCACGCTCGGGGCCACGGAGATCCAGCGCCGCGCTCTGCTGGCCATGGTCAACGAGGCCGCGCTGCTGCTGGCGCAGGGCGTGGCCAGCCGCGCCAGCGACATCGACGTGGTGTTGGCGCAAGGCTACGGCTTTCCGCGCCGGGAAGGCGGCCCGGTGTTCTGGGCCCGCCAGCAGGACCGCGCCACGCTTGAGCGCGAACTGCGGGAAATAGCCCAGGCTGTCGGCCACGGTTTCGTGCTTGCCGACCTGAGCCCCTTACTCAATCCCTGAAAGAACCGATCTCCATGACCCAAGCCTTTATCTGTGACGCCATTCGCACCCCCTTCGGCCGCTACGGCGGCGCCCTGGCCAATGTGCGCACCGACGACCTCGGCGCATTGCCGCTCAAGGCGCTGATGGCACGCAACCCCGGCGTCGACTGGC
>CAIXNB010000055.1 GCA_903920695.1 uncultured beta proteobacterium
GACAGGGGCAGGTCCATTTCGATGGGGCCTGCCCTTTTTCTTTGAGTTGAAGACAATCAAGCTCTGACGCTGGCCGCCTTGCCATCGGTGGCCGCTTATGTCGTCCCGGCTTTGTCGTCGCAACGAGGATCTCTGTATGCTTATCAAAACGAGTGAAGACGGTTTTTCGCACCCGCTTGCCAGCGAGATCACGCCGCAGGGCGTGTATACCGGCCGGCGCGAGCTGATCAAGTTGATGGCGGGTGGCGTCGCCGGCGCGGCAATAGCGTCCTGGGCCTCGCGGGCCGCGTTGGCGCAGGCCGCAACGCCGCGCAGCGGCAAACTGCCCGCCTTGGCGGGTGCCAAGTCGGGTGTGGCCGGCGCTATCACGCTGGACAAGCTGACCGACTACAAGGACGCCACTAGTTACAACAACTTCTACGAATTCGGCACCGACAAGGCGGACCCGGCGCAAAACGCGCATACCCTGGTGACGAACCCATGGACGGTGGAGGTCGACGGTCTGATCAAGAAGCCGGCCCGCTATACGCTTGAAGACCTGCTCAAGCTCAGTGCGCAGGAGGAGCGGATCTACCGCCTGCGCTGCGTCGAAGGCTGGTCGATGGTGATTCCCTGGGTTGGCTATTCCTTGCGTGAGCTGATCAAAAAAGTGGAGCCGCTGGGCAGTGCCAAATACGTTGAATTTGTAACCCAGGCCGACCCCAAGACCATGCCGTTTGTCGGTTCGCGCGTACTCGACTGGCCCTACGTCGAAGGCCTGCGCCTGGACGAGGCCATGCACCCGCTGACCTTGTTGAGCTTCGGCATGTACGGTGAAGTCCTGCCCAAGCAGAACGGTGCGCCGGTGCGGCTCGTGGTGCCGTGGAAATATGGCTTCAAGAGCGGCAAGACTTTGGTCAAGATCCGTTTCACCGACAAGCAGCCGGCCACCGCCTGGAACAAGGCGGCGGCCAATGAATACGGCTTCTATTCCAACGTCAATCCGGAAGTGGATCACCCGCGCTGGAGTCAGGCCGCCGAGCGGCGCATTGGGGAGGACGGTCTATTTGCCAAGAAGCGCAAGACCCTGATGTTCAATGGCTACGAGGCTCAGGTCGGGCAGTTGTACGCCGGCATGGACCTCAAGAAATTCATCTGATGCCGGTGTCGCGGCCAGCGCAGCGGGCACGGGCGTTGCTGTTGCACCGCGCTGCCAAGCCAGTCGTCTTTGCTTTGATGCTGCTGCCGTTTTGCTGGCTGCTGTACGCGGCGCTGACGAACCGTTTGGGCGCCAATCCGGCCGAAGCCTTGATTCGTGCCAGTGGCGATTGGACACTGCGCGCCCTGTGCCTGGTGCTGGCAGTGACGCCGCTGCGGGTGATCACGGCCACGCCAGCGCTGGCGCGCCTGCGCCGCATGCTAGGCCTATTCGTTTATTTCTATGTCGTCGTGCATTTGCTGAGTTACAGTGGTTTCGACATGGCGTTTGAATTTGCCGATATTGCGCGGGACATTGCCAAGCGCCCATTCATCCTGGTTGGGTTTTCCGCCTTTGTGGTGCTCACCGCGCTGGCCGTGACCTCATTCAATCAGGCGATCCGGCTGTTGGGGGGCAAGCACTGGCAGCGCCTGCACCGGCTGGTCTACCTCGTTGCAGCTCTGGCGCTATTGCATTTTTTCTGGATGCGCGCTGGCAAGCACAACTACACCGAGGTGCTGGTCTACGCCGCCATCCTGGCCCTGTTGCTGGGCTGGCGGGTTGTTCGCTATGGGAAGAAGCGCAGTCCGTAAACCGGTCAAGCCGCCTGACTCGTGTTGCAGAGCTAAAGCAGTATTTCCTGCCGCATCTGATCGGGAATGGTCTCGCGCTGGCGAATCAGGTGTGCCTGGTCGCCTGTCACCAGAATCTCGGCCGCACGTCCGCGTGCGTTGTAATTGCTGGCCATACTCATGCAGAAAGCGCCGGCCGACAATACGGCGAGCCGGTCCCCTTGCTGCACCGCCAACTCTCGGTCGTGGCCAATCCAGTCGCCGCTTTCGCAGATCGGACCGACCACATCCCAGGTGAGCGCCGTGGCGTCGCGTGCCTGCAGCGGCACGATCTGGTGATAGGCTTGGTACATGGCTGGGCGCGGCAGGTCGTTCATGGCGGCGTCGATGATGCAGAAGTTCTTCTGCGCGCCCGGCTTGAGGTAGAGCACCTCAGTCAAGCAGACGCCGGCATTGCCGACCAGCGAGCGGCCAGGCTCGATCATTAACTGGCGCTGGCCAAAACCACGGGCGTCCAGGCGTGCCAGCAGTTTCTTCCAGAGCTGCTCGGCGTTGGGTGGCGTTTCACCGTTGTAGTTGATGCCCAGACCGCCGCCAAAATCGATGTGCTGGAGCGGGATGCTGGCCGCTTCGATGGCCTCGACCAGATCGACCATACGCTCCACCGTTTCCAGGTAGGGTTCTTCCTGCGTGATCTGGGAGCCGATATGGCAATCGATGCCGATCACGCGCAGACCCTTGAGCGCAGCGGCCCGTTGGTAGGTGGGCAACACCCGTTCATGCGGGATGCCAAACTTACTGCTTTTGAGGCCGGTTGAAATATAGGGGTGTGTTTTCGGGTCGACGTTCGGGTTGACGCGGATGCTGACCGGCGCACGTAAACCCATGGCCGAGGCCACTTCGTTCAGGACATTGAGCTCGGCCTCGCTTTCGACATTGAAGCAGCCGATGCCAACATCCAGCGCGCGACGCATTTCGGCCCGGGTCTTGCCGACGCCGGAAAATATGATGCGGTCCGCTTGTCCACCAGCGGCCAGCACGCGTTCGATTTCACCGCCTGACACAATGTCAAAACCGCAACCGACCTGGGCAAAGACCTGGATCACGCTCAGGCTGGCATTGGCTTTCACGGCGTAACAGATCTGGACGTCTCTGCCGGCAAAGCCGCGCTGGTAAGCCTGCAAGGCGGCCAACATGGCGCCTTTGGAGTAGACAAAAAGCGGTGTGCCATATTGCTGGGCCAGGTCACTCAAGCGGACGTCTTCCAGAAAGAGTTCATTGCCCCAAAAGGCAAGATGGGGTTGGCCGGGAAGATCGGAAGAATTCATTGATGGACCGATGGGGTGGTGGGGGCCAGGGG
Organism: uncultured beta proteobacterium; assembly: GCA_903920695.1. GTDB lineage: Bacteria > Pseudomonadota > Gammaproteobacteria > Burkholderiales > Burkholderiaceae_C > Rhodoferax. The sequence continues at coordinate 3,110 of CAIXNB010000055.1, forward strand.
GCCGGTGTCGGGAGCTGGCTTTGGCGCCTGGGTAGCGGACTGCGGGCGGGCGATGGGTTCTGCGGGCAGGTACAGCGGACCTTGCTGGCCACAAGCGCAAAGGCTCGCCACACAGCCGGCAAGGACAATCGCACTGACTAAAATTTGCTGAAAACGCAACATGGTGAAATTGTAATGACTGACTCAGAATTCATGGACCGCGCGGAAATACTGCTGCACCGGGTCGAGACCGCTTGTGATCGCATCAACGACGAGGACCGCGCCGACATCGACAGCCAGCGCGTCGGTGGCATGGTGACGCTGGTTTTTTCCAACCAGAGCCAGATCGTTATCAACTTGCAAAAACCGTTGCACGAGGTCTGGTTGGCGGCCAAGGCCGGTGGTTATCACTACAAATTTGACGGGGCCCTGTGGCAGGACACCAAAGGGCAGGGCGAGTTTTTTGTCTGCCTGACCCATCTTGCCAGCGAACAGGCAGCTTGCCAGCTCAGTTTTTGAACAGATCGAGGATTCTGTTGCGCTCGTCGGCCGCTGGCAGGATTTGGGTTGGCGCGCCCGGCGAACTGGTGGATTTTTCCGACAGACCAAGGCTGCTGATGCCGGCGCCTTTGGCATACTCGTCGTAAAACCATTCGCCGCCGGTGTGAATGACCCCTTCGGGGGCCTCGGGTTCCATGACTGGCACGTTCTTCAGCGCATGTTCCATGAACCGGATCCAGACCGGCAGGCTCAGGCCGCCGCCGGTCTCGCGGTCGCCCAGTTTGCGCGGCGTGTCGTAGCCGATCCAGGTGACTGCTGTCAGCGTTGGCTGGAACCCGGCAAACCAGGCGTCTATCGAGTCGTTTGTGGTGCCGGTCTTGCCGTACAGGTCTGGTCGTTTCAGGGTCGCTTGTGCGGAAGCGGCTGTGCCGGAGCGGGTGACAGTTTGCAGCAGGCTTTCCATCATGAACGCGTTGCGAGCATCGATGGCGCGCATCGATTCGTCCAGCACCGGCGGTTTGGTTCCCACCAGCAGTTTGCCTTTCTGCTCGGTGACTTTGCTGATCAACCAGGGGTTGATCCGATAGCCGCCGTTGGCGAAGACCGAATAGGCTGAAGCCATCTGCATCGGCGTGACCGATCCGGCGCCCAGCGCCATGGTCAGGTAGGCCGGATGCTTGTCTTCATCGAAGCCGAAGCGCGTGATCCATTCCTGCGCGTTCTGGGCGCCCACGGCTTGCAAGATGCGGATCGAGATCATGTTCTTGGATTTGGCCAGACCCTGACGCATGGTCATAGGTCCTTCGAATTTGCCGTCGTAATTTTTCGGCTCCCACGGTTGGCCGCCGGTCACGCCAGCGTCAAAGAAGAGTGGCGCGTCGTTGATGACGGTGGCTGGGGTAAAACCTTTTTCCAGGGCTGCGGAATAGATGAAGGGTTTGAAGCTCGAGCCTGGCTGGCGCCAGGCCTGGGTGACGTGATTGAACTTGTTCTTGTCGAAGTCAAAGCCGCCCACCAGTGCCTTGATCGAGCCGTCACGCGGGTCGAGCGCGACAAAGGCGCCTTCAACTTCGGGTAGCTGGGTGACTTCCCAGCTGTTCTTGGGCGTCTTGGTGACCCGGATGATGGCACCACGGCGGACCCGGATGTTCGGGGCGGCCTTGTCCGACAAGCCCGATTGGGCTGGTTTAAGGCCTTCACCCGTGATGTCGACGGCTTCCCCGTTCTGGCGCACCGCCTTGATGTGCCGGGTATCGGCTTCGAGCACCATGGCCGACATGATGTCGCCGTTGTCCTGGTGATCGTCCAGCGCGTCGTCGATCGCATCTTCGAGTTCCTGTGGATCGGTGGGCAGGGTGACGAATTTTTCCGGGCCGCGGTAGATCTGGTGGCGCTCGTAGTCCATGATGCCGCGGCGCAAGGACCGGTAGGCGGCATCCTGGTCAGCGGTGCGCAGCGTGGTGTAGACATTCAGGCCACGGGTGTAGGTTTCTTCGCCATATTGCGCAAACATCAGCTGGCGTACAGTTTCGGCCACGTACTCCGCGTGCACCTTGGTGGTGTCGGAGTTGGATCGGACCTTGGGTTCCTCATTCTTGGCGGCACTGGCCTGCGTCGACGTGATGAAGCCGTTTTCTTCCATGCGGTCAATGATGTGCAACTGGCGCGCGCGGGCCCGTTTCGGATTACTGATCGGGTTGTAGGCGGAAGGCGCTTTGGGCAAGCCGGCCAGCATGGCGGCCTCGGCGATCGTGATGTCTTTCAGGGGTTTGTCAAAATAGGCTTCGGCGGCGGCGGCGAAACCGTAGGCGCGGTTTCCCAGAAAGATTTGGTTCATGTAGATCTCAAGAATCTGGTCCTTGGTCAGCATGTGTTCGAGCTTGAACGTCAGCAGGATTTCGTAGATCTTGCGCGTATAGGTTTTTTCGGAAGACAAATAGACATTGCGGGCCACCTGCATGGTGATGGTGGAGGCGCCCTGGCTTTTGAAACGTCCGACGTTGGCGAGCCCGGCGCGCAGCATGCCCTTGTAGTCCACCCCGCCATGTTCATAGAACCGGGCGTCTTCAATGGCCAGGACCGCATCGGTCATGATCTTGGGAATTTCTTTGATCGGGGTCAGGTGTCGGCGTTCATCGCCAAACTCGCCGATCAGATCGCCTTCTGCCGAGAACACGCGCAAAGGCAATTTGGGGCGGTAATCCGATAGGTCTGAGATGTCGGGCAGGTTCGGGAACGCCACCGCCAAGGCAATGGCAACAACAATCAGAATCGACAGCAGCCCGGTCAATGCTAGGCCACCGGCCCATAGTGCCAGGCGAAGCAGCCAATTCGCCGCGGGTGCGCGCGCAGATGGGTTTTTGGGCGGGGTCGTGTCGCTAGGCGATGGTTTGGAGGGCATAGATAACTTCTTGGAAACGCGTCCTCATTCTAAAGATGCTGAGTTGCAGGACCGGGGCGCTAGTATCCCCCTATTGTTGTGGCATGGCGTCATGCTCTGCGCCTGGATGCAATTCTGTGTAACATCCGCGTACAAAGCGTCAACTATTGACAACGCCCGGAATCCGACAAGTTTGGAATAATCTTTGCGGGACAAGGTGCTTACTGCTAGCATTGAAGTGAATTCTTAAGTTTCGCTGATCATTGATTAGCCTGTTGCAGGGGATAGTTTTGATCTCTTTGGGATCCTTGTTCAAGCGCCAATCTTCGCCCATGCTGGGTCTGGATGTCAGTTCGTCGAGCGTCAAACTGGTTGAGTTAGGCCAAAACAAGGCTGGCGGCCTGGTACTTGAGCGTTGCGCGATTGAACCGCTCGAGCGTGGTTGGATCACCGATGGCAATATCGAAAAGTTCGACGAGGTGGCCGAAGCCGTGCGCCGCCTGGTCAGAAAGAGCGGGGCCAAGACCAGGAATGTGGCGATGGCCCTGCCGCCGTCCGCCGTCATCACGAAGAAGATCATTCTTCCGGGTGGCATGTCGGACGCCGAACTGGAACTACAGGTCGAGACCGAGGCCAATCAGTACATTCCGTTTCCGCTGGACGAGGTGAGCCTGGATTTTTGTGTCATTGGGCCCAGTGCCAATTCGGCAGGCGACATTGAGGTTCTTATCGCCGCGTCACGTAAAGAGAAGGTTCAGGACATCCAGGGTCTGGCCGAGGCCGCCGGTTTGAAGCCGGTTATTGTGGATGTGGAGTCTTATGCATCGCGCCTGGCAACCAGTCGCCTGATCGAGAGTCTTCCGAACAAGGGCGTTGGCAGCATTGTGGCCTTATTCGAGGTGGGCGCGATGACCACGAGCATGCAGGTCATTCGCAATGACGAAGTTCTGTATGACCGGGACCAAGCCTTTGGCGGTGCCCAGTTGACGCAATTGATTGTGCGCCAGTATGGGTTTTCTCTGGAGGAGGCGGAAAGCAAAAAGCGCAGCGGGGAATTGCCGGATGACTATGAATCCAGTGTTTTGAACCCGTTTGTTGAAAGCATGGTGCATGAAATTGGCCGTGCCCTGCAGTTCTTTTTTACCAGCACGCCGCATAACAAGGTTGACTGTGTGATGTTGGCCGGTGGCTCGGCCGCTTTGCCAGGCCTGACTGCCGCTGTGACGAAGCACACGACTTTCGCCTGCAGTCTGGTTAATCCGTTTGAAGGCATGGAAATAGGCGCAAGTGTCCGCTTGAACAAGATGACGCGCGAGGCACCTTCCTATCTCACCGCGTGCGGCCTGGCCTTGCGGAGGTTCCTGCAGTGATTCTGATCAATTTGCTCCCGCACCGGGAGGCGGCACGCAAGCGGCGCCGGGAAGTGTTCAGTGTCAACCTGGGCGCAGCCGCGCTCGCCGGCGGTTTGCTTGCCGGGATCATCTTTCTTTGGTATCAGGGACAGATCTCTGCTCAGCAGGCCAAAAACCAGATGTTGCAGACCGAAATCAGGCGCTTTGATGCCCAAATCAAGGACATTGCCAGCCTGGAGGCGGAGATCGCAGCCCTGCGCGCACGCCAGCAGGCGGTGGAAGATCTACAGGCGGACCGCAATTTGCCGGTTCATCTGCTGACTGAACTGGTCAAGCAAGTACCCGACGGCATCTACATTGCCAGCATGCGCCAGGAAAACCAGGATGTGGCATTGCAGGGCGTGGCGCAATCGAACGAACGGGTGTCCGAGTTCTTGCGCAATCTGGGCAATAACACGCCCTGGTTTTCCAAGCCGGAATTGGTGGAAATTGTGGCTGGTTCGGTGACCTTGTCGCCGCGTGAAGTGCGTCGCGTCGCCAATTTCACCGTCCGGGTCCATTTGACGCGCGCCAGCGAGGCTGAAAAGGCACGGCTCAGCGCCAGTGCTGCTTCAGCGCCGCTGGTCGCAGCCTCGTCTCCTGGCAAGCCATAGGAGGCGGCATCATGGCAAACAAGTTTTCAATGAATCTGGACCTGCCCGCGATGCAGGAAAAGTTGCAAGCGCAATTTCGCGACCTGGACCCCAAGGATCCTAGCAATTGGCCCGTGCTGCCGCGCTATGCCTTGTTCGTTGGCATCACCATTGCCCTGGTAGTGGCGCTATGGTTTGCATGGCTTAATTCGTCGCAGGCTGAACTGGAGCAGGCGCAGGGCAAGGAAGTGAGCTTGCGCGACGAGTACAAGCAGAAACTGGCCAAGGCGGTCAATCTGGAAGCCCTAAAGAAGCACCGCGAGCAGGTTCAGCAATACGTCACCCAACTGGAGAAGCAGTTGCCGAGCAAGGCTGAGATGGATGCCCTGCTGTCCGACATCAATCAGGCTGGTTTGGGGCGCAGTTTGCAGTTTGAACTGTTTCGGCCCGGGCAGGTGATCGTCAGGGACTACTACGCTGAACTGCCGATTGCAGTGCGGGTCAACGGGCGCTATCACGACCTGGGTGCATTTGCGTCGGACATTGCCAATCTCTCCCGCATTGTGACGCTCAATAACCTGGCGGTTGTGCCAGCCAAGGATGGATCTCTGACGATGGACGCGACGGCCAAGACCTTCCGTTATCTGGATGCTGATGAGGTCACTGCTCAGCGTAAAGTAGCGGCGCCAAAAGGGGCCAAGAAATGATGACAGCACGCAGATGGCTGCGTTTGGCAATGCTTGCGATGCTGGCCGCTTGTGGCGCCTCTAGTGAGGATGAACTGCGCCACTGGATGACAGTGCAGCAAAGCCAGACCCGGCCCAAAGTGGCCCCGATCTCGGAGCCCAAGCAGTTCAGGCCGGAAACCTACAGCCAGGTCAGTGTCATTGATCCATTTAACCATCAAAAGCTGGCGCAGGCCCTCAAGCGTGATTCCTCGCAAGCCGCTGCCAATGGGGCTTTGATCGCGCCCGAGCTGGCGCGCCGAAAGGAGGCCCTGGAGTCTTTCCCGCTGGATGTGATGTCGCTGGTGGGTACCTTGTCCAAGACCGGGCAACCGGTCGCCTTGGTTAAGGTTGAGAATCTGCTGTACCAGGTGCGGCCAGGTAACTACCTTGGACAGAACTACGGGCGCGTCAGCAAGATTACCGAGACCGAGGTCACCTTGCGTGAAATTGTCCAGGACGCGGTCGGCGAATGGATTGAACGCACTGCTACTTTGCAGTTGCAAGAGAGGTCGAAATGAACAAGCGGAACAATTGGATGGCGAGTCGAATGTGGCAGCGGTTGAGCCTGGCGACGGTGCTGCTGTTGACAGCAGTGCTGGCGCAGGCCCAGAGCGCCATCGAAGCGGTGTCGGGCTCGCTGCAAAGCGGCACCGAGGTCGTCAAGATCGACTTCACGCAGCCACTGACAGCGCTTCCCGCCGGGTTTTCAGTGCAGTCGCCGGCAAGAATCGCGCTTGATTTTCCGGGTATCACCAATGCCATGGGGCGCTCCACTGTCGAGGTTAACCAGGGTAATTTGCGCTCGGTCAATGTCGTCCAGGTTGGCGAACGCACGCGCGTCGTGCTCAATCTCAAACAGGCAGTTCCCTACAAGGCGCAATTGCAGGGCAAGTCCCTGCTGGTCGTACTCGAAGCAGTGGCCGGCCCTGCCCCGACCGCGACGGTGGCCCCCGTCTTTGCCGAAGGCCGCAGCCGCGACAACCTGCCGCTGAAAGACGTGGATTTCCGCCGCGGTGATGAGGGTGCGGGTCGCATTGTCGTGGGCTTGCCCAATAACCAGGTTGGCGTCGATATTCGCCAGCAAGGGCAGACCCTGGTCGTCGAGTTCATGAAGTCAACGTTGCCCGAGGGCATGCGCCGGCGTCTTGATGTGACCGATTTTGCGACCCCAGTGCAAACCGTGACGACCTTTCAGACCGGAGACCGTGTGCGCATGGTGATCGAGCCCAAAGGACAGTGGGTTCATAGCGCTTACCAGAGCGATGAGCAGTTTGTGGTGGAAGTCAAACCCTTGAAGGTCGACCCGTCCAAATTGACGCAGGGGCCGGGCTACAGCGGGCAAAAACTGTCACTCAATTTCCAGAACATCGAGGTCCGTTCGCTGTTGCAGGTGATTGCTGACTTTACGAATTTCAACATCGTTACCTCTGACTCGGTGACGGGTGCCGTTACGCTGCGCTTGCAGGACGTGCCATGGGATCAGGCGCTGGACATCATCCTGCAGGCCAAGGGCCTTGGCATGCGTAAGACAGAGAATGTGATCTGGATAGCGCCCAAGGATGAAATCATCGCCAAGGAAAAGCTCGAGCTCGAGTCCAAGGTGGCGGTGCTCAACCTGGAGCCGGTGCGCACCCAGTCGTTCCAGATGAATTACGCCAAGGCCGAGGACATCGCCAAGCAATTGACCGGCGCCGGTGGCGGTGAGAAGAGTGCCGGACGCACGCTCAGTCCGCGCGGTAGTGCGACAGCCGATCCGCGCACCAATCAGCTTTTCGTTACCGACGTGCCGTCCCGGCTCGAGCAGGTTCTGCAACTGCTGCAAAAGCTCGATGTTGCCGTGCGCCAAGTGATGATCGAGGTGCGCATCATCGAAGCAGGGGACTCGTTTGGGAAATCGCTGGGGGTCAAATTCGGCGCCACCGATCTGCGCGCGGCGCAGGGTGGTACCGGTGGCTATCAGATTGGCAGCACCGGCAACAGCGTTGTCGTGGGCAATAGCTACAGCGATGCCGTGGCCGCTAGCGGCGCCGGTGGCAGTGTCAATACCAGCGGCAGCTTTGTCAATCTGCCGGCGATCGCTCCGATTGGCGCTACTGGTGTCCCCGCCACTTTTGCACTATCGATTTTCAGCAACCTGTCGAACCGATTCCTGAATCTCGAAATCTCGGCGCTGGAAGCCGACGACAAGGGGCGCGTCGTGTCCAGTCCGCGCGTCGTTACGGCCGATGGCAAGAAGGCCTTGATCAAGCAGGGCGACCAGATTCCGTACCAGACCTGCGACAAGAACGGCAGTTGCACCACGACCTTCAAGGACGCCAACCTGCGCTTGGAAGTCACGCCGCAGATCACACCCGAGGGCGCCGTCATCATGGACCTGGATGTCAGCAAGGACACCAAGGGTGTCGATACTGCTGCCGGCCCCGTCATCAGTGGCAAGAACGTGACGACCCAGGTGCTGGTGGAAAACGGTGGCACGGTCGTTATTGGTGGAATTTTCGAGCAGACCGAGTCGACCAACGAGACCGGTGTGCCTTGGTTGCGCGGTCTGCCGGTTCTGGGTAACCTGTTCCAGTCCAAGAGTCGCTCTGACAAGAAGACGGAACTGCTAGTGTTCGTGACGCCACGGATCATCACGGAAAAAACGGGGACTCGTTGATTCGTCAACCAATCTAAGGAAGAAACAATATGACTTTTTTGAAATGCATTTTTGCGCTGTTTGCCCTGTCCGTGCTGGCGGCCTGTGGCGGCGGTGGCGGTAGTGAGGGGACATCGACCGGTGGCGGCTCCACGGTGGCCTGCACGGCCCCACTGGTTTTGCAAAATGGTGTGTGCGTTAGCGCAACGGCGATACCTGTCGCAAGTTTACTGAGTGCGCAGTTGACGGACGCAAACACGGGCGCGGCAGTGTCCTCGGTTGCGGCCACAGCTGCAACCGATATTGTTGCCGTGGTGACCACAACAGACGGTAAACCAGCCCCGGGCCTTCTGGTATCGGTGGACAGCAGCGCTTCGACTCTTCTGACCTTCCCCACGGGAACCAGCGCGACAACCGACGTCAACGGAATCGCTCGGATCCGGGTTGGGCGTGCAAATCAGTATGAATTTGGCACAGTGACGCTAGCTTTGACCTCCATGTCCTCGGCGTTGTATGCGTCTGCAACGTCATCGCTGGTATCCCGCGTTGATCCACCGCCGTTGCAGCTTGAACTGCGCGACGCCGCCAATACCGTTACCAATACCATCGGCTCGTCCGGCCTGACAACGCTCAAAGCCAACCTGAAGTTTGCCGATGGAACGCCGGTAGCCAATAAGCGGGTTGACATCACAGGCGACTTGACCAAGGTCTCCTTCCCTGAGGGTAGCTCTCAACTTACCGATGCAACGGGCGCTGCTACTATCAAGGTATCAAGGGCCTCGGCCACGGTGGGCGGTGCGGGAACCTTGACTGCTGCTGCAACGATCTCAGGCGCAAGTGCAGCGGGTGCACTGGTTACCACTGTCGTGACCGGTACGGTTGATTACTCGATCGGTGCGGTGGTCGGGGCGACCACGCTGGCGCTTGACAGTTTGGATGTGGGTACAAGCAGTCTGGCGGCCTACGGTACGCGGCAAATCTCGGTGCGCGCGATGCTTGGAAGCAGCGTGGCGCCATCGGTGCAGGTCAGCTTTTCTTCGAACTGTGGTCAGATCTCGCCGGCAGTTGCTCCAACCAACGCTAATGGCATCGCCACCGCCAGTTTCACCGCGACCGATGCTGCCGGAACAACCGTCAGCACACTGGGTTGTGGCGGCAAGGCGGTTGATATTTCTGTGAGTGCCGTCGGCACCAGCGCGTTAAGCAAGTCAATCAGCGTGCTGGCGGCCCCGGCGACGAATTTGAGCTTTGTTGTTCCGACGGATCCAAGCAAGTCGCGCATCTACCTGGTCAACTCGGGCGGCGCCACGCAAACAGTCGTTCAGTTTCTCTTGCTCAATGCGCGCGGTGAGGCCTTGCCGGGGCAGGATTTGCTGGTTACGCTCAAAACCTTGAATGGCGGCATACCCAAGGCCACGTTCGCTACCGTGGGCAATACCGTGCCGGTAACGCTTACGACCGATTCCCTTGGCAAGATTTTGGTTCCGGTGTTCTCCGGCACCGTTCCCACCAACGTTCTGGTCAATGCTGCCCTGGCGTCCAACACATCGATTCAAACGGATTCGGCGGTGGTGGTCATTGCCTCGGGGCGGCCGGCCCAGTCACGGGTGAGTCTGGTTCCGGCCAAGCATGCCATTCGAGGTTTCAATTTTGATGGTGAAACGACGACGGTAACGATGTCGCTGGCTGATCGGCAAGGCAACCCTGTTCCGGATGGCACAGCGGTCAACTTTGTTTCGGAGGCTGGGGTCATGATTCCGCCCACCTGTGTCACTGGTGCCGTACCCGGCGATTCTCAGTGCACAGTGACGATTCGTACGCAAAATCCACGCAATCCGGCGCGACACGGGTATGTCTCGATACTGGCCTACGCCGCCGGCGAAGAAGACTTTACGGATGCAAATTTCAACAATGCGTATGACGCGGCAGAGTCATTCACTGACCTTGGAACGGCTTACCGCGACGATCTTGCCATCAGAACTGTGGCGCCCGGCACTTTCAAGCTCAACCTGGATGGATCGGCATCGACCGTCAAGAGTTGGGACGGTACGATGTACGTGCATCAACTGGGTGAGTTCGCCGTACCGCGTGCCGCCGAAGCCGGTGGAACAACACCACAGCCGAATCAAGGTGATGGGGTATGGGATGCGGCCGATGTTCGCGGGCAGGTGGTGATTGTTTTTTCGACCGATGACCTACGCATCAACAACCCAGTGTGGGTGGGTGCTGTCGATCCGCAGTGGAATAATGGATTTGTGGCAACCGGGCTGACGGTCACCATTCAGGATTTGAACGGAAGAAGCGTTCCAACCGGAAGCAGCATTGCCGTGGCGGTTGCAGACAATTCGCCCAAGTTGCCAACGGACGGTGGTGTGCCCACAGCGACAATAGGGTCTTGTTCGCTGGTCAGCCAGTCGCACACCGCCGTGCCCGATTCACTCGAACCCTTGACGTTGACGTTGAGTTTAAAGCAGTGCGTAAGCGGAGATCAGGTCGTTATTACCGTTACCTCCCCTGCAGGCGCGCAGACCTATGCATTCTCAGCGCCGTGATAATCAACGAGATGGGTGTTAAGCATTGATATCCCTCATTGGCCTGCCCGGCTCAGGCAAATCCACGGTGGGGCGCCAACTCGCGCGGCGACTGCAACTGCCCTATGTTGACTCGGATCAGGTGATTGAGCGGCAACTGGGCTGCTCGATTCGCGAGTATTTCGAGCGCGAGGGTGAAGCGCGTTTTCGCGATGTCGAGGAAGCGGTGCTTGACGAACTCACACAGACGCATACGGGGGTGTTGTCAACCGGCGGTGGCGCCGTTCTGCGCTCCGTCAACCGCGAGCATTTGCGCGCGCGCTGCCAGGTTGTCTACCTTAACTCATCGCCCGACGAACTGTTTCGACGTCTGCGCCACGATGTCAACCGACCCTTGCTGCAGGTGGCTGATCCCCTGAGCCGCTTGCGTGACCTGCACGCGGTGCGCGACCCGCTGTACCGCGAGACTGCGCACTTCATCATGGAGACCGGCCGGCCCTCGGTTGCCACTCTGGTTGGCATGATTGTGGCGCAACTCGAACGGGCGGGGCTGTTGCCTCTAAACTAGGGGCAATGAATGCCCAGACCGTATCTATTGAACTAAAGGAACGCAGTTACCCGATCAGCATCGGGGCTGCGCTTTTTGACGATCCGTTGAGTTATGCCGCGTTGGCGCCCGCCAGCAGCGCACTGATCGTCAGCAACACCACAGTGGCGCCCCTGTATGCCGATCGCCTGGCAAAAGCCCTGCAGGGCAGGTACGCCCGCATTCACCAGGTCATCCTGCCCGACGGCGAGGAATTCAAGACATGGGAAACAGTGAACCTGATTTTTGATGCCTTGCTGCAACACGGCTGTGATCGCAAGACGGTGCTGTTTGCCCTCGGTGGCGGTGTTGTCGGCGACATGACCGGCTTTGCCGCTGCCAGCTACATGCGCGGCGTGCCCTTTGTGCAGATTCCGACCACGCTGCTGGCCCAGGTTGATTCCTCGGTCGGCGGCAAGACCGGCATCAACCATCCGCTGGGCAAGAACATGATTGGCGCGTTTTATCAGCCGCTTCAGGTCGTGTGCGATCTGGATACGCTCAAGACCTTGCCGGCGCGTGAACTCAGCGCTGGCCTGGCCGAAGTGATCAAGTACGGGCCGATTGCCGACATGACTTTTTTCGATTGGATTGAAGTCAATCTGGATGCCCTGCTGGCGCGCGACCCTGCGGCGCTGGCGCACGCGGTCCGGCGCTGCTGTGAAATCAAGGCCCACGTCGTGGCGCAAGACGAGCGTGAATCGGGTCTGCGTGCCATCCTCAACTTTGGGCACACTTTTGGCCATGCGATCGAGGCCGGTCTGGGTTACGGTCAGTGGCTGCACGGCGAGGCTGTGGGCTGCGGCATGGTGATGGCGGCCTGCTTGTCAGAGCGGCTGGGCTTGGTCAATGCGGCTCTGGTACAGCGACTAAAGGCCTTGATTCAAAAAGCCGGCTTGCCCGTGATCGCGCCGCAACTCTCTCCTACTGACAACGCCGGGCGGTACCTGGAACTGATGCGACTCGACAAGAAAGCGCTGGGCGGTGATATCCGCTTTGTTGTGATCGACGGTCCGGCGCGCGCCAGCATGCGCGGTGCACCGGATGCGCTGGTGCGCGAGGTGATCGATGCTTGCTGCCTACGCCTGTGATCCGGCGCGCTCGCGCGGGCGGCGCTTTGCGCAGCCACCAGCGCCGACGCGCACCGAGTATCAGCGTGACCGTGACCGCATCGTGCACAGCAGCGCGTTTCGGCGCCTGGTCTACAAGACCCAGGTTTTCCTGAACCACGAAGGCGATTTGTTTCGCACCCGTTTGACGCACTCGCTGGAAGTGGCGCAATTGGGCCGTTCCATTGCGCGTTCGTTGGCGCTTAACGAAGACCTGGTCGAGGCCATTGCGCTGGCACATGACCTGGGGCATACGCCCTTCGGGCACGCCGGGCAGGATGCGCTCAATGAATGCATGGCCGCCTTCGGTGGCTTTGAGCACAACCTGCAGAGCTTGCGTGTCGTCGACCGTCTCGAGGAGCGCTACCCCCAGTTCGACGGGCTGAACCTGAGCTTTGAGACGCGTGAAGGCATTCTCAAGCATTGCTCGCGCGCCCATGCCCAGCAACTCGAACGCGGTGAGCCCGGTGGCGTTGGGCAGCGTTTTCTGGCGCAGACCCAGCCCAGTCTGGAGGCGCAGCTGTGCAATCTGGCCGACGAGATCGCCTACAACGCGCACGACATCGACGACGGTGTGCGCTCCGGGCTGATCACCCTGGCGCAGCTCGAGGAGGTCGCCCTGTTCGAGGATTACAGGCGCGAGGTGGTGGCCGAATACCCGCAGCTACAGACGCAGACACAGGATCGGCGTCTGCTTTATGAGACCATCCGGCGCATGCTCAGCGCGCAGGTATACGACGTGATAGAGGCCACCCGCGCTGCCCTGCAAGGGGCGGCGCCGCACAGTGCTGATGAAGTGCGTCAGCATCCGCCTTTGCTGCAGTTCGGCTCCGACATGCGCGCTAAGTCGCAGCAGCTCAAGCAGTTTTTGCTGCACCAGCTTTACCGCCATCCCCGGGTGCTTGAAACGACGGGGCGGGCCAAGCAGATGGTGCGTTTTCTTTTCGACGTCTATCTGGCCCAGCCCCAGGAGATGCAGGCTCGGTTTCTGGGGCGCTCGGACGCCGCACGCGGCGCCCCGGACCCGCAGCGTGCTGCGGCGCGTGTTGTGGCCGACTACATTGCCGGTATGACGGATCGCTTTGCCGGGCGCGAGCACGAGCGCTTGAGCAAACTCAAGCTAGTACTCCGACATAGAAATATCGAAACATGAAAGCGCGCCTTCGCACCCATGCCGTCGTTGCAAATCCTCGCCATAGCGAGCGCTATGTCTGCGGTTTTCGCCCAGGCCTGAGCGCGAATTCATCACTTTTATCTTGTTCCGATACCTCTGTGTCGGAGTACCAGTGCCGCCGCATCCGGCAGGCTTCATTTGGGAAGGAAAGGATCATGGATCAGAACCAGCAAGTAGCCATTGACGACACGCGCCGCTGGCTTGAGCGCGCCGTGATTGGCCTGAACCTGTGCCCGTTTGCCAAGAGTGTGCACGTCAAGGGGCAGGTTCACTACGCCGTCAGCGCCGCCCGCAGCGCGCAGGAGCTGCTCGACGATCTGGTGCTGGAACTTAAGGCGATGCTGGCAGAAGATGCTTCGGTGCGCGACACCACGCTGCTGATCGCACCCGACTGCCTGGCCGACTTTCTCGACTTCAACGATTTTCTGGAGCAGGCCGACCAGGCGCTAGCCGATCTGGACCTCGACGGCGTACTGCAGATTGCCGCTTTGCATCCATTGTTCCAGTTCGCTGGTACCGACATTGACGACATCACCAATTTCACCAACCGTTCGCCCTACCCGACGCTGCACCTGCTGCGTGAGGAGAGTGTGGACCGCGCGGTGGCGGCCTTCCCGGATGCCGAATCCATTTTCGAAAAGAATATGCAGACTCTGGAGGCGCTTGGTCCCGAAGGCTGGGCGGCACTCGGGGTTGGGCGTTCACAGACATGAAGAACAAGAAAACGCAATCCGCTGCCGGTAAAAGTGCGCGCGCCAAGATGCCGGAAACTGGCGTGCTGGCGCCGGAAATTCGACCGGGCCAGTCGATTGAACTGCTCAAGGAACTGCATATCCTGACGCCCGACGGCAAGCTCAACCAGGATTCGCGACGCAAGCTCAAGCAGGTCTATCACCTGTTCCAGTTCATTGAGAAGATGCTGCTGGAATTGCCAGTGCAGCCTGGCGCCGGCATCACGCTGGCCGACCACGGTGCCGGCAAATCCTATCTCGGGTTCATCCTCTACGACCTGTTTTTCAAGGCGCAGTCATGCGGACATATCTATGGCATCGAGACCCGCGTCGAGCTGGTTCAAAAATCGCGCGAGCTGGCGGCCCGGCTCGGTTTTGAGCGCATGTCGTTCTTGAATCTGACGGTGGCCGAGTCCGCTGGTGCCGATGAGATGCCCGAGCACATCGATGTCGTGACTGCGCTGCACGCCTGCGACACCGCCACCGACGATGCGATCGCCTTCGGCCTGCACAAGCACGCGAAACTGATGGTGTTGGTGCCCTGCTGCCAGGCCGAAGTGGCACGGCGCCTGAGTGAACACAAGGCCTTGTCCCTGGCGCGCACGCCTTTGGCCGAACTCTGGCGCCACCCTCTGCACACGCGCGAGATCGGCAGCCAGATCACCAACGTTCTGCGTTGCCTGTACCTGGAGGCTTCAGGCTACCAGGTTACTGTGACCGAGCTCGTGGGCTGGGAGCACAGCATGAAGAACGAACTCATCATGGCCCGCTATACCGGGCAAAAAAAGCGCGGCGCGGCCGAGCGCCTGCGCGCCCTGTTGCAGGAGTTCGGCCTGAGTGCAATGTTGGAGACGCGTTTCCGACTGGTCGAGCCGGCACTCGAAACGAGGTGAATTCGATGGCGCGGCTGCCTCGTCTCACCTTACCCGGTTTTGCACACCACGTGATCCAGCGCGGCAACAACCGGCAGGCCATTTTTGCCTCGACTGCCGACTACCAGGCCATGCTGGACCTGTTGGAGGTGAACGCCCGCAAGTTTGGTGTCGCCATCCACGCTTACGTGCTCATGAGCAACCACTTTCACCTGCTGACCACACCGCAGACGCAGGCGGGTTTGCCACAAATGATGCAGGCCTTGGGTCGGCGCTACGTGCGCTACTTCAACGATGCCCAACAACGCACCGGCACCCTATGGGAGGGTCGTTATAAATCGACCCTGATCCAGAGCGAGCGCTACCTGCTGGCCTGTATGGGCTATATCGACCTCAATCCAGTGCGCGCCGGACTGGTGGCGATGCCGGGCGACTATCCTTGGTCCAGTTACGCGCATTACACCGGGCTGCGCACCGACAAACTGATCACACCGCATGCGCTGATGTGGGAGTTGGGCAACACGCCCTTTGCCCGGGAAGCGGCTTATGCCGAATTGGTGCGGGTTGGCATCAACCCGGCGCAGCAGGCAGATCTCACGGCGGCGGCCTTGCGCGGCTGGGCCCTGGGCGAGCCCGATTTTGTGGCGGATCTGCAAAAAAAAACCGAACGTCGCGTCAGTAAACGGACAGCTGGAAGGCTACCTGGCGGCCCAAAAAATAGCTGAATCGACGCTTTAAGCTGACAAAAGCAGCCTTGAAAGCCGTTTTGTAATATGTCCCCAATTATTTTTATATTGAAAAAGTCAACAATTAATTGGAATCTGACCCCAATTAATGTGCTTGGCACTTTTGTTGCATTGCAGTATTCTCTTCAACTCTGACATTTATTAGGAACACGCCATGACGACGGTTGCCGAGATCGAATATCTCCAAGAACACGGTTTGTATTCTTCGGCCCAGGAGCATGACGCCTGTGGCGTCGGCTTTGTGGCCCACATTAAAGGCGCCAAGTCGCATGACATCGTTAAGAATGCGCTCAAGATCCTGGAAAACCTGGACCATCGGGGCGCGGTGGGTGCCGACAAGCTGATGGGCGACGGCGCCGGCATTCTGATTCAGTTGCCAGATGCGCTGTACCGCGAGGAGATGGCGGCGCAGGGCGTGACCCTGCCGCCGCCGGGTGAATACGGCGTCGGCATGATCTTTCTGCCCAAGGAACACGCCTCGCGTCTGGCTTGCGAGCAGGAGATGGAGCGAGCCATCAAGGCCGAGCGCCAGGTGCTGCTGGGCTGGCGCGATGTGCCGGTCAATCACGAGATGCCGATGTCGCCCAATGTCCGCAAGAAGGAGCCGGTGCTGCGTCAGGTCTTCATCGGCCGCGGCAATGATGTCATCGTGCAGGACGCGCTTGAGCGCAAGCTCTATGTGATCCGCAAGACCGCCAGCGCCAACATCCAAGCGCTCAAACTCAAGCACAGCAAAGAGTATTACGTGCCCAGCATGTCGAGCCGTACGGTCGTCTACAAGGGCCTGCTGCTGGCCGATCAGGTTGGCACCTACTTCTCGGATTTGTCCGATGTGCGCTGTGTCTCGGCCCTGGGCCTGGTGCACCAGCGCTTCTCGACCAACACCTTTCCGGAGTGGCCGCTGGCGCACCCGTACCGCTACGTCGCGCACAACGGTGAGATCAACACCGTCAAGGGCAACTACAACTGGATGAAGGCGCGCGAAGGCGTGATGTCCTCGCCGGTGCTTGGCGCCGACCTGCAAAAGCTCTACCCGATCACTTTTCCGGGGCAGTCGGATACCGCCACTTTCGATAACTGTCTGGAACTGCTGACCATGGCCGGTTACCCGATCAGCCAGGCTGTGATGATGATGATCCCCGAGCCCTGGGAGCAGCACACCACGATGGATGAGCGTCGCAAGGCCTTCTATGAGTACCACGCTGCCATGCTGGAACCCTGGGACGGCCCGGCCTCCATCGTCTTCACGGACGGACGCCAGATCGGCGCCACGCTGGACCGCAACGGCCTGCGCCCTTCGCGCTATTGCATCACCGACGACGATCTGGTCATCATGGCCTCCGAATCAGGCGTGTTGCCGGTGCCGGAAAACAAAATCGTGCGCAAGTGGCGCTTGCAGCCGGGCAAGATGTTCCTGATCGATCTGGAGCAGGGTCGCATGGTTGACGACGATGAGCTCAAGGCCAATCTCGCCAACAGCAAGCCTTACAAGCAGTGGATCGAGAACCTGCGTATCCGGCTTGACGACGTGAGGGGCGGCGGCGAGCCGGCTTCGGCGTCGGAAAGCGTGGTCAGCCTGCTTGATCGCCAGCAGGCTTTCGGCTTCACGCAGGAAGACCTCAAGTTTCTGATCGCGCCGATGGCGAGCGCCGGCGAGGAAGCGCTGGGCTCGATGGGCAACGACAGCCCGCTGGCTGTGCTGTCGGACCGCAACAAGCCGCTCTACAACTACTTCAAGCAGCTGTTCGCCCAAGTAACGAACCCGCCGATCGATCCGATTCGCGAAGCGATTGTGATGTCGCTCGTGTCCTTCATCGGGCCGAAACCGAATCTGCTCGACATCAATCAGGTCAATCCACCGATGCGCCTGGAGGTGAGCCAGCCGATTCTCGACTTTGCCGACATGGCCAAGTTGCGCGATATCGAAAAGCACACGCAGGGCAAGTTCCGCAGTTACACGCTCGACATCACCTACCCGTTGAACTGGGGCCACGAGGGTGTTGAGGCCAAGCTGGCTTCGCTCTGCGCGGAAGCGGTCGACGCCATCAAGGGTGGCAACAACATCTTGATCGTCAGTGATCGCGGTGTCAGCGCGACTCAGCTGGCGATTCCCGCGCTGCTGGCCCTGTCTGCTATCCACCAGCATCTGGTCGGTGCGGGCCTGCGCACGACGGCCGGGCTGGTGGTCGAAACCGGTACCGCGCGCGAGGTACACCACTTCGCCGTGCTGGCCGGCTACGGCGCTGAAGCCGTCCACCCCTATCTGGCGATGGAAACCCTGGCTGCCATGCACCAGGACCTGCCGGGCGCATTGTCGGCCGACAAGGCGATCTACAACTACGTCAAGGCGGTCGGCAAGGGCCTGTCCAAGATCATGTCGAAGATGGGTGTCTCGACTTATATGAGTTATTGCGGTGCGCAACTGTTCGAGGCCATCGGCCTGAGCACCGACACCGTCAACAAGTACTTCACCGGCACGCCGAGCCGGGTCGAAGGCATCGGCGTCTTTGAGATTGCCGAAGAAGCGATCCGCATGCACAAGCTGGCTTTCAGTGAAGACCCGGTTCTTGAAACCATGCTTGACGCCGGTGGCGAATACGCCTGGCGCGCGCGCGGTGAAGAGCACATGTGGAGCCCGGACGCGATCGCCAAGCTGCAGCATTCGACGCGCGCTAATAACTGGAACACCTACAAGGAGTATGCCCAGCTCATCAACGACCAGAGCAAGCGCCACATGACGCTGCGTGGCTTGTTTGAGTTTCGGCTCGACCCGGCCAAGGCGATTTCGCTGGAAGAAGTCGAGCCGGCCAAGCAAATCGTCAAGCGCTTCGCCACCGGCGCCATGTCGCTGGGTTCGATTTCCACCGAAGCCCATGCCACTTTGGCCGTTGCCATGAACCGCATCGGTGGCAAGAGCAACACCGGCGAGGGTGGCGAAGACCCGGCACGTTACCGCAACGAACTCAAGGGCATTCCGATCAAGCAGGGCGATTCGCTCAAGAGCGTCATCGGTGCCGACGTGGTCGAGGTTGACCTGCCGCTGCAGGACGGCGACTCACTGCGCTCGCGTATCAAGCAGGTCGCGTCGGGCCGCTTTGGTGTGACCGCCGAGTACCTGAGCAGCGCCGATCAGATCCAGATCAAGATGGCGCAGGGCGCCAAGCCCGGTGAAGGCGGCCAGCTGCCTGGCGGCAAGGTGTCTGACTATATCGGCCGGCTGCGCCATTCGGTGCCTGGCGTTGGCTTGATTTCCCCGCCACCGCACCACGACATCTACTCGATCGAAGATCTGGCGCAGCTGATTCATGACCTCAAGAACGTGGCGCCGCATTCCAGTATCAGCGTCAAGCTGGTCAGCGAGATTGGTGTTGGCACCGTCGCCGCTGGCGTCGCCAAGTGCAAGAGCGACCACGTAGTGATTGCCGGTCATGACGGCGGCACGGGCGCTTCACCCTGGTCGTCGATCAAGCACGCCGGCAGCCCATGGGAAATCGGGCTCGCCGAAACCCAGCAGACGCTGGTCCTGAACCGCCTGCGCAGCCGCATCCGGGTCCAGGTTGACGGCCAGATGAAGACCGGCCGTGACGTCGTCATCGGCGCCCTGCTCGGTGCCGACGAGTTCGGTTTTGCCACGGCGCCGCTGGTGGTCGAAGGCTGCATCATGATGCGCAAATGCCATCTCAACACCTGCCCGGTCGGTGTGGCTACGCAGGACCCAGTCTTGCGCCGGAAGTTCTCGGGCAAGCCCGAGCACGTGGTGAACTACTTCTTTTTCATCGCTGAAGAAGTGCGCCGAATCATGGCTCAACTGGGCATCCGCAAGTTTGACGACATGATCGGCCGCGCCGACCTGCTCGACACGCGTCCCGGCATTGCCCACTGGAAGGCCAGCGGCCTGGATTTCAACCGCCTGTTTGCCATGGCGCCGGTGCCGGCCGACGTGCCGCGCTTCCAGACTCTGGAGCAGGACCACGGTCTGGAAAAGGCGCTCGACAATGTGTTGATTGCCAAGAGCCGCGCCGCCATCGACAAGGGCGAACGCGTGCAGTTCATGGAAGTGGCGCGCAACGTCAATCGCTCCGTTGGCGCCATGCTGTCGGGCGCGGTGACCAAGGTGCATCCGGAAGGCCTGCCCGATGACACCATCCGCATCCAGCTCGAAGGCACCGGCGGCCAGTCCTTTGGCGCCTTCTTGGCCAAGGGCATCACCTTGTACCTGATTGGCGACGCCAACGACTACACCGGCAAGGGCCTCTCAGGCGGGCGCATCGTGGTGCGCCCCAGCATCGACTTCCGCGGGGAAGCGATCCGCAACACCATCGTCGGCAACACCGTGATGTTTGGCGCCACCAGCGGCGAGGCTTTCTTCAGCGGCGTCGGCGGCGAGCGTTTCGCCGTGCGCCTGTCGGGCGCAACGACCGTGGTCGAAGGCACGGGCGACCATGGCTGCGAGTACATGACCGGTGGCACGGTCGCGGTGCTGGGCAAGACTGGACGCAATTTTGCCGCCGGCATGAGCGGCGGCATCGCTTTTGTCTACGACGAAGACGGCCAGTTTGCCAAGCGCTGCAATACCGCCATGGTGAAGCTGGAAAAAGTGTTGACCAGCGCCGAACAACAGGAGACGCTGGACGTCGGTCTGTGGCACCGCGGGCAGACCGATGAAGCGCAATTGCGCAAGTTGCTCGAAGAGCACAACCGCTGGACTGGCAGCAAGCGCGCGCGCGAACTGCTCGACAACTGGGACGTCTCGCGTCTCAAGTTCGTCAAGGTGTTCCCGCTCGAATACAAGCGGGCGCTCGGAGAAATCCACGCGCGCGGGCAAGCGCAGGTGCTCAGCAATCGAGCCCAGGGCGCAACGAAAAAAGAGGCGACGCTGGCCAAATAAGCGCGCAAGCCCTCGGGTGGACCGGGGCGCTTGAATCAGGCAAAGACGAAAAGGACAAGAATCATGGGAAAAATCACTGGCTTCATGGAGTTTGAGCGTATTGAAGAGGGCTATAAGCCTACCGCAGAGCGCCTCAAGAATTACCGCGAATTTGTGGTCGGTCTGGACGAGCCGCAGGCCAAGCTGCAGGCGGCGCGCTGCATGGACTGCGGCACGCCGTTTTGCAACAACGCTTGCCCGGTCAACAACATCATTCCCGACTTCAATGATCTGGTTTACCGCAGCGACTGGAAGAACGCGATTGCGGTGCTGCACAGCACCAACAATTTTCCCGAGTTCACCGGCCGCATTTGCCCGGCACCGTGCGAGGCCGCCTGCACGCTGAACGTGAACGACGCAGCGGTTGGTATCAAGTCACTTGAGCACGCCATCATCGACCGCGCCTGGAGCGAAGGCTGGGTCCAGCCGCGTCCGTCCACGCACAAGAGCGGCAAAAAAGTAGCCGTGGTTGGCTCCGGTCCGGCTGGCATGGCAGCAGCGCAGCAATTGGCGCGTGTTGGCCACGAGGTCACCGTGTTCGAGAAAAACGACCGCGTTGGCGGCCTGTTGCGCTACGGTATTCCCGATTTCAAGATGGAGAAGTCGCACATTGACCGCCGCGTCGAGCAGATGCAGAAGGAAGGCGTGATATTCCGCACCGGCGTGCTGGTCGGCACTCTGCTCAAGGGCTCCAAGGTCACCAACTGGGCCAAGGACAGCATCAGCCCGGAGCAATTGCAAAAGGACTTTGACGCGGTCGTGCTGACCGGTGGCGCCGAGCAGTCACGCGATTTGTCGGTGCCGGGGCGCGAACTCGACGGCGTTCATTTCGCCATGGAGTTCCTGCCCCAGCAGAACAAGGTCAATGCTGGTGACAAGCTCAAGGGCCAGTTGCGCGCTGATGGCAAGCATGTCATCGTGATCGGCGGCGGCGATACCGGCTCTGACTGTGTCGGCACCAGCAACCGCCACGGCGCGGCCAGTGTCACGCAGTTCGAGGTGATGCCGCAACCACCGGTGGAAGAAAACCGCCCGATGACATGGCCTTACTGGCCGCTCAAGTTGCGTACCAGTTCCAGTCATGACGAGGGCTGCACCCGCGAATTCGCCATCTCGACCAAGGAATTTATCGGCGAAAAAGGCAAGGTCACGGGGCTCAAGACCGTGCGCGTCGAGTGGAAAGACGGCAAGATGGTTGAGGTCGCCGGCAGCGAGCAGGTTCTGAAGGCTGACTTGGTGCTGCTGGCCATGGGCTTTGTAAGCCCGGTTGCTTCGGTGCTGCAGGCCTTTGGTGTCGAAATGGATGCGCGCGGTAACGCCAAGGCGAGCACAGAGCTGTGCGGCGGCTATGCCACCAATGTGGCCAAGGTTTTTGCCGCCGGCGACATCCGGCGCGGTCAGAGCTTGGTCGTCTGGGCCATCCGCGAAGGCCGACAGGCGGCACGCGCGGTTGACACATTCCTGATGGGGCAAAGCAGCCTGCCAAGGTGAATATCGCCCCCACGCTCCTCGCTGCGCGTAGTTCGCTGCCCCCCAAGGGGGCTGTTTCGCCTTGGGGCGGCCCGGCGGCGAAACTTGCCCCATGCTTCGCTTGGCGCAGTACACGGCATCACAGAGTCGTTTGGCGAAATCATTAAGGCTTGATCGCGGGTAATCCCGTATCATTCGGGGTGCCGGGCTAGCCCGGCCTTTTTACTTACCATGGCCGCACCCGCTTCAGAATCCCTTGTTGAAATGCGTCACCTGACCTTCGGGTACGGTGAGCGCGTGATTCTGGGCGACGTTTCGGTCTCGGTCCCGCGTGGCAAGGTGACGGCGCTGATGGGGGCTTCTGGCGGCGGCAAGACCACTATCCTGCGCCTGATCGGCGGGCAGAACCGGGCCCAGTCGGGCGAAATGCTGTTTGACGGGCAGGACGTCACCGTCATGGACCAGGAGCAGCTTTATGCGGCCCGCCGGCGCATGGGCATGCTGTTTCAGTTCGGCGCCCTGTTTGCCGACCTCTCAGTGTTTGAAAATGTTGCCTTTCCCTTGCGTGAGCACACGGATCTGCCAGAAGCCCTGATTCGCGACATTGTGCTGATGAAGCTCAATGCCGTTGGCCTGCGCGGCGCGCGCGATCTGGCACCGAGCGAAGTCTCTGGCGGTATGGCGCGGCGCGTTGCCCTGGCGCGCGCGATTGCGCTCGACCCCGACCTGGTCATGTACGACGAGCCGTTTTCTGGGCTGGACCCGATCTCGACCGGCACCTCGGCGCGACTGATCCGACAGCTCAACGACTCGATGGGCCTGACCAGTATTTTTGTTTCGCATGAGCTGGAGCAGACGATGGCCATTGCCGACCATGTGATCATTCTGGCCAACGGCAAGGTCGCCACCCAGGGCACGCCTGCCCAAGTACTCCACAGCACCGACCCGTTGGTCTACCAGTATGTCAATGCCCTGTCCGATGGTCCGGTGCGTTTTCATTACCCCGGCCTTTCCGTGAATGCAGATTTTGGATTGGGGACCGAAGCATGAGTTGGTACAAACCGCGTGATGTCGGCTTTGCCGTGCGCTCGCAATTGGCGGACCTGGGGCACGGCGCGCGTTTGTTCCTGCGGCTTCTGACGACGCTGGGCCCGAGCCTGAAGCGCTTCGGTTTGATTCGTGACCAGATTCATTTTCTGGGCAATTATTCACTGGCCATCATTGCCGTCTCGGGTCTGTTTGTCGGTTTTGTGTTCGGCCTGCAGGGCTACTACACCTTGCAGCGTTACGGTTCTTCGTCCGCGCTCGGTCTGCTGGTCACGCTGACACTGGTGCGCGAGCTCGGGCCGGTCGTCACCGCTTTGCTGTTTGCCGGGCGCGCTGGTACGTCGTTGACGGCGGAAATCGGCCTCATGAAGGCCGGCGAGCAGATCAGCGTGATGGAGATGATGGCGGTGGATCCGGTGCAGCGCGTATTGGCCCCGCGCTTCTGGGCCGGTGTCATCACCATGCCCTTGCTGGCGGCGGTGTTCAGCGCCATGGGCATCATCGGCGGCTGGGCCGTCGGCGTGGTCATGATTGGTGTCGATGGCGGTTCGTTCTGGAGTCAGATACAAGAGGGTGTCGATGTCTGGCAGGATCTGGGCAACGGCGTCATCAAGAGCATCGTGTTTGGTTTTACCGTGACGTTTGTCGCCCTGTTGCAGGGTTTTGAAGCCCAGCCGACGCCAGAGGGCGTGGCCAGTGCGACGACCCGTACCGTAGTGGTCTCTTCGTTGGCGGTACTGGGGCTTGATTTCATTTTGACCGCGATGATGTTTACCATTTGAATACCTTGCCTGGCGGTCGCCGGCGATACAAAACGGCTTTGTTTCTAATCGATAGTGCGATAGTGAAAGTGAAATAGGTGTTTTATGCAGCGTTCAAAGAATGATGTCTGGGTTGGTCTTTTCGTCCTGATCGGTGCTGTGGCGATTCTGTTTCTGGCTTTGCAGTCGGCGAATCTGCTGAGCCTGAACTTCCAGAAGAGCTATGCGTTGAGTGCCAAGTTTGACAACATTGGTGGACTCAAGCCGAAGGCGGCAGTGCGCAGCGCTGGCGTGGTTGTGGGGCGAGTCGAAAAAATTGCATTTGACGACAAGTCGTTCCAGGCCCGGGTCACGTTGGCGATGGAGAACCGCTATGCGTTTCCGAAGGACAGTTCTTTGAAGATCCTGACCAGTGGCCTGCTGGGTGAGCAGTACCTGGGCCTGGAGCCCGGCGCCGACGATAAGATACTGGCCGAGGGCGACACCGTGACCAGCACGCAGTCGGCCATGGTGCTCGAGAGCATGATCAGCCAGTTCCTCTATAGCAAAGCGGCCGAGGGCAGCACTGCCGATGCTGGAAAAGGAAAGAAATAGCCGTGGCCTGGAACCTGCCGTTTTCTGTCAAACCGGGTCGCGCTCGCGCCCTTTGGGCTGGCTTGCTGCTGTTGGCCTTGGCCGGTTGCGCCAGCGGGCCCAACGCCAATCCGCGTGATCCGCTCGAGCCCTTCAATCGCGGGGTTTACCGCTTCAACGATGCGCTCGACACTGCGGTCCTGAAGCCGGCCGCGACCGCCTATCGGGACGTGACGCCGGTTCGGGTGCGCCAGGGCATCAATAATTTCTTTGACAACCTGAGGGATGTCTGGTCGTTTGTGAACAATAGTTTGCAGTTCAAGGGCCAGGCCGCTTTTGACAGCCTGCGGCGCGTTGGCGTCAATACCTTTCTCGGTTGGGGTGGCGTGTTCGATGTGGCTACCGAGATGGAGATCGAAAAGCACACCAAGGACTTTGGCCATACCCTTGGTTACTGGGGGGTGGCACCCGGTCCCTATCTGGTTTTGCCGCTGCTGGGGTCGTCGAGCTTGCGCGATGCGGTGGCCTTGCCCGTCGATTGGAAGGGCGATCTCGTCGCTGCTGTTCCGCACGTTCCGACCCGTAACACGGCGACTGTTGTCAGAGTCGTTGACCAGCGTTCCGACCTGCTCAAGGCCGGTAATATGTTGGAGGAGGCGGCGCTGGACCGCTACAGTTTCATGCGTGATGCCTATTTGCAGCGCCGGCGCAGCGTGATCTTCGACGGCAACCCGCCCGAGGAAGAAGCCGCACCGGAGCCCGTCGCGCCCGAAGCCCAACCGCCAGGCCCCGGGCCAACCGATAAGACGACTGAAACGTTAAGCAATGCCGGAGTTCCCGGACCAGAGAAAGCCAAACCATGAAGATTCGTTTTTTGCGTCAATTGTTTGCTGTGCTGCTGATGGGCGCATCGGCCTTGCTGATCACGCCAGCGCGTGCCGCAGACGAGGCGCCCGAAGCCTTGATCAAACGTTTGTCGACCGAGGTGCTCGACAACATCAAGGCCGATAAGGCGATCCAGAGCGGGGACCTGTCGCGCATCATTGCCCTGGTTGACGCCAAGATCATGCCCAACGTGAATTTCCAGCGCATGACGGCCATGGCGGTTGGACCGACTTGGCGCCAGGCCACGCCGGAGCAGCAAAAACAATTGCAGGACGAGTTCAAGATTCTGCTGGTGCGCACCTACGCCGGCGCCTTGACCCAGGTTAGCGATCAGACCATTGCCATGAAACCGATGCGCGCTGCTGCCGAGGACAAGGAAGTGGTGGTTCGCACCGAGGTCAAAGGTCGTGGCGATGCCATCCAGCTCGACTACCGCTTGGAAAAGACGTCGGGCGAGGGCGCTGGCTGGAAGATCTTCAACATGAACGTGCTTGGCGTCTGGCTGGTGGAAACCTATCGCAGCCAGTTTGCCCAGGAAATCAGTGCCAAGGGCCTCAACGGTTTGATTACCACACTGACCGATCGCAACAAGGCCAACGCCAAGAAGGGCTGAATGTGCTGGTTTTGCCAAAAGAGTTGACACACGCCGAGGCCAATGCTTGCCTGGGCATGCTGGTACAAGGCTTGCGTGCGCAGACCGGTCAGGATGTGGTCGTGGATGCCAGCGGCCTGAGTCGCTTCGACTCCTCGGCACTGGCCGTCTTGCTTGAATTCCGGCGTGAGAGTCTGGCCCTGGGCAAGCGTTTCTCGATTCGAGGACTGCCGGCTCGCCTGCATGATCTGGCAGTCCTGTACGGCATCATCGACTTGTTGCCGTCCGCTTGAAACCTTCCATGCCCGCTATTTCCTTTCAGTCGGTCTCCAAGGCCTATCCTTCTTCGCGCGGACCCAAAGGCAGCAGTTTTCTGGCGTTGGACCGCGTCAGTCTGGATATCGAGCAGGGCGAATTTTTCGGGCTGCTCGGCCCCAATGGCGCCGGCAAGACCACGCTGATCAGTATTCTGGCCGGGCTGACCCGCGCCAGCTCGGGCAAGGTCTCGGTCTTGGGTCACGATGTGGCACGGGACTACGCGCAGGCACGGCGTAGCCTGGGCGTGGTGCCGCAGGAACTCGTGTTCGACCCCTTTTTCAATGTGCGCGAGGCGCTGCGTTTCCAGTCTGGCTATTTCGGCGTCAAGCACAACGACGACTGGATCGACGAGTTGCTCGACAGCCTGGGCC
This sequence comes from uncultured beta proteobacterium, assembly GCA_903920695.1. Taxonomy (GTDB): domain Bacteria; phylum Pseudomonadota; class Gammaproteobacteria; order Burkholderiales; family Burkholderiaceae_C; genus Rhodoferax. The sequence goes on from CAIXNB010000055.1 coordinate 30,010, forward strand.
TGGCCGACAAGGCCGGTGCCAACATGCGTGCGCTCTCGGGCGGCATGAAGCGCCGGGTTCTGGTGGCGCAGGCGCTGGTGCACAAGCCGCCGGTGATCGTGCTCGACGAGCCGACCGCTGGCGTTGATGTCGAGTTGCGCCAGACCCTGTGGCAGTTTATTGCCAAGCTCAACAAGCAGGGCAGTACCGTCCTGTTGACCACCCATTACCTGGAAGAAGCCGAGGCCCTGTGTGGTCGTATCGCCATGCTCAAGACCGGGCGCGTGGTGGCGCTGAACCATACCAGCGAACTGCTCAAGGCGGCATCGAGCAACGTGCTGCGCTTCAAGATCGACAGCGAGCTGCCCAAGGTGCTGGCCGATCAGGCCCGCATCACCGGGCGCATCGTTCAGTTTCCAGCGCACGACGCGCTCGAGATTGAACGCTTCCTGGCGGCCGTGCGCGAGGCCGGTCTGGTCGCGCAGGACGTTGAAATCCGCAAGGCTGATCTGGAGGATGTCTTTCTGGAAGTCATGAAAGGTTCATCCGCGAACAACCTGAGCGACGACCGTTTGCCTGAAGGTGAAGCGCTCGCTAAGAGCGGCGCAGCCACAAGCGTGGGGGTCATCAAATGACCGGCTGGCAAACTCTACTCTACAAGGAGGTTCTGCGCTTCTGGAAAGTCGCGTTCCAGACCATCGCCGGTCCCGTGCTGACGGCTATGCTCTACCTGCTGATCTTTGGCCATGCATTGGAGTCGCACGTCAAGGTCTATGGCGAGGTCAGCTACACCGCGTTTCTGGTGCCAGGGCTGGCCATGATGAGCCTGCTGCAAAACGCATTTGCCAACAGTTCCTCGTCCCTGATTGCGAGCAAGGTCATGGGCAATCTGGTGTTCCTGATGCTCACGCCGCTGTCCTACATGAACTGGTTTGTCGCTTATGTCGGTGCGGCCGTGGTGCGCGGCCTGGTCGTCAGTGTGGGCGTGTTCGCGGTGTCGGCGCTGTTCACGCCGATCAGTTTTGTGGCGCCGCTGTGGATTCTCGTCTTTGCCATATTGGGCGCGGCCCTGATGGGCACCCTGGGCCTGATCGCCGGTTTGTGGGCCGAAAAATTCGACCAACTCGCGGCCTTTCAGAACTTCATCGTCATGCCCATGACCTTCCTCAGCGGGGTCTTCTATTCGATTCACTCGCTGCCGCCGGTCTGGCAGACAGTGAGCCACCTGAACCCGTTCTTCTACATGATTGACGGTTTTCGCTATGGTTTCTTCGGCATCAGCGACGTCTCGCCCTGGCTCAGTCTGGGCGTCGTTGCCGGCACCCTGGCCGTTGTCAGTGTGGTAGCGGTGGCGCTGCTGCGCAGCGGTTACAAAATTCGCAGTTAAGCTGCCTATCTATTTTTATTTTGGATGATCGAGATGAATGCAGACCAGATCAAGGACCTGATTGCCGCCAAGCTGGCGTGCCAGCACATTACGCTCAACGGCGACGGTCGGCACTGGTTTTCCACCATTGTGTCGTCCGAGTTCGAAGGCAAGCGCGCGATCCAGCGCCACCAGATGGTCTATGCCACGCTCGGGGACAAAATGAAAACCGACGAGGTGCATGCCTTGTCGATCAAGGCCTACACGCCAGCCGAATGGGCGGCTCTGCCCAAGTGAAGCCTGAACGCAGGGGCCGGCCTGATCAAGCTGACATTGCAAGACGGAACTTATGGATAAATTATTGATTCGCGGTGGTCGGCAACTGCACGGCGAGGTGCAAATCTCGGGCGCCAAGAACGCCGCTTTGCCGGAACTGTGCGCCTGTCTGTTGACCTCGCAGTCGGTGACGCTGCGCAACGTGCCGCGTCTGCAGGACGTGGCCACCATGCTCAAGCTGATCCGCAACATGGGCGTGGTCGCTGAACGCGCCGAGGACGGCCTGCTGACAGTGAATGCCAGCGCACTGGGTCTGCCCGAGGCGCCCTATGAACTGGTCAAGACGATGCGGGCTTCGGTGCTGGCGCTCGGGCCCTTGCTGGCGCGCTTTGGCAAGGCCCGGGTTTCCCTGCCCGGTGGCTGCGCCATTGGTTCGCGACCGGTTGATCAGCACATCCGGGGCCTGACAGCGATGGGAGCCGAAATCACGGTCGAGCATGGCTACATGAATGCCAGGCTGGCGGGTGGACGCACGCGTCTGCGCGGTGCGCGTATCACGACCGACATGGTCACCGTCACCGGCACCGAAAACTTCCTGATGGCCGCCTGTCTCGCTGAAGGCGAGACGATTCTGGAGAACGCGGCCCAGGAGCCTGAGATTCCGGACCTGGCCGAGATGCTGATCAAGATGGGCGCGCAGATTGAAGGCCATGGCAGCAGTCGCATCCGCATCCGCGGTGTTGAGGCGCTGCATGGCTGCGAGCACCAAGTGGTGGCGGACCGCATCGAGACCGGCACTTTCCTGTGCGCGGTGGCGGCCACCGGCGGCGACGTGCTGCTGCGCCATGGTCGCACGGACCAGCTTGAAGCCGTGGTTGAAAAGCTGCGCGAAGCTGGCGTCACGGTACTGGCGCTGCCCGATGGCATCCGCGTGCGCGCCGACGGCCGGCTCAAGGCCCAGAGTTTTCGCACCACCGAGTACCCAGGTTTCCCGACCGACATGCAGGCCCAGTTCATGGCGCTCAACTGCATTTCGCACGGCACGGCCAAGATGACTGAGACGATTTTTGAGAACCGTTTCATGCATGTCAACGAGCTGGTGCGCCTGGGCGCCAACATCCAGATCGACGGCAATGTGGCGCTGGCAGTCGGTGTGCCCAAGCTCTCCGGTGCCACCGTGATGGCGACCGACCTGCGCGCCTCCGCCAGTTTGGTGATCGCCGGCCTGGTGGCCGAGGGTGAGACCGTGGTCGACCGTATTTATCATCTGGACCGCGGCTATGACCAGATGGAAGCCAAGCTGCGCGGCCTCGGTGCCGACATCGAAAGGGTGAAATGATCACATTGGCTTTATCCAAGGGCCGCATCTTCGAAGAGACGATGCCACTGTTGCGCGCCGCCGGCATTGAGGTGCTGGAAGACCCGGAGAAATCGCGCAAGCTCATTCTCGCGACCAACCAGGCAGACGTGCGCGTGCTGGTGGTGCGCGCCACCGATGTGCCGACCTACGTCCAGTACGGTGGTGCTGATCTGGGCATCACCGGCAAGGACACGCTGCTTGAGCACGGCAGCGACGGCCTGTACCAGCCGCTCGATTTGCAGATTGCCAAGTGCCGCATCAGCGTTGCCGTGCGCGCCGATTTCGATTACGCCTCGGCCGTGCGCCAGGGCTCGCGCCTGAAGGTCGCCACCAAGTACGTGGCGATCGCGCGCGAATTCTTTGCCACCAAGGGCGTGCACGTGGATCTGATCAAGCTCTATGGCAGCATGGAGCTGGCGCCGCTGGTCGGGCTGGCCGACGCCATCGTCGATCTGGTCTCCACCGGCAACACATTGAAGGCCAATCACCTGATCGAAGTCGAGCGCATCATGGACATCAGCTCGCGTCTGGTCGTCAACCAGGCCGCACTCAAACTCAAGCAGGCGCCGATCCGCCGCATCATCGATGCCTTCGCTGCGGCGCTCTCCGCATAAATCACCGACTTTACTGTTCTCATCGTCATGACACTCCAAGCCTCTCCCGCCCGCTTGTCTACCGCCAGTGCCAGCTTCGAGGCTGAATTCAAGGCGCGCCTGCATTGGTCCGCGCAGGCGGATGCCGAGATCGAGCAGCGCGCGGCCGACATCCTGGCTGACGTGCAAGAGCGCGGCGACGCCGCTGTGCTGGAGTACACGGCGCGCTTTGACGGCGTGCAGGCGGCGTCAATGGCGGCATTGGAGTTGACGCAAGTCGAACTCAAGGCCGCTTTCGATTCGATTCCTGCCGCCCAGCGCGAGGCCCTGCAAGCGGCGGCCAGCCGCGTGCGCAACTACCACGAAGCGCAGAAGAAAGCCTGCGGTGAGAGCTGGAGCTACCGCGACGAAGATGGCACGCTGCTCGGGCAGAAGGTCATGCCAATCGACCGTGTCGGTATTTACGTGCCGGGCGGCAAGGCGGCCTACCCGTCGAGCGTGCTGATGAACGCCATTCCGGCACACGTCGCCGGTGTTTCCGAGATCATCATGGTGGTGCCCACGCCCAAGGGCCAGAAGGACGCACTGGTGCTGGCGGCAGCCTATGTGGCGGGCGTCACCCGCGCCTTCACCATCGGCGGTGCGCAGGCGGTGGCGGCGCTGGCCTACGGCACGGCCACCATCCCCAAGGTCGACAAGGTCACCGGCCCTGGTAACGCCTATGTGGCAGCAGCCAAGCGCCGTGTCTTTGGCACGGTCGGCATCGACATGATTGCCGGCCCGAGTGAAATCCTGGTGCTGGCCGATGGCACAACGCCGCCCGATTGGGTCGCGATGGACTTGTTCAGCCAGGCCGAGCACGATGAGCTGGCGCAGAGCATTCTGCTGTGCCCGGATGCGGCCTACATCGAACAGGTGCAGTCGTCGATCGACCGTTTGCTGCCCGCGATGCCGCGGCGCGAGATCATCGCCCAATCGTTGAACGACCGCGGCGCGCTCATTCTCACGCGCAGCATGGAAGAGGCTTGCGAGATCAGCAACCGCGTTGCGCCCGAGCATCTGGAAGTCAGCAGTAAAGCGCCGCAGCGCTGGGAACCCTTGCTGAAACACGCCGGCGCTATCTTTCTGGGCGCCTATACCAGCGAGTCGCTCGGCGACTACTGCGCCGGCCCGAACCACGTGCTGCCGACCAAAGGCACGGCGCGCTTTTCCTCGCCGCTGGGTGTGTACGATTTCCAGAAGCGTTCCAGCCTGATTGAAGTGAGCCAGACTGGCGCTCAGACCCTGGGTCTGATTGCTGCGGAACTGGCCTATGGCGAGGGCTTGCAAGCGCATGCGCGAGCGGCCGAACTGCGCCTGGACCTGGTGCCGACGATGCGGGAGTCGAAATGAAAGCTGTCGATCCCAATACCTTGCAACGCATCCGCCACGACATCCAGTCCATGCACGCCTATGCCGTGCAAGAGTCAGCCGGCATGGTCAAGCTCGACGCCATGGAAAATCCGCACCGCCTGTCGCTGCCGCTGCAGACGGCCCTGGGCATGCGCCTGGGTGCGCTGGCGCTGAACCGCTACCCGGGCGAGCGCGTCAACGTACTGCGCCGCGCGCTGGCTGTTTACGCTCGCATGCCGGCCGGCTTTGACATCATGCTGGGTAACGGTTCGGATGAACTCATCAGCCTGCTGGCGCTGGCCTGCGACATGCCGGGCGCCAGCATTCTGGCGCCAGTGCCCGGTTTCGTGATGTATGCGATGAGCGCGCAACTGCAGGGTCTGGCTTTTCACGGCGTGCCCTTGACGGACGATTTCCAACTCGACGCCCCCGCCATGCTGGCCGCCATTGCCGAGCACAAGCCGGCCATCACCTATCTTGCCTACCCCAACAACCCGACCGCCAACCTGTGGAATGACGCGGCGCTCGAGGCCATCATTCTGGCCGTTGGTGCGCAGGGTGGTCTGGTTGTGCTCGATGAAGCCTACCAACCGTTTTCGAACCGGAGCTATATCGACCGCCTGGCGCAGCACAGCCATGTGCTGCTGCTGCGCACGCTCTCCAAGTTCGGACTGGCCGGCGTGCGCCTGGGCTACCTGATGGGGCCCGCCGCGCTGATGGCCGAGATCGACAAAGTGCGTCCACCCTACAACATCAGTGTTCTCAATTGCGAGTGTGCGCTGTTCGCGCTCGAGCACCAGGGGGTTTTTGCGGCGCAGGCGGCGGAATTACGCGCCCAGCGTGCGCTGTTGCTCGAAGCCCTGGCGGGTCTGCCCGGCGTGCGCGCTTATCCAAGCGACGCCAATATGATCCTGCTGCGCGTGCCCGATGCGCAGAAAACATTTGATGGTCTGAAGGCGCACCAGGTGCTGGTCAAGAACGTCTCTAAAATGCACCCGTTGCTGGACAATTGCTTGCGCATGACCGTCGGCACGGATGAGGAAAACCAGAAGTTGCTCTCAGCATTGAAAGACTGTCTCTAGACCCGCATCGAGCCGACGACAATACCACCATGAACCAAAGAACTGCCGAAGTCAATCGCAACACCGCCGAGACTCAGATCAGCGTCAAGCTCAATCTGGACGGCAGCGGGCAATCCCGGCTGCACACCGGCATTGGTTTCTTTGACCACATGCTCGACCAGATTGCGCGCCACGGCATGATCGACCTCGATGTCCAGGCCGCTGGTGATCTGCACATTGACGGCCACCACACGGTCGAGGATGTGGGCATTGCCTTCGGCCAGGCCGTGCACCAGGCGGTCGGCGACAAGAAAGGCATTCGCCGCTACGGCCATGCTTACGTGCCGCTCGACGAGGCGCTGTCGCGTGTCGTCATCGACTTGTCGGGCCGGCCCGGCCTGGTCATGAACGTGCCCTTCAAGAGCGGCATGATTGGCGGCTTTGACAGCCAACTGGCACACGAATTCTTCCAGGGCTTTGTCAATCACGCCTTTGTCACGCTACACATCGACAACTTGCGCGGCGAAAACGCCCATCACCAGGCCGAGACCGTGTTCAAAGCTTTCGCGCGCGCCCTGCGCAGCGCGCTCGAGCTCGATCCACGTGCTAGCGACACCATTCCCTCGACCAAGGGATCGCTCTAACGTCATGTCGGGCAATAGAACGGTTGCGGTGGTTGATTACGGCATGGGCAATCTGCGCTCGGTGTCGCAGGCCGTGCGCGCCGCCGCCTCCGGCACCGGTTTTGAAGTGCTGATCACGGCAGACCCGGATGTGGTGCGTGCCAGCGCGCGCGTGGTGCTGCCCGGGCAGGGCGCGATGCCCGACTGCATGCGCGAACTGCGTGAATCCGGTTTGCAGCAGTCGGTGCTCGAAGCCGCCGTCAGCAAGCCGCTGTTTGGCGTTTGCGTTGGCATGCAGATGCTGCTCGATCACAGCGCCGAGGGCGATACCCCGGGGCTGGGGCTGATCCATGGCGAGGTGCGCAAGTTCGACCTGGCGGGGCAGTTGCAGCCCGATGGCAGCCGCTACAAGGTGCCGCAGATGGGCTGGAATCAGGTCTATCGGAATAACCACGGTGGCGCGCCGCACCCGGTCTGGGGTGATGTGCCCGATGGCAGCTATTTTTATTTTGTGCACAGTTTTTACGCCCAACCGTCTGATGCGCGCCACAGCGTTGGGGAAACCGATTACGGTCAACGCTTCAGTTCGGCCATTGCACGTGATAATATTTTTGCCACCCAGTTCCACCCGGAAAAAAGTGCCGATCACGGTTTATCCCTTTACCGCAACTTCCTTCACTGGAATCCCTGAGCCCGCGTTCGCTCGGTCTATTCCTCCTCACGTTCCTCATCAACCCTGAAGCATCATGCTTTTAATCCCTGCAATTGACCTTAAAGAAGGTCACTGTGTGCGCCTCAAACAAGGCGACATGGACCAGTCCACCATCTTTGGCGAAGACCCGGTCGTGATGGCCAGCAAATGGATAGAGCAGGGCGCGCGGCGCTTGCACCTGGTGGACCTGAATGGTGCGTTCGCCGGGCATCCGCAGAACGAGAAGGCGATTCGCAGGATCCTCAAGGAAGTGGGCAGTGCGGTTGACGTCCAACTCGGCGGCGGCATCCGCGATCTCGACACCATCGAGCGCTACCTCGATGCCGGCCTGCGCTACGTCATCATCGGCACGGCCGCTATCCGCAACCCCGGTTTTCTCCAGGATGCCTGCACCGCCTTTGGCGGTCACATCATCGTCGGGCTTGATGCACGCGACGGCAAGGTTGCCACGGATGGCTGGAGCAAGCTGACGCGCCACGATGTCATTGATCTGGGCAAGAAGTTCGAGGACTTTGGCGTCGAATCGATCATCTACACCGACATCGGCCGCGACGGCATGCTCACCGGCATCAATGTCGAAGCCACCGTCAAGTTGGCGCAGGCGCTGAGCATTCCGGTGATCGCCTCCGGCGGCCTGTCCAGCATGGACGACATCGAAGCCCTGTGCGCGGTGGAAGACGAAGGCATCGAAGGCGTGATCTGCGGGCGCGCCATCTACAGTGGCGACCTCGACTTCGCAGCCGCGCAGGAATGGGCCGATGAGCTCAATGGCTGAATCTTTATGACCGAGGACATCCGTTGGAACCAGCGCTTGGCCAATTACCAGCGTGCGCTGTCCCAACTACAGGCAGCAGTCGAACTGCGGCACGTTCGAACGCTCAGCGATCTGGAGCAGCAGGGCTTGATCCAGGTATTTGAATTCACGCATGAACTGGCGTGGAAAGTGATGAAGGACTATTTCATCGACCAAGGTGATGCGACCATCATCGGATCGCGCGATGCGGTGCGGGCGGCCTTTGCCGTGCAACTGGTCGAGGATGGGCAGGCGTGGATGGACATGATCAAGAGCCGAAATCAGTCTTCTCACACCTATAACCCAGAAACCGCGGGCGCAATTGTGAAAGACGTCGTGGAACGATATGCCGCGCTTTTTGGCGCGTTTGCACAACGCATGGAGGCCTTGGCCCGTGGTTGATGCCGCATTGGCTGTGCCCTGTGCTGCAGGCATCGAGTTCGGCTTGCCGGCGTCGGCTGTCGAGGCTTTGCGCGGCGTGCTGGCGCAGTATGGGCAGATTCGCCGTGCCCTTGTTTATGGCTCACGTGCAAAGGGCAATTACCGCAGCGGCTCGGATATTGACATCGTCCTGGATGCCCCCGCGTTGGCCTTTGCGGACCTGATGCGTATTGAAACTGAAATCGATGACCTGATGCTGCCATGGCAGGTTGATCTGTCATTGCTGTCCCAAATCGAAAACCAGAATTTGCTCGACCACATTGAGCGAGTCGGCAAAGCACTCTGGATCAAACAATTATGCTAGCTAAACGCATCATCCCCTGCCTGGATGTGACGGGCGGGCGGGTCGTCAAGGGTGTTAATTTTGTCGAGCTGCGCGATGCCGGTGATCCGGTCGAGATCGCGGCACGCTACAACGAGCAGGGGGCTGACGAGCTGACCTTTCTCGACATCACCGCCACCAGCGACGGGCGCGACCTGATCCTGCACATCATCGAGGCCGTGGCATCCCAGGTCTTTATTCCGCTGACAGTTGGCGGTGGCGTGCGCACGGTCGACGATGTGCGCCGCCTGCTCAACGCCGGCGCTGACAAGACCAGTTTCAACTCAGCTGCGATTGCCGATCCGCAGGTCATCCGCGACGCGTCGCGCAAATACGGCGCGCAGTGCATCGTGGTGGCGATCGATGCCAAGCGCCGCAGCGCGGCCGATGAGCAGCGTACGGCCGCAGGCGGCACCCTCATGGGCCCGGGCTGGGACGTCTACAGCCATGGCGGGCGCAAGAACACCGGGCTTGACGCCGTGAGCTGGGCGCGCCAGATGGCGGAGTTCGGCGCTGGCGAGATTCTGCTTACCAGCATGGACCGCGACGGCACCAAGGCCGGTTTTGATCTGGCGCTGACGCGCGCGGTGAGCGATGCCATCAGTGTGCCTGTGATCGCCTCGGGCGGCGTTGGCACGCTCGACCACCTGGCCGATGGCATCCAACTCGGCGGCGCCGATGCGGTGCTGGCGGCCAGCATCTTTCACTATGGCGAATTCACCGTCGCCCAGGCCAAGGCCAGAATGGCCGAGCGCGGCATCCCGGTGCGGCTATGAACTGGCTCGACGCAATCAAGTGGGACGCGCAGGGTCTGGTGCCCGTGATCGCGCAGGAAGCGGCTTCGGGCGATGTGCTGATGTTCGCCTGGATGAACCGCGAGGCGCTGCAAAAGACAGCCGAGCTTGGCCGTGCTGTTTATTTCAGCCGCTCGCGCGGCAAGCTCTGGTTCAAGGGCGAAGAGTCCGGTCATGTGCAGACGGTGCATGAAATCCGCATCGATTGCGACCAGGATGTGATCCTGCTCCAGGTCAGCCAACTCGGGCACAGCCCCGGCATTGCTTGCCACACCGGGCGCCACAGCTGTTTTTTTAGCGTCTTTCGTGATGGCCAGTGGCAGGTCACAGAGCCGGTCTTGAAAGACCCGCAAACCATCTACAAATAAGCTTCTATGTCCTCCAATCTTTCCGCCACTGATTCACTCGCCGCGCTGGCGCGTGTCATCGAAAGCCGCCTGCCGCACAACGGTGGCAACCCGGACGCCAGCTACGTTGCGCTCCTGCTGCACAAGGGGCCAGATGCCTTCCTGAAAAAAATTGGGGAGGAGGCGACCGAGGTTGTGATGGCGGCCAAGGATGTCGATTACGGTGGCGACAAGACCAAGATCGTCAACGAGGTGGCTGATCTGTGGTTTCACTGCATGATCGCCTTGGCGCACTATGGCCTGAGTCCGGCCGATGTGCTGGCTGAGTTGGAGCGCCGCGTTGGCACCAGTGGTCTCGAAGAAAAGGCCTTGCGCAAGGCGTTGGCGCGCGAGGGTGAAAGCAAGTGAGCCCGCGCGCAACAGGGAGCACACCGGCATGAATGAGTCGACGCTCGACGCCGACCCGAACTGCCTGTTCTGCAAGATCGTGGCCGGCAAAATTCCGTCGCGCAAGGTCTATGAGGACGAGGAAATTTTCGTCTTCCATGACATCCACCCCTGGGCGCCGGTGCATTTCCTGATGATCCCGAAGCGCCACATTCCTTCACTGGCCTTGGTTGGCGACGCGCACGTTGCCTTGCTCGGGCGCATGATGGTGCTGGCGCCGAAACTGGCTTTGCAGGAAGGCTGTAACCCCTACCCGAATGGCGGCTTTCGACTGTTGAGCAATATTGGCGCCGAAGGTCGGCAGGAGGTGCAGCATCTGCACATTCACGTCATGGGCGGACCGCGGCCCTGGCTTCGAGGTTAATTTCGGGATATTTCGCCGTGCGTCGGCTGCGCCGATTAAAATCGGCTTCAACCGTTAGGAGAGACACATGGGACTTTCGACAACACACCTGATTATTTTCCTGATCATCATCGTCGTGATTTTCGGCACCAAGAAGCTGCGCAACATCGGCGCTGACCTTGGTGGCGCCGTCAAGGGATTCAAGGACGGCATGCGCGACGGCAATGAAAAGCCGGCCGAGGCAGCACCAGCACCGGTGCAACAGGTGGCTGGCAGTGCACCGGCGGCCAAGGAAACCATCGACGTCGAAGCCAAGAACAAGGTCTGATGGGTTCGCGTAAGTGATTGATATCGGGGTTACCAAGCTCGCCATCATTGGTGCCATCGCACTGCTGGTCATAGGCCCGGAAAAGCTGCCCAGTGTGGCCAAGACCGCCGGCACCCTGCTCGGGCGGGCGCGCCGCTATGTTGCGGACGTGAAGGCCGAAGTCAATCGCTCGATGGAGCTTGACGAACTCAAGAAGGTTAAGGAAACAGTGGAAAACGCGGCGCGCGACGTCGAGCACTCAATCCAGACCAGCGCCGCTGATTTTGAGAAGAACTGGGCTGAGACCACCGGCATCGCCACCGAGGCTTCGTCTGCTGAGACCTACACCCGCGTCCCCGAGTACAAACATCCGCGCAAGAAATGGCGCCTCAAGCAGGGTGCTACGCCGCGCTGGTACAAAGTCCGCAGCGGTATCCGCACCAATGCCTTGTCGGGCGCGGCCCGGGTGGCGCACTTTCGACCGACCCGATCCAACTGATGACAGATCCCACCGACGAACTGGCTGGCACCGAGCAGCCCTTTGTACAGCACCTGATCGAGCTGCGCGACCGCCTCCTGCGTGCGATCTATGGCATCGCTGCCGTGTTCACGGTGCTGGTGTTTTACCCCGGGCCGTCCAAGCTCTACGATCTGCTGGCCATGCCGCTGGTCAAGACCTTGCCGGAAGGCTCGCGCATGATCGCGGTCGGCGTCGTCTCGCCCTTTCTGGTGCCGATCAAGGTCTCGGTGATGGCCGCGATTGCGCTGTCCCTGCCCTGGATTCTTTACCAGGTCTGGGCATTTGTCGCGCCGGGGCTCTACAAGCATGAGAAGAAATTGGTGCTGCCGCTGGTGGCGGCCAGCACCGTGCTGTTCTACCTGGGCGCAGCCTTTTGCTACTTCTTCGTCTTCGGCCAGGCCTTTCCGGCGATTCAGCGCATGGCGCCGACCTCGGTTGCTGTCAGCCCCGACATCGAGGCCTATCTCGATTTCGTCATTACCATGTTCATCGCCTTTGGCGTCGCCTTCGAGGTGCCGATCGCGGTCGTGATTCTGGCGCGCATGGGCATCGTGACGATTGCGCAGCTCAAATCGTTTCGCACCTATTTCGTGGTCGGCGCTGCCGCCGTGGCCGGCCTGGTGACACCGCCGGACCCGGTTTCCATGATCGCCCTGCTGCTGCCAATGTGCCTGCTCTACGAGTTCGGTATCCTGGCGGCGCAAGTCTTCATCAAGCACACCGCTGCCCCTGATGATGCGGCTGAAAAATGATGCCCCCACGCTTGTCGCTGCGCGTACTGCGCTGCCCCCCGAGGGGGCGCAACCCGCCTTGGGGCGGCCCGGCGGCGGGTTAATCATGTCGTTGCCCGCTGATATCACGGTCTTCGAGCGCGGCTGGCTCTCGTCCAACAACATTCTGATCCAGGGTCGTGAAGCCACGGCGCTGATCGACACTGGCTACGTCACGCATGCGCCGCAAACACTGGCGCTGGTCGAAGCAGCCTTGCATGGGCGCGCGCTTGATCTGGTGGTCAACACCCATTTGCACAGCGACCACTGTGGTGGCAATGCCGCGCTGCAAGCGCGTTACCCGGCCCTGCGCACCTTGATCCCGCCCGGTGCCTCACAGCATGTGCGTGATTGGGACCCACAGGCCTTGACCTATGCCCCCACCGGACAGAACTGCCCGCAATTCCGCTTCGATGCCGTGCTGCAGCCCGGCACCGAGGTCAAACTCGGTGACACGCCGTGGCAGGTGCACGCAGCGCCGGGGCATGACCCGCATTCGGTGATCCTGTTCGAGCCGGCCGCACGCCTGCTGGTGTCGGCCGATGCGCTGTGGGAACGCGGTTTTGGTGTGGTCTTTCCGGAACTTGAAGGGCTTGACGCCTTCGACGCCGTGGCGCAGACCATCGACCTGATCGAAGCGCTTGCGCCCTTGCAGGTGATCCCGGGCCACGGCTCGGTTTTTTCCGATGTGACGGCTGCCATCGCGCGCGCCCGGCAGCGGCTCGATGGCTTCGTCGCCAGCCCCGAAAAACACACGCGCCACGCAGCCAAGGTCTTGCTCAAGTTCAAGTTGCTGGAGATGCAAGAACTGGAGTTCGCCAGCTTCGTCGCCTGGGCGCAGGGCACGCCTTACTTTGCTCTGATCGCGCAGCGGCATTTTGCCGGCATTGATTCAGAGCGCTGGATCGATGCGCTGATCGACGACCTGATCCGCGCCGGCGCTGCCCTGCGCGAGGGCACGCTGATCCGCAACGTCGGCTGAGTGCCTTAGACGCCGTACACGCACGGGGCGCAAGGCCATGCCTTGCCAAACCTTGGCTTTGCCAAGATACTCCAAAAAAACAGTTCGCCAGCTTGCCGCCTGCCCGCAGAGCGCGAAGACATGGCAATCCAACGTTTCAGGAGACCTTCATGTACCCAGGCAAGTACGCCACCCAGCACGCCAACCGGGCGGCCTTCATCATGGCCGACAGCGGCGAGGCCATGAGCTATGCCGAGCTCGAACGGCGCAGCAACCAGTTGGCCCATCTGTTGCGCGACCAGGGCCTCAAGCGCCTGGACCACTACAGCGTGTTCATGGAGAACAACAATCGGTTCGTTGAGACCTGCGTGGCGGGGGAGCGCACCGGGCTTTATTACACCTGCATCAATTCCTACCTCACGGCGGGTGAGCTGGCCTACATTCTTAACAACAGCGAGTCGCAGCTGCTCATCACCTCGAAGGACCGCTTCGAGGTCGCCCGCCAGGCCTTGATTGACTGCCCCCGTGTGGCCCTGTGCCTGGTGGTCGGCGGTGGCGCGGAACTGGAAGGGCAGGTGGGTGCGGCCATCGTGCGCGACTATGAGTCGGCGCTGGCCGGCCAGGCCGGCAGTGTTGTCGCTGACGAAGCGCAGGGCACGGCCATGCTTTATTCCTCAGGCACAACGGGCCGGCCCAAAGGGGTGCTGCGGCCCCTGCCGGAAGTTCCCCCGAGCCAGGGTATTGCGCTCAATGCCCTGCTGCAGCAACTCTGGCAGTGCCAGGAGGGCATGGTCTATCTGTCGCCGGCGCCCCTCTACCACTCGGCACCGCTGGCCAATGTCAGCATGGTGATTCGCAACGGCGGCACTGCCATCATCATGGAACATTTCGATCCCGAGCAGTACCTGGCGTTGATCGAGCGCTACCGCGTGACGCACACACAACTGGTGCCCACCATGTTCAGCCGCATGCTCAAGCTCCCGAGCGACATTCGCTCGCGCTATGACCTGTCGTCGCTGAAAATCGCGATTCACGCCGCCGCGCCGTGTCCGCCACAGGTCAAGGAGCAGATGATCGAATGGTGGGGGCCCATCATCCATGAATACTATGGCGCGACCGAAGCGCTGGGTTTTACCGCCTGCAACAGCGCAGAATGGCTGGCCCACCGCGGCACCGTGGGTCGGGTCCTCTTCGGTGATCTGCACATCCTGGATGAGCAGATGCAGCCCATGCCCCAAGGCGTGCCAAACGAGATCTGGTTCAAGACGGCCTCGCCTTTTGTTTATTACAACGACCCGGAACGCACGGCCCTGACCTGCTCGCCCGATGGCAGCATGACCACTGTGGGCGACATCGGTTACGTCGACGCCGACGGCTTCCTGTACCTGACTGACCGCTCCACCTACATGATCATTTCGGGCGGCGTCAACATCTATCCGCAGGAATGCGAGAACCTGCTGATCAGCCATCCCAAAGTCGCTGACGCGGCCGTTTTTGGTGTCCCCAATCAGGACCTGGGCGAAGAAGTGAAAGCGGTGGTGCAAGCCATGCCCGGCATTGCCACCGGTCCCGAACTGACGCAGGAGTTGATGGACTATTGCGCTGCGCACCTGTCGCGTCAGAAGTGTCCGCGCAGCGTGGACTTCAGCGAACAGTTGCCGCGCACGCCGACCGGCAAACTGTTCAAGCGCCAGTTGCCCGACCCCTACTGGGTCGGGCATGCCAGCCGCATTGTCTGAAACAGGAACGGTACCCGCAGGTACCGTCTTCATGTTGAGCTGAATAGCCGGTTCAGCTTGCAGCCGGAGCGTTCGCCGCCGCCTTCACCTTCAGCCGCCACGCATGCAGCAGTGGCTCGGTGTAGCCGCTGGGCTGCGTCAAGCCCTTGAACACGAGGTCGCAGGCGGCTTGATAGGCCATCGAGGTGTCGAAGTGGCCGGCCATGTTCTGGTACAGCGGGTCGCCCGCGTTTTGCTGATCGACCACGGCGGCCATGCGCTCGAAGGTTTCGCGCACCTGGGCTTCCGTGACGACACCATGGTGTAGCCAGTTCGCCATGTGCTGGCTGCTGATGCGCAGGGTGGCGCGGTCTTCCATCAGTGCCACGTTGTGGATGTCGGGCACCTTGGAGCAGCCCACGCCCTGATCTACCCAGCGCACCACATAGCCGAGGATGCCTTGTGCGTTGTTGTCGAGTTCCTGCTGGCGCTCGGCCGCGCTCCAGTTCGGCGTGGCAGTGACCGGCACGTGCAGCAGGCCGCTGAGCAGGGCGTCGTGTTCGGTCTTGGCGTCGCGCGTGGCGTGCAGGGCTTCGAGTTCCTTTTGCACGTCGCTGACTAGCACCTGGTGGTAGTGCAGCGCATGCAGCGTGGCGCCGGTTGGGCTGGGCACCCAGGCCGTGTTGGCACCGGCTTTGGGGTGCGCAATTTTTTGTTCCAGCATGGCCTTCATCAGGTCCGGCATGGCCCACATGCCCTTGCCGATCTGCGCCTTGCCGCGCAGGCCGCAGGCCAGGCCCACCAGCACGTTGTTGCGCTCGTAGGCGTGGATCCAGACGCTGCTCTTCATGTCGCCCTTGCGGATCATGGCGCCCGCCTGCATGGCGCTGTGCATCTCGTCGCCGGTGCGGTCCAGGAAGCCGGTGTTGATGAAGGCGACACGGCTGCTGGCCGCAGCAATGCAGGCTTTCAGGTTGACGCTGGTGCGGCGCTCTTCGTCCATGATGCCGAGCTTGACCGTGCTGTCAGCCAGGCCCAGCATTTTCTCGACGCGGCCGAATAGTTCGCTGGCAAACGCGACTTCTGCCGGGCCGTGCATCTTCGGCTTGACGATGTAGACCGAGCCCTTGCGTGAATTGCGAATGGCATCCTTGGTCGTGCATTGGAGGTCGTGCAGCGCTATCGTGGTGGTGACGACGGCGTCCATGATGCCTTCGGGAATTTCGCGCGTCTGGCCCTGCTTGTCGGTGTAGAGAATGGCCGGGTTCGTCATCAGGTGGCCGACGTTGCGCACGAACATCAGCGAGCGGCCGTGCAGCGTGACGGCTTTGCCCTTGCCAGCGGGCGGCGTGTAGACGCGGTCGCCATTGAGGCCGCGCGTAAAGGTCTGCGCGCCTTTGCTCACCTCTTCGGTCAGCGTGCCCTGCAGGATGCCGAGCCAGTTGCTATAGGCCAGCACTTTGTCGTCAGCGTCAACTGCCGCGACCGAGTCTTCCAGATCCAGGATGGTGGAGAGTGCGGCTTCCAGCACCAGATCGCAGACGCCAGCCGGGTCGGTTGCGCCAATCGGTGTCGTGCGGTCGATCTGGATGTCCAGGTGCAGACCGTTGTGCTGCAGCAGCACGCTGCTCGGCGCCTTGGCATCGCCCTGGTAGCCGATCAGTTGCGCTGGGTTCTGCAAGCTGGTATTGCCGCCGTCGGCGAGCTTCACGGCGAGCTTGCCGTCCTTGATGCGGTAGCCGACCGAATCCAGGTGCGAACCCTTGCGCAGCGGTGCCGTGCGGTCGAGCACGTGGCGTGCGTATTCAATCACCTTGTCGCCGCGCTTCGGGTTGTAAGCCTTGCCCTTTTCACAGCCATCGGCTTCGCTGATGGCGTCCGTGCCGTAGAGCGCGTCGTATAGGCTGCCCCAGCGCGAATTGGCAGCGTTCAGGGCGTAGCGCGCGTTCAGGATCGGCACCACCAGTTGCGGCCCGGCCTGCACGGCGAGTTCGGCGTCGACCTTCGCAGTGCTGATGCGGACCTTCTTCGGCGCCGGAACCAGGTAGCCGATTTTTTCGAGGAAGGCGCGGTAGGTCGCCATGTCGCCAATCGGCCCCGGATGCGCACTATGCCAGGCATCGAGCTCAGTCTGCAGGCGGTCGCGCTCAGTCAGCAAGGCGCTGTTTTTCGGTGCCAGGTCGGCCACGATGGCGTCGAAGCCTTTCCAGAATTTCGCGGCGCTGATGCCGGTGCCTGGCAGTACGCGGCTCTCGATGAACTGATGCAGGACGTCGGCAACTTGCAGGCGGTGGACAGAGGTGCGTGAGGTCATGGTGTGGTGATCTTTGAAACGGAAGGGAATGGAAAAAAAGCGAGGACGTCGCGCAGGTTCTCGCCGCTGCGCGTGGCTTGCGTGCCGAGTTCTTCGAACGGCAACTGGTAGCGGTTCACCCATAACGTCTGGTAGCCGTACCAGGTGGCGGCCAGCGCGTCCCAGGCATTGCTGCTGACAAACAAAATTTGTTTGGCGGCCAGACCGGTGGCCTGCTCGCCGAGCGCGTAGGCGTCCGGGTGGGTTTTGTACTTGCGGATCGGATCGACACTGATGACATGATCGAGCAGACCGTCAAGACCGGCCGACTTGACGGCCAGATTGAGCATGGCGGCGTCGCCGTTGCTCAGAATGCCGGTAGGGATGCCCTGCGCCTTGAGCGCAGCGAGGACGGTCTTGATTTCGGGAAAGGCGCTTAAGTGCCGGTACTGGTTCATCAGGCGCTCGATCTGCGTCTCAAAATCCGTGTCGTCACCCGGCGCCAGGGCTGGAGCGACGATGCGCTTGAGGGCGTAGACCAGCGCAGCGCGCGTCAGCGCCCAGAACGGCTGGTAATGCGCGCCGTGGTTGCTGGTGGTGACCAGCCGCGTGTAGTCGATCTGCTTGTCGCGCCAGAGCAAGCCCAAGGCCTGGCCATGGCCTGGAAAGAGTTGCTCGGCCAGCAGGCCGACGCTGTACACGTCGAACAGCGTACCGTAGGCGTCGAACAGCACGGCGCGCGGCACATCTGCCGGGCAGGCTTTGGACTTTTCAGCGGTAGTGGGCCTTGTTTTGGACATGGCTCTACTTTATTCGATACCTTCCAATCGATTAATAGTCAATTAATCCATTTATACGTGACAAAAATGATGGTAATTAGATTTGAACCCGCGTTCCGAGTTCAATTACGCAGTTGTTGGGTAGGCGGAAAAACCCGGCCACACTGCCGGCATTGCGTGACATCAGGGCAAAGAAGGCTTCGCGCCAATGCGCCATGCCGGCGCCGCGTGTCGGTACCACGGTTTCTCTGCTCAGGAAGTAGGAGGTTTCGAACAGGTTGATGGGCAGTCCCTGGGCGCGGCACAACTCGAGCGCCTTCGGAATGTCAGGCGTGTTCTTGAAGCCGTAATTCAGCTGCACGCGCCAGAAACCCGCCACCAGCGGCGTGATCTGGACGCGCTCCTCGAACGCGATCCAGGGCACGTCGTGAAAGACCACGGTCAGGATCAGGTTGCGCTCATGCAATACCTGGTTGTGCTTGAGGTTGTGCATCAGCGCTTGCGGCACGGTATCCGGATTGGCCACGGCGTAGACGGCAGTGCGGGAGACGCGGTGGATCTCGTCGTTGGCCAGCGCCTTGATGAAGGGCAGCAGTTCGGGGTCGTCATTGCGCAGGCTTTCGATCAGCAATTCGCGTCCACGGCGCCAGGTTGCCATCACGGTGAAGATGGCGTCACCGAGTACCAGCGGGAACCAGCCGCCCTGCAGGAACTTGAGCGCGCACGAGACCACCAGCAGCGCGTCGAGTGTCAGAAAGACGCTGGTCGCCGCGAGCGCCAACGGCAGCGAGTAGCCCCAGCCGTCGCGCAGCACAAAGTAGGTCAGCAGCGTCGTGATCAGCATAGTGACCGTTACCGCGATCCCGTAGGCCGAAGCCAGTGCCGAGGAACTGCCAAAGCCGACCACGGCCAGCAACACCGCCACCAGAAGCGCCCAGTTAACCTCTGGCATGTAGATCTGGCCGGCTTCCTTGGCCGAGGTGTAGTTCACTTGCAGGCGCGGCAGCAGGCCGAGCTGGACCGCCTGCTTGGTCATTGAATAGGCGCCCGATATGACGGCCTGGGAGGCGATCACCGTCGCCATTGTCGCTAGCACCACCACCGGGATCAGCCAGGAGGCGGGGAACATGCGGTAGAACGGGTTTTCCAGCGCGCTGGGCTCGCTCATCAGCAGCGCGCCCTGGCCCATGTAGTGGATGGTCAGGGCCGGCAGCACCAGGCCGACCCAGGCCAACTGGATCGGACGCTTGCCGAAATGCCCCATGTCGGCATACAGGGCTTCGGCGCCGGTAAAGGCCAGCACGATGGCGCCGACGGCGATAAACATATGCCAGCCCTGCGCGCGCAGAAATGCCAGGGCTTCGAGCGGATTGAGGGCGTTGAGGATCAGGGGTTCACGCAGGATCTGCGCCATGCCACTGAACGTTAGCAGTGCGAACCAGACCAGGATGATGGGCCCGAACAGGCGCCCCACCAAAGCGGTGCCGAAGCGCTGCATGGCAAACAGGCCAATCAGCACCGTGATCGCAATCGGCAGCACATAGGGTTTGAGCAGCGGCGTTACCACTTCCAGCCCTTCGACTGCGCTCAGCACCGAGATCGCCGGCGTGATCACGCTGTCGCCATAGAACAGCGCCGCGCCAAAAACGCCAGTCAGCAGTAGCACCGTGCGCCGTTTTTGCGTTTTGCCGCCGGCGTGCGCCGCCAGCGCCGTCAGGGCCATGATGCCGCCCTCACCGCGGTTGTCCGCGCGCAGGATCAGCAGCACGTATTTCAGCGTGACGACCATCATCAAGCCCCAGAAGATCACTGACACGGCGCCGATCAGGTGGTTTGCGTCCAGCATGACCCCGCTGACGGGGTTGAAGATTTCCTTCATGGTGTAGAGCGGGCTGGTACCGATGTCGCCATAGACGACACCCATGGCCCCCAGAGTCATGACAGCCAGGCCTTCGCGGCCGCTAGATTTACCCATTGCAAGCGATCAACGTGGAACAGGCCGACACTGTCGCGGCTGGCGCATCAGGAACGCATAAGGATCAACTATCGGCCAGGCGGTAGCCGATGCCAGTCTCGGTCAGCAGATGACGCGGTTCGCTCGGATTACGCTCGATCTTGGCGCGCAACTGCGCCATGTACAGGCGCAGGTAGTGCGTGTGCTCGGTGAACTCGGTGCCCCAGACGTCAGTCAGCAGTTGTCGGTGCGTCACCACGCGCCCGGCGCTGCGCACCAGTCGTGCCAATAGATTGAATTCAGTCGGCGTCAGGTGCAGCGTTGCGCCGTCGCGCTCAACCCGGTGTGTCGTCAGGTCCACGTGCAGATCGTCCAGCGTATGCGTGGTGACGGCAGCAGCAAGGCTGGTACCGCGATGGCGCAGCGCCACGCGCATGCGCGCCAGCAGTTCGGCAATACCAAAGGGCTTGGTCAGGTAGTCGTCGGCGCCGGCGTCGAGCAACTCGATTTTCTGCGCTTCCTGGTGTCGCGCCGACACCACGATGACCGGCACCGTGTGCTGGCGGCGCAATTCGCGCACCAGTTGCACACCGTCGCCATCGGGCAGTCCGAGATCGAGCACGATGAGGTCGGGCAGGTCGTGCTGCAACAGGGCCCGCGCCTCGCTCAGCGACACCGCCGTTTGCACTGCAAAGCCTTCCACCGACAGCGACGACTGCAGCAGCGAGCGGATTTCGCGGTCGTCTTCCACCACCAGCAGGCGCAGGCTCATGATCGAGCCCCCACGCTCGGCACTGGCGTGTCCTCGCTGCCCCCCGAGGGGGTGTTCGCTTGCTCGGGGCGGCCCAGCGCGGCGCTCATTGAAGCCCCACGCTCGGTACTGGCCCGGGATCGGCGTTAGCCGATAACGCAAGTCCTGCGCTGCCCGCTGCGGCGCTAGCCGCCTCCTGTGCTGGTTGCGTTTCAGCCATGGGCAAGGTGGCAAAAAAACAGCTACCGCCGCCTTGGCGTCGGCGCACCATCAGGCTGCCACCGTGCGCCACGGCAATCGCGCGGCACAGCGCCAGACCGAGACCGGCGCCACATTGACCGGAGCGGTCACCGCGGTGATAGGGCTCAAAGATCAGTTCCTGCTCGGCTGCTGCAATGCCGGCGCCGCGGTCCTTGACCGCAATCACCAGGGTTTGGCCTTATTCTTTGACGCTAAGTTCGATCTCGCCAGCACTGTATTTCAATGCGTTGTCGAGCAAATTGCCAATCAGTTGCGCCAGCAGCACCGGGTCAGCTTTGAGCAGCGGCAGACCGGTCGGCACGTTGGCGCGGATGCGTCGCGCCGGGTCGCGTTGGCGTACGCGCGCCAGCACGGCGCCGACAATTTCTTCCAGTGCCTCCCAGTCGCGCTTGATGTCCTGTTGCAGGCTGGTCAGTCGCACCAGCTGCAGCGTGTTCTCGGTCAGCGTCGACAGGTAGGCGGCCTCGCTGGCGATGCTGGCCAGCAGGCGTTCCCGCTCTGGCGCGGCCAGCTTGTCACGCTGGGTCTGCAGTGCCGAGGCGGCGCCGACGATGGCCGCCAGCGGCGTGCGCACATCGTGTGACACCGCCGCCAGGAAAGTGCTTTGCATTTGCTGGCGCTGCGCTTCGGCTTGCGCCGCATGCATCGATGCCGCCAGCTCAACCCGCCACAAACTTTGCGCCAGCAGGGTGCACAGGGCCTGCGCGTGTTCGCGGCCATCGTTGTCTTCGGCGCGTGCTGGCCAGACGCGCGCCGCGCCCATGTGCTGCTCCTTGTCGCCCAGCGGCAGGTACCAGGCATTGAGCCCCGGCCAGCGTCCGGTGCCGGGGCCGAGCACTGCGCTTTCCTTCATGCAGCAGCGCAAACCGTCGCGCCAGTCCTGAGGCAGGTCGGCGTCGTTCTGCAAATTCTGTGCGTCGTCGCTCAGGCGCAGGGTGTTGGGCCCTTCAAAGGCTGCGTCGAGTGCGGTCTGACCCAGCGCCAGCATGGTTTCGGGTGAACTGGCCATGGCGAGTTCGGTGGCCAGCGCCTGCAACTGGCGCGCCCGCTGCGCGTTCAATGCGGCATGGCGCGATTCGCGCCGCACGCTGGCGGCCAGATGGCTGGTGACCAGCGCCACCACGAGCATGACGACCAGGGCGATCAGGTGCTCACGGCTTTCGACATCGAAAGTCCAGCGCGGTGGAACGAAGAAAAAGTTCAGTGCCGTGACCGCGCCAACGGCGCAGACCACCGACTGCCGCCAGTCGAGACGGTAGCCGGCAATGATGATCGTCAGCACATAAATCATGGCCTGGCTGGTCAGTGTCACGTAGGCGTCGAACAGCGCGCAGCACAGGGTGGCCGCGAGCAGCAGCAGCGCGACAACCACCCAACTGCGCAGCGGGTGCGCGTCCTGTACCGGATCGGGAGAAACATAAACCATGCGCTCAGCGTACCACCGCCGGTATCAGGATTGCATCAGGATCGCTGCTCGCATCTCTAAAATCGCC
>CAIXNB010000056.1 GCA_903920695.1 uncultured beta proteobacterium
GGAACCGTCCAGGCCGAGCTCAGTCGTGCCATTGACGGTGCCGAGCGATAACACGGCTTTGGGTGTGCCGGTGCCGTCTGGGTTGCAGATCAGGAACTTGTCGGACAGGATCACGAAGGACCCGACGGTTCCATCGTTGTTGAGCTCGACGCCGATCACGTGGTTATTGACGTCCACCTTGACCGAGTGCTTGGCATTGAGCGTGCCAAGGGCCGAGGCGTTGGCGCTGCTCTCGGTCTTGACCGCTGCATAGTCTCCAGTGTTGAGCCGGGCCTGCACAGTGCTGAGGGCGCTGGCATTGGAGCTGATGGCGCTGACGGCTGCGTTTGCCGTGCTCTGTGCGGTGGCGATGTTGGCAAAGGTGGTGCCGCCACTGTTGAGCTGCGCCTGCACCAGCGCGGTGGTGCTGGCGGCCGAGCTGATGGCATCTGCCTTGGCTGTGTCCACGTAGTTGACGCTGGCCTTGGTTGCGAGGCCGGTGCTGCCGCTGTTGACTGAGGCTTCAAGGTTGGTGGCGCGGGTGGCCAGTGCCGATGTCTGTGTGGCGCGGGTGCTGGCCTCGCTGACGATCGATGCCGTATTGGTGGCGATGTCGCCCTCGGTCGTCGTCACCCGGGCGGCAAGCGCTGTCCTGGCGCTGGCCTCGGCAACGTCGGCATCCGATCGCGCAGTCTGCTCTGCGGTGATCGATGCGCCATTGGCGGCAACGGCAGCCGTCAGGGTGCTGATGTCCGAAGCGGTTGCAGTGTGCTGATCGGTGCGGACGATCTGCTCTTCAAGGAACGCGGCTACGTTGGCGCTGACATTGCCTTCAGTGTTGGTGACGCGAGCCTCAAGCGCAGTGCGGGCGCTGGCCTCGGCGCTGATCGCGTCGGTGCGCGCCGTTTGCTCGCTGACGATCGCGGCCGTGTTTCCCGATACGACAACGCCCAGGGCAAGCCGGGCAGTGGCCTCAGCCGCATCGGCTGTTGCGCGCGCGATGCGCTCATCGCTGATCTGCGCGGCATGCCCATCCACTACGGCAGCAAGGAATAGGCGCTGGGCGGCCTCGGCGCTGATGTTGGCGTCGGTGTAGGCGGTCAGGTCGTTGCGCGCCAGGGCGAGCGTCTGGGCGGCCAGGTTCGCGTCGGCTTCGTTGTTGAGGATCGAGCGCAGCAGCGTCTGGGCATCGATGTTGGCGTCTCGATAGGCTTTGTTGGCTTGCTGCACCATGCTGGTGATCGAGCTGGTATTACCCAGAGCCGACAGCGTTGTTTCTGCGCTTCCGAGTCGGGCATCGATGCCGCCGGTCACGCTGCTGAAGTCGGTGCTGCTGACCTTGGTGGCCACAGTGCCGGTCAGCGCGCTGATATTGGTCTCGGCCGTGGTGACGCGTGCTGTGGTAGCGGTCAGAGCGACGTCCGATGCCTTCAGCGACACGGCGGCGTTCAGGCTGCTGATATTGACTTCGGCCGTCGTGACCCGCAGGTCCATGCCCTCAAACAACGCCATATCGGCCGTGCCCAGCGTGGCCGCAGCGATGGCGCCGTCCACATACATGGTGCTGGCCTTGAGCGCGATGCTGCCGTCGTGGGCGTCGAGCCTGGCGTCCACGGTCGTCAGGTGCGAAGTGGTAGCCTCGATGGCGTAAATCTTGACGCTTCCCGTTGCCGGGTCGGTGTAGATGCCGGCATCGCTGATGACAGACAGCGATGTGTTGGTGCTGATCACGTCGCGCAACAGGCCGGCTGCAGATGCGTCGAGGTTAACCTGCACCTTGCGATTGAGACCGGTCTGTATGGCGGCGAGCTGCGCCAGGGAATACGGCAGCGCCGGCTGCGCGGTGTTGCCGTCGATCAGGTTGATGCGGTCGTTCAGGCCAGCCATCAACTCGGTGGCGCCGATGGCGGCGTTGAGTTGGGTCAGGAGGGCTGAGGGGTTGGTGCTGGCGGTCGCGTGAACACCGGCGGTCGATCCGCTTGGATACCAGGCCGAGCTCACGCCCGACGTGCTGACGACGCGGGCCCAGTAATACCCGCCCTGGCCAGCGCTCAGGCCGATGTGGTTGTAGGCGGCGCCAGGGAACGGTTCGGTCGTGAGCCGGGCAGCTGCGCTGCGGTCATTGGTAGCGCTCCACCAGACCTCTGTGCATCGGATGTCAACCGCGGTAGACCCGAACGTCCAGGTCAGATCGATCCGGAACATAGCGCCAACCGCTGTCAGCGCAGTGATTGCTGTTGGTTTGGTCGTCTTTCCCGCAACAGTGTGCGAAGCCAACAAACCCCAATCGCCGACGGCAATCGAAGTGATGGAGCGAGCGCGGACAAAATAGGTGTAGGCGTCCTCGACGTTGCTGGTGACAACGCTGGAGTCGCCGCCACTGGCAAAGACGCTTGTCCACTCGCCGATTGAATCGCAGCGGCGGTACTGGACCTCGATCTTGCCGTTTTGCAGCACTGCGGCGTCGGTCAAGGCTGTCCAGCTCACACGCATGCGGCTCACGATGGTGCCGTCGGCCTGCGTCACGGCCTCGGCCGATCCGCTGGTGATGGTCAATGCGCCAACGGTTTGAATATCCCAGGGCTTAGGCAAATTGGTGTTTGCGGCCCAACCCTGCGCCAAGAATGTAGCGTCTTTCTGTGTAATAGCAGCCGATGTTTCTTTGAGTGTGAGCTGGATGGAGCCGTCGCTGCTCCAGCTGCGGCACAGCACCATAAATGTCTTTGCAGACCATCCGTACCGCGCTAGCGTCAGATCAACGGTGTCGAACATTTCCAACGGATATGCCCGCATCTTGAACGGCAGATCGACAACCAGCGCATCGCGTGAATCGCGCATCATGATGCCAGCAACGTGCAGCGCTTGGGGAGCGTAGCCAACCGCGGCCATCGTTATCTCCTGCACCAGAGGAACTCCGTCGCGGGCAATGAACGCATCACCAACCAAAGGCGTTAAGCTGACTTGTTTGAAGTCTTGCGCTTGGTCCCAAATTTTCACCTTGACGGTGTTGAACTTCTGCGCCCGTTCCTTGTGAATGGCGATGCTGATAGCGCTTTGTGTTTCACTTGATCCGCTGCGCTTGACAACAGCCAGATCGTTATCAGTGAGCGACATCACGGGGCCGGTATAGACGCCCGCCTTGACGTACAACTCGCCACCGGCAAACGCCCAGGACCCACCCATGGCCTGCGAGAGGTCGTCGAGCGCACCCTTGGGTTCTGCCCCAAACGGAATAGCATAGGCGCCTCGGTATAGTGCTTTGGTTTCTGTTATCCCATCCACCACATAGGATGTGGAAATATCACAAGAATTGGCTGCAACAATCAATCTGGCGTCTTCTGCGGAAGTAACTGTTGCTTTTCCAAAGTTTGGATGGCAATACAGGTGGCGCATCATGAGCGCCGGGTTTTCGCTCCAGGCGGTAACACCTGTACGCGGATCAAATATCTTGGCGCCACGAATGACCGCAGTGACGTTAGGAGCACCCGACGGAAATGACGACTCACTGTATGTCAGGCGCACCAACAGATAGGCCACACCTTGAACAGTATTTGTAGTCAGCCAGTCATCAGGGAATGCTGCGCGAAGGTCAGGGTCAACAATCTGACCAGAGCCGCCCAGGTGCTTGGTGATGCGGACATTGTTGGATGCTTGGTAGTATTGATAAGCCCAGACACCAGTCTTAACGAATCCTCTATCACCGTTTCCGTCAAGAATCTCATGCGCGGAGCCTTCGATCATGTTGGGGTCTGTCGGATAGCCTGTGCTCGACCCCATTTGAGTTCTGGTTTGACTCCATGGAGTGCCTCCATTTGTTCCGCCGACTGTTCCGTCTACAACATAGCCGGCATCATCCAAAGTTACCAATTCGTCGTTCAGGTAGATTTCTTCTATGGCATCAATCTCATGGCCGGCCAGCGCAATTGCGAGAAACAAGTCTCTACTGTCTTTTCCGGTCGACGCACGGTAGAAGATAACGCCGGCTTTTCGCATCCGACCCATGACCAGCTCACGTGGTGCCGTGGTGGTCATGATGTTGGCCAGACGATCGACCTGGGCGGCGTTGTATGCATCTTTGGCAGCTGAGGCGGCGCTGCGGGCCTTCGCGGACGAATAGGCCAGGCCACCAACCAGCAGAACGAACGAACCGTAAGTAGCGGCAAATGTGCCAATCGCAACAGCCGTTGCTACGGAGATCACCCCAGCCACCGCAAGGTAGTTGACAAAGGCGACAACAAACATCGGCATTACGCGACCCTCCAGCACATCGAGGCTGTTTCAACACCAACAGAGACCAGACCATTCGCGCCTGGGCCATATGCTGTTTGGCCGTTGCAAATTGCCAATGCGTCACGTCTTCCCATCTTCACCAGCAGCACATCTCCGACTTGGGCTGTCAGAACGGGCACTGGCTGGCCAAATGCAGCCGTGGCCACACTGACCATGCCGCCGTTCCTTTGCAGCGTTCTGAGGGCTTGTTTTTCAGTCGTATGTTTACGCCAGCTTGGCGGAACTGGGTCGATTCCAGTCAGCGCCTGAAAACAGTCGGCTGCAAAAATTGCGCAGTCGTTCTTTCCCCACACAAATGGCGCATTGCGACGTGACAATAAAAACGCCTCAAATCGAAGCTCCCAGTCTTGGTGTCTCATTGGGTAAAGAATGTTTTGGCAGGCCAGATCACTGGCTTGTCGATCTGATCGACCACGAACTTCATGGAGTGATCGTTTGCTGAAATTGCTGTTTGATCTTGTTCGCTGTAATACGAGGGCGTGCCCCGCAATAGGTCGACCGCCTTACTCTCGGCGGAAACTCGGACGGACGCAGTGGTTCCATCCTCTCCTATCGCCATCGTGTCCAGTGTTCCTGACCATTCAACCGGCGCATCGAGCACTGTGTAATTAGCTGTTTCGACGATGGCCGTTCTGATGATGCAGACCGTCCCTTGAACAATATCGGCTTCATCGAGGGCGAGGCTGATGTGCGCAGCATCACCAAACAGTTCAAGCGTTATCCCTTGCAACTCACCTGGCTTGTCGGTAATGGCGCTGATGGTTCCGAGACCGTAGGCGCCTTTGTATGTATTGCCATCCCACAACAAGTCCCAAGTGCTTGTATTCAGGTAAATGGGAGAACCCGGAAAAGCCAGATAGACCAACTGCACAATCGCCAGCGCGCTGGACGATATGGCGGCATTGACGGGCGCCGAAAATGTTTTCATATCGCCTCACCAAAATCGAAGCTGGTCGCTGACACGCGGCCATGACCGAAATCGACACCGGTGTGCGATAGCAGTCGAAATAGTGTGGTTGGCTTATCCCATGTGACAGGCGCGCCGGCGCTTTGCGCAACACGCAGGCGATTGGCAATTTGCACGGTAGCGATGCCCGCGACGGCAGAGCTGTCAGCCACCGCGCGCAGAAGTAGACCGCCAACGCCAAACATGTCACCCATCAAAATCGTGCCGTTGCTCGGTGAGCAGCCGCTGATAACGATGCTGGATGCGCCTTGCGCTGCGCTCGATGCAAGCGTCATTGATCCCCGAACGGTGCCGCGGGGTGCCGGTTGTGCAAAGTGGTAAAGCGCAACGGTATTGACCTGGCCGCGCATCGAATCGATGAATGCATCTCGCATGGCGCCGTCGGCAAACGATCCTTCGGGCATCTCACAATTCAGCAACCAACGGTCGTTGAGAAGGTCAATGGCCTGCTCGCTTCCACCAAAGGGCGCGGCGTTGACTCGCTGATTGGGTACCAATGTGAGCCGGCACGTACGCGGAATGAAGCTGGTTGGCCGTGTAATTGTGGTCATGCGAGCCCGCCCCCGTAGCGCTGTGCGCGCGAGATCTGCGCCGCGATGTTATTGGCCGTGGCTCGCATGCCGGCTACAACGTCAGCCTTGCTGGCAATGTCACCAACACTGGCGTTAATGGTGATGTTGATAGCCTGGCCGGCACCTTGCATGGACACAGGGATCGAGCGACCGTCGGGGAGCGGGACAAACGCTTCGTTCATGCGACCTTCTCCAAACAAAGCGACCTGTGGGCTGTTGGCAATTCCGCCGCGGGCATAGGTGTTAAGTGGCAATGGGCCAGCGCTTGACATGATGCCGCCGTCGGCGAAGCCGAAAAATGACATGGCAGCATTGGCCAGTGGCTTGGTGATGCTCTGCTGGATCATGATGCGGATCATGTCGCTGATGATTGAGTCTGCGAGACTTGAAAAATCAAGCTTTCCTGTCTTCACAAAATCAACAAGTGCATCTTCCATGCTGCCAAAGGCACGGACAACACTGTTCTTCATGAAGTCGCCGGACTTAGCAATCTCATCCATGTATTGCTTGACGCCGTCTTGCATACCTCGGTTTGGGTTATAGGTCTGGTCGAGTTTGTCTGCCTGGATCTGGTTGAATGCGGCGCGTACGGCCGTAGATGCAGCCTTGACCTTGGCGCGCTCTTCTTCCATTCGGATTTCGTCCCAGCCGTTTTGTAGGCCGCGCTCGACCAGGTCGGATTCGATGACGCGCTCTTGGTTAGATAAATCACGCTCAAAGCGCATCTTGTCGATGGCTTCGGGATATTTTCCAAGCAAGGTCAATTCGAAGGCCTGGTCGTTAGCGAGTTTTTCAATGACCCCTATCGAAGCGTAATGCGCGGCGTCGGCCTTTTCCTGGGCGTCGAGCATTGTGGTCTGAATGCGGGTGCGCTCATCAACGGCAGAGGTCATAGCCTTTTGCTTGTCGATCTGGCCCGCTAAAGACAAGATAGTGCTGCGCGAGGTTCCTGTGAATTTCTCGGTGGCAGTGTCAAGTTTTCGTGTGACTTCGTCGGTCTTGCTCATGGTTCCCGACAAATTCGCGTATTCAGTGATGAGCTGATTAATGAAATTGTCGGCGAAGTGGTCTGGCGCCTTAGCCTTATTTCCGCTGGTATCTCCAATAATAGGAGCAGCCACTTTGGGATTGACCCAACCCCGCCCGGCACCGCCGCTGGCGATTCCAAGCTTATTGACGTATCCCTGAATGTCCGTAGTTGCTTTTGGTGCAGCCAATGCGGCGCCACCTTCTTGCAGCATCTGGGCTATACGCAACATGGGAAACGCACGGGTCGCATCACCAGGAAGCACGTCGCTGACTTTGAGTGGCACTTGGTTGGCGACACGCGCCAGCATCCCGAGATAGCCTTCACCGCTTTTCTTGGCGTCAATGAACGCCTGGGAAGCTTCACCCAAAGCTCGCACCAATGGGCCGGCCAATGAAATGGCAGTACCCTCGGCGGCAAGTTTGATGCGTTTCAAGTTGTCATTGAACTCGGCCGCGTTCTTAGCGACGTCGCCGCCGTAGACGGCGCCCAGCGCTTGCGCCTCGGCGGCCATGGACTGCAGACCGACCTTGCCCAGGTTGAGCATTGGGATCATGTCGTCGCCGCTCTTGCCAAAGATGCGCATAGCGATGGCAGCCTTGCCGGGGCCGTCTTCCCACCCCTGGAATCGCTGGGCGATGTCCATCAGCACCTGGTCGGTCTTGCGCAGGCTGCCGTCGGTGTTGGTGATCTCAATGCCAAGCGACTTGAACGCGCCGGCAGCTACATCGTTGCCGCCGGCAGCGTCGGCCATGTACTTGGCGAGCTTCTTCAGACCGGTGCCGAGTTGCTCCTGGCTGACGTCGGCAATCTCGCCGGCGTAACGCAAAGCGCTGAGAGACTCGGTGGCGATTCCGGTCTTCTCGCTCATCTTGTCGAGCGTGTCGAGCATCTCGACCAGGTGCATGATAGAGCCGGCGCTGAAGGCTGCGCCGATGGCGACACCGACAGAGCCCATCAAACCGGAAATCTTTCCCGCCTGGTCGCCCAGGCTGGCAAAGTTCTTCTTCATGGCCTCGAATGTGGCCTTGGTCTGATCGACTGCGCTGACGGTGACTTTTGCTTCAGCCATGGGTCACTTCCGATCGTTGAGCAGTTTGACCATGTGCCGCTCCATGAGTTGCAGGCAGTCCATCAGCTCGGGAAGATCGACGCGCGGGATCTGACAGGCGCGCAGCACGATCGGCAGGGCTTCGTAGCGCAATCCGATGACGCCACCCATGGGCGCCATGTGAAGCTGCGTGAGCATGCGCCGAAACACCTGTAGGGCGTTCCAGTTCTCGACCCAGATCGGAAACTCGGTGGGCGCATCCAGGCCCTGCGGGTTGATTCCGAAGGCAGTCAAAGCGTCTGAGGTGGTTTGCGGGTCTTCCCATCCGTTGATCAGTCGCTCGACTGCCTCAATTAGTTTTTTACGCGGCTTTCAGAGAGTTCGCGCAGGTAAGTGCGCAAAATGTCGCTGCGGGCGGCTGGGTAGTTCTCAGTGACTTCGGCGAAGAAGTCAGCATCGGTCTCACCTTCTTTCTTTTCCGATGTGTCAACGTGGTCAACCATCTCGCGCAGCATGTCGGCGTCGGTGCGCCCGTTGGCCGTTGCCAGAAAGGTATTGAGTTGAGTTGTCTTCTGGTGTTTGAATACCAGCTTGAGCGGTAGGCTGTCGCCGCCTGGAACGGTCATATAGACCGTGGACGGGAATGTGGGGTTGGGTTCGCGCTTGAACATGCTTACACCTGCACAATGCGAAACGGAACATTACCAGAGACTTTGGGAAAGCGCAGGCTGAAGCTGATGGTGCGCACATTGTTGAGCACGGTTTTGTCGCGCTTGGCAAGTTGCACACCCTCAGAGAACAGGATGATCTTGTTGCCAGCCACGGTGCCCAGGGTGAAGGCGATGCTTTGCGTCGTGCAGGCGCGCACGGCAGCGGCAAGCGTGAGTTCTTGCGCCGGTGTGAGTTCAAGCTCGATGGAGCCGGTGGTGTCGCGCGAGGTGATGTCGATGCGTTCTTGCGAACACAGGGTGATGTATTCGGGTTTGTTGCCCAGGTCGATCTCAATGCCGGTGCTGGGGTAGACGGTGCCACCACTGAGCACGCCGCCTGAATAGGTGGCGCCCAGGGTGATGTCCACCACGGTGAGCGCGCCGATGACAGGGGGAGTCTTCCACGCGGTGAGTGTGGCCGATGGGTTGGCGACGACACTTTCGCCACCGTCCAGGCCAAGGTAGTCAAAGGTAATGGTGGGGCGCGCGCCCTTCTTGATGCTGATCTTGGCATTGCCCATGCAACCAAGCATGGCGTGCACGTAGCCGGCATCGTAGTATTTGTGGGTGGCAGTTTTGAGGCCGGTGCTGACCAGGGAGTATTCGACGCGGCTGGGCGTGCTCAACAGAGCTTCTGCCATGCCGCAGGCGATGAGCAGGTCGCCCCACTGTGGCGCAGTACCAGCAGTACCGGAGCCGCTAAGTTCGACAGAGTAGGTGATCTTGGCCAGGGCGCTGGTTTCTTGTTGCTCAAAGCCGCCAAGGCCGTCCCCGACGAATTCTCGGTCAATGACAGTTGACTCAATCGGCGGGAAGCTCACCCCGAAGACCTGAATTGCATCTGCCGTACCTGTAGGGGCTGCATCAGTGTTTTGGGTAGTCTCTACTTTGCCGAGCAGGACTGTCTGGTGGATGTAGCGGGTCATGGCGGGTTACTCCTGTTCGGTATTGGTTGTAGACGCCTGCACATCGCGCGGCACCCACTGGTTATTGATTCCGTCCCACGTCCAACTGCCGCCGCCGGGCGGGGTACTAGTGGGTTGGCTGGGGGTAGGTGCTTTTTCGGTGGCCATGGTGCTGTCCTGTTAGGCAAGGGTGAGGCTACTGGTGCGGTGTTGCACGCTGTAGGCTAGGATGCAGATGGCCATGCGGGTGGTGGCCTGGTCAAATTCCCAGCTCAAGGTGGGCTCACCAATGAATACGCCGGCAATGCCCAGGCTGGGGTCTGCAGCCAGGCGCGCATAGACGGCGCCGGCCAGTGCGTTGGCCGCCGGGCGCGGGCTGGTGGCATTGGCGTTGGCGTAGCATTTGACGTGAATCTGGGTAAGCCAGTCGACAGGGTTTCCCGTGATGGCGCCGAGTTGCTGGGGATCTGCTCCGACCGGGATGATATTGACGGCGCTGGTGTAATCCGCGGGCAGAGGGTCAGCCTGGTCAACGAGGATGTTGGCGCAGACGGGCGTGGCTGCCGAGAGCTTGGAGGCGAAGGCATCTTCGATGGCGTCGAAGGCGGTGCTCATGCTTTCTCCAAAATCAGAGTTGAGACGCCGGTGCCGTCTGGATGAACAGACGCAACCTTGTACGCGATGCTGTTAACGGTAATGGCGCTACCTTGCAGAAGGCTGGATAGCGTAACAGTCGGTCCCACGATGCTAGGTGCCGACGAGTCGATAAACCCACTAAGAGCGGCCTGGTACCCGTCATCGAAAATTACATCTACGTCGACACCAGCGATGTTCACCACGGTGGCGAACTCACTGCTGTCAAAGAAGGTGGACATGTCTTCGGTGAAGGCCATGATCAGCTCTGCAGGTTTGCTTGGTCAGCAGAGCTGCGCCGAGCCTTGGCGCTGGCTTGCAATTGGCGAGCCAGACTCGGCGGTAGATCACCGTCGATCTGGATCTCTTCTCCAATCTTGAATTGCACCGGCGCAGTGGCCGTGTACCAACCCTTGCGGGATGGCAACGAATCGAGCGCATGCGAGCGGGTGGCGACCTGGGGATCGGTAAGCCCCAGGACAGCACCCTCTTGCAGGCATAGCACTGCGACGGTGGTGTACTTCATGCTGGTGCGTCCTTTGGCTTAGACCAACGTGACCAGGCAGGCACGCTGCCAGTAGCCGTATCCCACGCTGCGCCAGCTGTCCAGACCGAACTGCCAGGCATCGTTGTCGAACTCGTACTCGGACCCTTCGGCCTTGACTTTGAGCTCGGTGCTTTTTTCTTCCTGGCAGATCATTCCCTTGATCGGGCTGTCAACACGGTGCACGCTGAACTTGTCGGTCCAGATAGACAGGCGTGGATTCATGACGACACTGATCTTCAAGCCAGCAATGAGGTTGGCATTGAGGTTTTGCTGCAGCGCCGTTGTGGTCACAGCGGATACGGCAGCGGAGGCGATGAGGTATAGACTCACCGGCACCTTGACGATGAACTCCTTGGCGTTCTCGTTCATCGGCTCGCCCTTGTCATCCTTGAAGGCTAGGATCTGGGCAATACAGGCAAGCAGTGCCTGCTGGAACTCTTCCACCGAGGGTGCGGTAGCAGTTCCATGCACAAGCGCCGGCAGTGCGGAGATGTCAACCGAGATCGAGTTGCTCTGCGTGCCAGACTTGCCTTCGGCGTGATCGGTGGCAAAGTAGTACGAACCGTCGTAGCAGACGTTGGAGGCACCATTTAGCAGCAAGCTGGACAGCAGGCTGGCCCAATGGGTCACGCTGCGATCGGCAAACTCCTGAACGCGGACCTGAATCTGGCCCGTCTTGTCGCGCCGGGCATCCTTGACAGCGACTTCGAGCGTGGACTCGTAATGCTTGTTGGTGATGGTCAGCGCGTTCGAAGACAGACCCTTGGCCTGGCGGCCACCGATCCATTCGCGAAAGCCGGGCGACTGACCCAGGAACGCATAGGTTTCACTGGATTGATCGGAGCCGAACATGTTGGAGAGGCCCGATACCCAGGGCAGGCCGGCATTGGTTTCGAGCCGGGCGAAGTACATGCCGCGAATGGCGCGGCTGGAAAGTAGGCTTTGGTCCATGATGTGTGATTTCCTGTTTGGTTCGTTGAACGGGGTTGCTGTACGCCGGCTTAGTTGCCGGTGGCCCAGGTGCCGCGCAGGGATCGCACGATCGGACCGTTGGCATCGCCGGTGCCCAGCACTACGAAGTCGCCGCGACGCGCGGTGGCCTTGGTGTTGCCCAGGGCGGTGTTGTCAGTCCCGGGGAGATCAGGGCCTTGGATCTTGTCGGCGGCCGCTGGGCTTATCTTCAGGAAGACCGTACCGAAGGCAGCGATGTTGACGATGGCGCAATTGACAGGCGTGGCGACCGCAGGCAGCGTGACTACCTTGGCGTCGGTATCGACGAAGAAGACCTTGCCGTTGTCCTCGATGTCGAGAGTTTTATCGGCGCTGATGGTCTCGCGCACGGTATAGGCCGCCCAGGGATCTTTGTAGCAGTCCGCATCGAATGCGACCACGGCCACGCCTGCCGACACATAGCGCTTGACGAAACCAACGAAGCTGGCGCCAACCGGGTTGAATGTGAATGCGTTGTCATCGGTAGCGTAGACCGGCTGATTGACGTCGGTAATCACTGCGCCGCTGACGGAGAGTTCAATCTCACCGCTCTCGACCAACTCGACATTGAGTGCAGCTGCGGCGCCTGCCGAGTTATCGGCCTTTGCAACAGCGAAGCCGACAAACCTGTCTCCGCCAACCAGCGGTCGGGTATGTCCAGTTGCAGCGACCAGGCCTGTCGCCGCGCCTTCATAGATGATGTCGGATGCAATCACGGGCAGCGCATTACGTTCACCCAGTTCGAAGGCTCGCGGCAGGTTCGCTGCCAGCGTGACGCCGGCAAAGCCCAGCATGGAGAGGTTGTCGGCCCCAACGAATGTGACGGCATCCTGAGCCGCCTGTGCGACTTGAGGAAAGATGGCGGAGGCCAGGGCGAAGACAGCCAGAATGGCGGTCAGGAAATAAGACTTTTTCATGATGATGGGTCCTGAAAGTTGAGGGAGTTGACGGACGCTGCTTACGCAGACTTTTTGCCCAGCACGCGGACTTTTCCGCTTTGCTCGGCTTTGACCAGGGCGGTGTAATCAGCCAGGCTGAGAAACTCCGCACGGATGGTGGCGCTGGCTTCCCATTCAGCCTTGCAGCGGTCTTCAACCGGCAGGGCTTCGACGCGCTGCTTTTCTGCAACGGCCTTGGCATCAGCACCGGCCTCGACAGTGGCCGTCGCTGTGCTGGGAACGGGCTTGGGCGCATCGGCATTGGCGGCAGCACCTTGCGCAGCGCGAAGCGTGCGTTCGGCCTGATTGACGGCCAGCGCGGCATCACCGCCCGAGCTCTTGCCATCGAACTTCAGCGTGGCGATCAAGGCCTCGTGGCCAGGAATGATGGCGGATTCAACAGCCTGGATGCGGCTGCGCTCGGCAGTGGCGCCGGCAGCCATGAATTCAGTTTGGAGAAGAGCGAACAGCGCAGGATGCTGTTGCTCAAGGGTGGCACGGTCCATGGTGGTGGTCCTTTTAGTTACGGTTGATGACAGTTCGAGCGACACCGGCTCTGGTGGAACGGCAGATGTCTGCACACCGGCGGACGCTGCAGGAGACGCGGAAACACCGCCTTGTGCAAAAACGGATTTGCGCGGACGGGAGAATTTGGAAGGGTTGGCGGCGAGTTGTTGAACCATGGAGTCAACGGTGGCGAAGCCGTCCACTAGACCGTGGTCGATGGCTTGTTGGCCAATGAAGATGCGGCCGTCAGCCATATTGGCCAGAACGGATTCGGGAGTGGTGCCACGGTAGCTGGCGACCGCATCGACAAATACGGAATACAGGTGGTCGACATGGCCCTGCAGATAGGCCAGACCTTCGACCGACAGCGGGCCGGTGTCGCTGGCAATCCGTTTGTATTTCCCAGCTGTGATCTCAGTGACAGTACCGGCCGCCTTGGGGTCGTAGCGGTGGCTGGCGACGACACCAATGGAGCCGACTTG
Source organism: uncultured beta proteobacterium (assembly GCA_903920695.1). Taxonomy (GTDB): domain Bacteria; phylum Pseudomonadota; class Gammaproteobacteria; order Burkholderiales; family Burkholderiaceae_C; genus Rhodoferax. Next base: position 13,599 of record CAIXNB010000056.1, read on the forward strand.
GACGGTGGGACCGCTGATGAAGATGGCATTGGCTGCAGATCCGGCCCAATACGCGGCGCTGGACAGCGTGGCCTCGCTGACCGTGACAATGGGTTTGGTTGCCGCGAGTTCACGGATGGTGGCGGCCAGCTCCGGCGTGCCAAAAACGCTGCCGCCGGGTGAGTCGATGGCGAGCACCAGTGCGTTCACACGCGGGTCGGCAATGGCGCTTTCAATTTGCGTGCTGGCCATCTGGGTGGAGACGCCGCCGCTGACACGCATGAAAAGGTTGGCTTTGGGCGCCATGACGCCATCGAGGGCAAGTACAGCCACACCGCCCTCGCGGATCTGATAGTCCTGCTGATCATTCGCCAGAGGCCGGCCGAGCCGTGCCTCGATGGCATCGATGTCAATCTTCTCGCCGCGCAGATGCGTCGTGTAGATCGCCTGGATCTCGCGCAGCTTGTCCGGCGCGATTGCCCAGGGTGCGGTGAGGAGGTCAAGCAGTTTCATGGCGGTTTTGAAATTGATGGGGTACTGTAGAAATTCCGAGTCAAAAAAAATAGGGCAATTTGCGACAACTTCTTTATCGGCTCAGGCCTCGCCGCAATTCCGCCGCGGCTGCATCCTCCTGGTCGCTGCCAGGATCAACCGGTTTGTCAGTTGGAGCGTTCGGATCTGCGTTGGGATCGACACTCGAATCTGCCGCGACCGGTACCGAACCAGGCGCGGCTGCAGGCGCCGTACCATCGCGCTTTTGCATAGCAACTTCCTTGGTACGCTGGCGGTGCTTGGCGTCCCAGTCCTGCCCGTCGTGCAAGATGGACTCGGCCTGCAGGGTGCTGATCTCCATGGCAACGCGCTTTTCTGCAGCTGTGACTTCCTTGAGGGGATCCACGGAGCCGGGACCGTCGCCAGTCCAGATCGATGCGCACCAGGCGGCGCGGATCGCGCGATCGGCGAAGAAGCCCGGGCACGCAATGCGGCCCACAGCCACTTCGTTGGCGAGCCAGAGTTCAAGTACCGGCTGGCAGATCGTCTTCGCCATTTTTTCGCGGCGTTGCGTGAATCCACGCCAGGCCATCAACAGAGCGCCGCGGGCAGCGGTGTAACTGGACTGAAAGTGCATCGTGAGCACTTCGTGCGGCATTCCCAACGCCATACCGATCTGTCGCACCATGGCATTCCAGAATGGATCGAACTCAGGATTGGGTCGACCAGGCGTTTGTATGTTTGCCTTCTCACCGGGAAGCAGATTGATCGCTTTGCCACTCTCCATCTTGCCGGACCACTTCTGGGCATTGTTGACGATAGTCTTGGCAGATTCATCGTCGTAGAGGTCCTGGAATGCCTCGGCATCCATCTCCATGAACATCACATAGATGCTGGACACGACAGCTGCATTGAGTTCCGCATCGCTCCATTTGTTGAGCTGTTTGAGCGGCTCGATGATCGGTGCGATCCAGGGTACGCCGCGTACCTGCCCAGGACGCAGGCAGTCAAAATGATGCAGCACATTGCGCCTGCCGGTGGAGCCACGCAGTTCAACCCGCGTCCATTCGTTGACGCCACGCCAGTCGCCCGGATGATTCTTGGCTACGTGGACGGCGATCGGTATGCCGGTATCCGCTTCCAACTCAACCCCATCCTGCAGTGTGTCGCTTTGCTGCTGACCACGGGGATTGCAAACGCGGTCAGCCTCCACCAGCTGCAGTGCCAGGCTCAGTTCTCCATAGCGCTCCACCATGGGTGTCAGAACGAATATGTCTCCGCTCTCGCGGGACGATCGGTACGTCAGTTCGATATTGCTGTAGAAGTCGAGTTTGCGGAGATAGTCGGAATCCGGCGACGATGCCCAAATATTGAAACGGAACTTGGTGTCATCCATCCACTCCTGGGCACGCTCTTCTGTGATGCCGAGGCGTTTGGCGTTGATCGCTGGCGTGTAGGACAGTCCGGTACCGACAACGTGCAGCACATCGGTGTTGAGCGCACCCAGGGCGACCGGCGCATTGCGCATCTGGTCACGGCTGCGATCACGCAACATGGGGAGATCAGGCGAGATGTCCACTGCTGGCGAACCGCCGCCCGGGTTCCAGTCTGCGGTGGCGGCGCGGTCGCGCCGCGCGCCAATGTAACCACCAAAGCCTCTCCCCATGGCGACAGTGGCCTCAAACTTGAGCCGGTTGTGCAGCATGATCTGCGCCGTTTTAGGCGCGACATGCGCGAGCGCGCGCTCGATCAGTGTGGGTTCAAAGTTTGGGTTGGGTCGTTTCATGTTCAACCGCCGACAACGACGGTGCGTGATCGCCCGCGGCCGAGACCGCGCAGGCTGAGTTGTTTGACGCGGCCGTTCCAGGTCTCGATGCCGACCTGGATCTCGGCGAGATTGGCACGCTGCAGTATTCGGCCGGCGATCTCGTATTTCTGACCGGATAACACCTTCTGTTCGGCGGTCAGGTAAAGGGCGAGCTGGGCCTCTGCTTGTTCAAGTGTGATTCCTGCCATAGTGGCTGGAGTCTAAAAATCGCCAGGAAAAAAAAATAGGGCAAATTGCGACAACTTTTTCAAACCCAGCGTTTGAGGTAGCGGTAAAGAGTGGACCGGTCAATGCCGTGCGACTCGGCGATCTGGTCGGTCGGGACCGTTGTCATCGTGTCGGACAGCGCATCGCGCACAACCTGGGCGCGTTGTTCCGAGGTCGGATGCTTCTTGCGCTTGGTGATGCGAAACCGTAATCCGCCATATCTGGACTTGACGATCTGTTCAATGTCGCGCGACTTTTCAGGGGTTAAGCCAGCTGTCGCCGAGGCAACGACTTCCAGGATCGCCAGCACAATGTCGATCTCGCGGTCGGTGTTGTCGGCACGCTGCATCAGTTGCTTCTCCGTGTGCCGGCGCCCAGTGATATCTTTCCGCTCACAACGATTGCAGATTGTGCGGGAGCGGTCTGTAGTGCATCAGGCTGCTGCCGCCGCGGTGGCGCGCTGTCTAGCAGCCCTGCCTGCGGACGCTGAGATTCATTTGGCAGTACGGACGTCTGCACTGATGCCAAAAGATCACCCTGCACCGGCATCAGACGATCACGCAGCGACTGCCAGCCGTGCTCTGTCTTCTTGTGCAGACCGAGGTAATAGGCTGCGCCCAAGTTGTACACCATCAAGTCGATAGGCTCGTTGGCTTCGCCTTTCTTCTTTTCCCACCAGCTGACTTTGCGCCCGCGCTTGTAGCCATAGGTCCGGTACTCGGCAGTCAGGCCTTTGTAATAGGTATCAGGTAATTCGCTAGAGAAGTGCACCGCACCGCCGCCGGTCGTGCGATTCCAGCGTGCCTGCAGGTAATCTTTAGCGGTATCCGGTCCCACCATCCACAGCTGCGCGCCCTTGCGTTCGATCTTGCCGCGCCAATCAACATCCACCTGGGTGGGTTTACTGCTCAGGATTGGTCGGTTCGGGCGCGAGTGACCTTTGACGGCAAACACGTTGCGACGCTTACGGCTGTAGGTGAAGTTGTAGACATCCTGGGTCGCAGTACCACCTGAGTCAACGAAGGCGGCGCTGATATTGAGCATGGCGCCGCTGGCGTGCCGGTACCGGCCTTTGAGCAGCGCGTCGGCTTTCTCCCAGGTCTCGGTCTCGGATGGCGAGCCATGGATGACCTGGTAGTCGATGATCCAGCACTCCATGTTTTCTCCCCAGGCGACAACCTTGAATTCGAGCCGATAGGCCTGGGTATCGATAGCGGCCGTGAGAATCAGACCGCCGGCGGGAACGGTCCCGAGCTTGTAGGGCTCGGCCCGGTTCATCAGCTCGTCGTACTTGGTGGACTCTTTGGAGCGGGCCCAGCAGCGCGCCAGGCGCGTGTTGTAGAACACGATCATGGCCTCTTCGCTGCCTTCATCGAGCTTCGCCTTGGCCATGTTGTACTGGCGCATAAGCGAGATCCACGGGATCCAGCCATAGGGCAGGAACATGGCGCTGATGATGTAGCTTTCGGTTTCACCGTCGCCCGGAATTCCTTCGGACCAGAGGCCATTGACGAACATGCGGGTCTTGTCGCCCTCTTCGTGCAGGCCGCCGCATTCGCAACACGGGTACATGGCGCGCTTCCCATCCTCACTCATGATGAGGTTTTCAAACTGTAGTGTCTGAGGGTGGCCGCAATGGATACACTCGGCCAGGGCCTCTCGCTGCGTGCCGCGCTTGTAGAGCGCTTCGATGACGGATTCGCCCTCGATGGTGGGAGAGCTGGGGTAGTAGGCCTTGCGATTGCGCTCGAAGGTGGTCTGACGCGCCTCGGCCAGCTCGCCCGGGTCGCCCTCCCCGCCCACGTTCTCCTTAGCCCGGTCGATCTCATCGAACAGAACACGGCGCACCGACAGTTCGGATAGGTTGGCTGCAGCACCGGCGGTGGCCAGGTAGAGGGCGCCGCCGGTATATTCCTTGATGTCGTTGTTGTTGTTCGAGTCGCGGCTGTGCGGCCGGGCGACCAGATCGCGGATTTGCGGGATCGCAGCGATGGTCTTGTCGATGCGCGAGGCGGCACGCTTCTGCAGTTTGCCAGTAGGCACGAGCCAGAGGAAATTGCTGGGCGACTGGTGAATTGTCGACATGAACCAGTTCAGGCCGACCTGCGTCTTGAGCATCTGCGATGCGCCCATCACAACCACTCGCTTGCACGGGTGGTTGTCACTGAGCGCCAGCATCACGTCGCGCGCATGCGGCGTACGGGCTGTACGATAAGGTCCGGCCTCATTGCTGCCGGTACTTTTCGGAATGACCATGTAACGGTCAGCCCATTTATGCACGGTGAGGTTAGGGTCAGGCTCCATGCCGCGGGCGAGCGCGTCACAGACTGCCTGGTAACCGTCGTGCATGTTGCTCATGCGGCAGACTCCATTGAAACTGGTGCGCCGATCTTTTCACGCAATGCCGTGACCAGCAGCTCAAGCACGATGCGGTGCTCACGATCGACAACGGCTTCGCAGCCCTCAGCAGTCGGTATAGATGCGACCTCGGCAGCGATGCGCCTGGCGGATGCTGTTAGGCGATCTCGGATCTCGCGTCCGATCTCAAACATGGCGCGGTCGACGTCCTGGCGCATCAACATCGAGCCGCGCATCTTGGCCGCGTTCATCTCAGCGATCTGCGCGTCGGCTTCCTCACGGCGCATGCGGAACTTCATGTAGCTGGGGTCAGATCTACCGCCGGCTGCAGCACCAGGTGCATCAGGTGTGGCCGGCACATCACTGCCCGGCTCACCAGTGGTCTGGCCAGAAGCGCCCGGCGCAGAATTCGACATCACGCGCGCCCGGGTGTTGCGTGCCCACTGGATATCGGCGACCTCTGGGTCGATCTTCCCGCCGATCAAACTTATCCGCCCCTCGTTGATGGCCTTACGGACCGCCTTCTCATCGCACCCGCGCAGGCGCGCGTACGCCGATTTGTTGATAAGCTGCACAGCCATGACGGACTATCCCCCCTCTTTCGGACGGCAAACCGGACTTTTCTCTAGTCCACTTTCTAGCGCGATTTCGCGCTCGTTTCGGCCCGTGTCAAGGAAAGGCTGGGAAGGACCCATGACGGGGGGGTGGGTGGTCGTGATCATGGTCATGCTGCTTTCAGTGCGTTGAACTTTTCGGTGAAGAACTTCGCCTCGTGCTCGAAGATATCGGGGAACTTTGACTTGATCATGTCGATGACCTTGGCATTGATACGCTTGGTGTTGAACATCTGTGCCACGTCGATGGTCTGCAATGCCTTGATCGGCAGGCGGCTCTTACCGGTGCGGATCATCACAGTCTTGCCCCCGTTGATCAGGAACGATCCGGGTATGGTCTTGCGCCCGCCCTTGCGGCTGATCTTGAAGCTCACACCTTTACGTGTCTGACGCGCGGCGAAGTGGGCAAGGTTGAGGCTGCGCTTGCCACGCTGGCTAATGGATGACAGCGACGCCTGCAGCCTGAACTCGCCACCCTTGGCACTTGCCTTCGAGATGAACAGTGCAGCATTAACCTCACTGGCAGATAGCATGAACTCTGCCCTGATCTCCTTGCTCATGGCAGTCTTGGCCTGGGCAATGGTCTTGTTCAATGCGCTGGCCGTTGCCTTGCGTGCAATGTCTTCCTTCAGCGCATTCAACTGGCGTTGTACCTCGGGGAAGTTGTGACTGATGGTGATCTGCATGATGTAGTCCTTCGTGTTGGTTCAGCCGCGATGGCGTTGTGCAAACGCCTGCATTGCTGGCGCCGGTACGCCGATATCAAAGCCAGCTTCGCGCCAGGCTATCCATCCGTGTCCCCGGCGATAGACCTGATTGACCGCCTTGTAGTCGTCAGCGTCGAAGGCACAGCGCAGATCCATACTGGCCTTTAATTGCAGCTGCACGGAGTCACGCCCGATCTGCTCGACCAAGCTCTTGAGCATCGCGGCCAGTTCGGGCATTTGATCCCTGATGCTCAATGGCACAGGAAGTAATCCGTCCACGTCCCGGTCGTTGCCCCGGACGTCGCAAGCTGTTGATTCCATTCCCTTTTCTTCCTTTTTCTAGAACGTCCAGAGAAAACACGTCGCGCGCACGTACGCACGCCCGCCCCTGTGCGCCTGCCTGCGCCTACGCACACATGCGCATGTGTGTGTGCGTGGATTTGGTGGACGTCCCGGACGGATTCCGAAATCACAAATTAAATCAATAAGTTGCGACGTCCGGGACATACGACCGGGACGCGATTTGTCCCGGACGGATTCAGCCAGACGAACGATTGCACGTATGCACCAGGCAGGCCCAAAGTGCCCCATCGGCCCCTCGGTTCCCATAACTGCCTGATGCCGGTGTGTCACTCCCACTCTGGCACCTCATTGCTCTGTGCTGGCGCTTGCGGCGTGATCGCGGGGGCCAAGCTACGCTGGTATCCCCTTGGCCTTACGCGCCCCTTGGCCCACTTAATGTTGCCCTGGAATCCCAGCATCTTCATCGCGCCCGAAACACTCTTCTGCATCGATCCAGCACGATCTACCTTGCCGATGTCAATGTGCAACGCCTTGACCAGCAACTCGTGCGTGCTGAAGAACTCACGCTGATGATTCGACAGCAAGGTTCCGTTTTCAGAAACGCTGCCATCAAAGCCTTCGGCCAGTTCATCGGAGTTGACATAGCGCGCAAGGGCGTCATGCCACACATCAACAAACTTCCACTTTTCTTGCTCGGGGAAGAACAGCCGCGTCTCTTCCTCCTTTGTTGGGTAGCGCCGCGAGCCTTCCTTGTAGAAGTGCACTGCCTCGGCCATCAGTTGCGCGCGCATCTGTGTCAGTCTCTCGACCTCGACCTCGGAACAATGCACTACCCAAAAGCGCCGGTCACCCGTTGCATCACGCAGGAACTCTCCCTGATTTGTGTCACCAGTGAGAACACAGTTTCGAGGAAAGGCCTGGAACCCCTTGGCATACGGCGGCCGAAAGCGATCGGTGCGCTCCGTGATGAATCCCTTGATGGCCGTGGCCTCGGATCGGCTCAGCGCATCGAGCTCGTTAAAGTTGAAGATCAGCCGGCCTTGCAGCGCCTGCAGCGATTCCTTGTCACCGATGCGGAACGAGCCAGCGCCGTAATAGTGCCCACCGAGAATATTGAGCGCGCTGGTCTTGCCGGCGCCCTGCAGGCCCTGTAGCACCAGCATGTAGTCCATTTGACAGCCTGGCTCAAACACCCGGGCCACCATGCTGAGCAGGAAATACTCTGACGCAAGCCGCACATATTCGGTGTCGGCGGCGCCCAGGCAGTCGATCATCCAGTGCTGGCGGCGTTCGATGCCATCCCATGCCGCCGCCTCAAAATCGTCACGCACCGGGTTGTAGGTGTTGTCATGCGCCGACATCAAAACAGCCTGTTCGATCGTGACGGGGTTTGCCACAATCAGCTCATACCGAGATGCGAGATATTCGGCCAGGCGAATATCGTCGAGCGTTTCCTTCCACTCGCCGGCCTTGCCACCCCATGGCGGCACGCGGCACTTATCGATCTTGTTGCTGAATTCGTTGCAGCGCACGAGCTCACGCAAATTCGGGTCTTCGCGCAGAGCAAAGTACACGTTCTCGCGGATCCCTTTGATCTCACCCTTGTCCGTCCGATACGGAAAAAACAACACAGGCGTTCCATCATGTTGACCGCCATCTGAACCCCCTGCGCCGGGAGGCATGGGTTTCGATTTTTTTTTCTCATGCTCAACTGGCGGTGCCGTCAACTGAGCACGCACGACCGGCAGGCCTTCGGCAACATGCAGATCGTTGAAGTCGGTCGAGTCCTCAGCTCGTGTGGAAAATATTGGAAGCACCACGCGCGCGTTGTGGCGCTTGGCTGCAGCGAAGGCCTTGGCCCTGCCAGCGTTCTCGATCCTGAGCAGCTGCGTGACGCCATCACAGGCAATTGATCCCTCGATGTAGTAAACGTCGCACTTGTCCTTTGACCAGCGCGCCTTGAGCTGCACCGTGCGCTTGTCGGGCAGTTCCCAGTGCATATCTCGCAAACCGCCAGCGCTCTTGGAGAAATCGGATTGCGTGACGCCGACACCGAGGGTCTGCATCCGCTCACAAAGCCGACGCACCAGGTGGCGGTCATCATCGGCCGCAACCACAAATGCCGTTTCCGGGTACAGCTTGCGCCAGGCCGTCATGACCGGAAGGATGTTGCCGGCATCGAAGCACACCACGGTCGGCCAGCCGGTGGCCATGTGCGCTGTCGCGGCGGTTGCATAACCCTCGGCAAAGAGGACCGGCAGATCATCGGACATGTCACCCATCAGGTGAAAGTGCCCTTCCTTGACGGTACCGGTGCCGAACACCTTGCCGCCGTCCCTGGCGATCCACTGCAGGCCGTGCAGTTTGCCGGACAGATCGACCAGCGGAACCACTACAGAACCAAACGCAAAGCGCACGCCATAGGCTCCTACCTGCTTGCGCTCCAGGTACTCGCTGGCACCGTCAGGCCGCGATCGAGCCCAGAGCTTCGCAGCCTTCTCGACCGCCTCGGCCGCCAGGATCTTGCGATCTTCCTCAGCGGCCTTCTCGATTGCCCGTTGCTTTTCCTGCCAGGCCAGCTTCTCGGCGGGCGACCACTCGATCTGTGTTGGCTCGATCGTCCACCACTGGTCGCGTATGCCGTATATCCCGACGATGAAAACGCGCCTACTCTTCGGGCTGCTCCACTCGTGCAGGACAGCCCAGGCATTCTTCTTCTTTGGCCGACGCGCATCGCCTGCCCATGTGACCTTCTTGCCGTTGGGCGCCAGATCGGGTGGAGGTTCGATGTCCCGCTCGCGCATCTGCGCGATGACGTCTTCGATTGAAGTTGCCAAGATCGATCAGTCAGTAGTTTGACGGGTAAACGATGGCTTGCTGGCGACGTTGCGCTCCTGCAGCGCCTGGCGCAGCGAATGCACCGAGGCAATTAGCTCGCCGCATTCGCGGTCGAAACGCGCAAGCTCATTGTCAGTGACACAGCCATCCTGCAGGCTCACGGCGGCCTCGCTGCACATATCTCCAAACTCCTTCACTGTGGCGGCCAGGCGCAACATGCAGTCGTCACCCAGATTCACATCTAACCGCGGCAGAGGAACCAGCATCTGGCCTGCCTCACCCGCCCAGGCCTCAAGGATGCGCAGGTCTCCCGTCATGTGCGTGATCTTCACCGTGTCCAGCAGGCCCAGCTTGGCAGTGCCAAACCCAGCAACCTCATGACTGAGCGTTGCGCCGTTCTTGCCTAAACGCAACCCCAGCGCCTGCGCGCCGCCCTTGTAGTCATGGACAACGTGATAGCTCGCGTCAAGAACATTCATATCAACACCTTGTTTTAGTTGGCATGGACGCCGACCGTCTGCGGCGTCATATTCCGGTCATGGATCAAATAAAAGCCACCCATCACACCGGAGTCCGCCATGCTGTTCGCGGGAAAGGGACCGCCATGCGTGCGCCGGTATGGTTTGCGATGGGTGGAAAAAAGCTGAGCGCCCCAGCCAGAGGACAATGGCGTTCTCACACAACCAAAATCACTGAAAGGGGCGCTCAAAATGGAAACACCATCAGTCGCAAACGAACTCAACGACCCAGGCGCTGGCGTGAGATATCGGGTGATGGCATACCGAGCCCTGACAAGACAGGAGCTCTTGCATTCTGTGGCGCTGTATTTGCGCCAAGTGAAAGGGAAAAAGCCGAAGCGCGGAACTGTGGTGACCATCATTTCAATCATTGGGTTCGACGGCACATAGCCGCAGCGTTGCGAAACTGCTCGCCCAAGTGGTCGGCCACAGCAGCGCTTATCCACAGGGTTGCAGAGCGCCTGCCTTCAAATACCGTGAACGAGAGTTGGTCCGACCCAGCATCAACGCCAAACGCACATAGCAGCTGCTTGCCGATCCGGTTTTTTGATGCCTTCCTTATTCTTCGAGCGCTCACCATCTCAAACCCCCTGCCCTACGGGCTGTTGATTGGTGCCCGCCCGCAGTCCGTGGACAATGGAAGTGCAACCAACCAAACCACAGAAAGGGACAGGCATGAGTTTCAAAACTGCACGCGAAATCTTCGAAAAGACGCAAGAGGCGGCTCTGAGCAGCGGCGAGGAAGCGGCCGAGGGCCTTGCCGCCGGCCTGATCGAGCTGACCAAAGCCCTGGCCAGCGAATTGAAGCGACTGGACGACAAGATCAACTCCCTGGAGCGAGAGGTTCGTCGCTTGCGCTAACTGCCGCAAATCCGGCCGCAATTGCCGTCGCCACATTGGCGGCAACCAAATTCAACGCATTGGCGTCGATGGATACGTTGTCGCGCACTGCGCTGACAACGGCGTCAGCTATTGCGCGATCAAGAATTTCACGTTGGTTTTCAGTCATTTCAAACTTCCTGCCCTGCGGGCTGTTGAGAATTGGTAATTGGTGCAGCGCCAGTACCACGAAGGACGCTCCAGGCCACGTCTGGTCGAAGGTCTTCGCAGCGCACCAGGCCGCCCGTGGCGGCTTCGATGGCCGGGCAGCGCTCGGCGGACACAGCAGACAGGCCTTTGACCCATTGGCTAACCGCGCCAGGCGTCACTCCCAGGCGTTTAGCCAACTCCGCCTGGCTGTTTGTTTGGAAATAGGTTTTGAGGTCCATTCCCGTACTGTAGCCGGGCTATCCTATTTTTGCAATAGCCCGGCTGAAATATGTAATTTTAGCTAGGCTATATTGGTACTATGAGTAAATCACACAGTCCGTTTCGAGCATCCAAGCTGGCACCTTGGGAAATTGAAGCGGCGGCTCGACTCAAGACGTTGTTTGAGGCGCGCGCCGGCGTTACGCAAAAATCATTCGGCCAAACTTACGGAATTGGTGTTGGCGCCATGGTGTCGCAGTATTTGAATGCAAAGCGCCCTATTAGCTTGCCTACCGCAATCAAGTTTGCACGCGGCTTATGCGTGTCTGTAAACGACATCTCCCCGACCTTGGCCGCGCAGCTTCCTCAAAGCCCAGTCGGTAACGAGTTCCCCAGCCACCCCCATGCGCAAGCTCAGATGGAGCGGGCCAAGGCCTTGAGCGATCAGGCGGCTACCCTGGGGCCAAAGGAGGCTATGGCCGGGCTCTCTGAGCTGGTAAGAGCGCTGCACCCCACACTTGCCAACGCAGGGCGTGATGCACTCAGGCAGTGGGTGGATGGCACGATTGACGCCGAGCGGGCCGCCGACACCCTTGAAGCGCTAACCCACGTGAGCGAAAACATGAAAATCGCACACCCGCCTTTACCGATAAAAAAACAGAGCAACGGGTAAACCCGCTTTGCCAAGTTTTTCAGTTTTCAATTCGCCCGTCTGTTCCCGATGCGGGCAATAGACGGCAAACCACGCACACCGCAAGCATTGTGCTGTTTGAGCCCCGGTGTCCGCGCCGATTGAATATTGACCCACCCTGCCCAGCTCTACCGCCTGGCGTGACACCACGTTAACGCGCGTCTGCCAGCCCTTCCCACTGGCACGCATAGCGGCCAGCACATCGGGGTCAATTCGCATGGAAACCATGGGGCGCTTAACGTCTTCCGGTGGGCGGTCGCGGGTACGGACGGCAACCATTGCGCTCCCACTTGTCCTTGTCTTTACCGTCGGCGATGGTCTGCCACTGCATGTTCTCTGGCCGGTCGGCGCCGCCACAGGCCAGCGGTTGGATGTGGTCGATGACGTAGCCAGCGCACGGCCCTTTGCGAGCGCCGTTGGCCGGGCACGGGTTGTTTTGTTTGAATTCGACCTTAGCGGACTGGCTGCGCTTGGTGCGGGCATCGATTGGCCCGCAAACCGCTAGCCCGCAAAGGACAATGATGACGCCAAATATGCGGCTCACATTGCTAGCCACAGACAGATGCCAACCCAAATTGCCAACATTACGATCAATGTGATGTTTGAATGTTGAACCCAAAACTCACCGATTTCTCTGCCTATTGCGTAGGGGTTTACTGAAGGGGTGGAAGCTGCTGCTTCGCGCGCGATTTGCGGCACCAGCATGGAACCACAATGCTTGCATTTGCGCGCATCACGCAATACAAGCTCCCGACAGTCCGGACACTTGATGTGCGTCTGCAGATTTGGTTCTGGGTGTTTCAAATCATCGGCGATGGCGCAAAAAATAAAGCCCAGCAGCGGACTCAGGAGCGCGGCAAAAACAAACCACCGAAACCCTGACCGGCCTTTTGATGCGCCATAAGCGCCAACAGCAACCGACAACGCAAACCACGAAAAGAACCAAACCATCTCGCCTCCAATCTGCTAGCTATCTTATTGCAGTATTTGGGGAATCATTTTCCAGAATGCCGGTAGTTTTAGAGCAACAACACTCCCTGTCTTGAGAAATATTTCAAAATAGTGTAGCCGGGCTATTGCATTAAGTGGATAGCCCGGCTACAGTTGCACTCATTACCCGCAATCCAGCGGGCAAGGAGTGAAAAGTGCAGACACCAACACAAGCGGCAAAGCGTACTCCGCGCCTCACATCACGCAGTAACCCTTGGCCTCACCCTGAGTTGCCGGATTACAAGGAAGTCGGGCTGCGGGCGTACTGGTTATGCGAATACATGCGCTGCGAAGCCCGCCGATATGAAATTTTGCGTATCTATGGCGCCGGAATTCTGCGGAACAATTTCGCGGCCTGTACAGCACTGCTTCGCGCGGACGATGGACTGCGCGACGAAGTCAAGGAGAGTTTGACTCTATTGATTGATTTTGGCGGGCTGCTGATGGCCTTCCCTGAGACGACAGCCATTGCACAAGGCGGTGCAGCATGACGCCAATCCAATCAAGTGACGATCAGATAGGCGGCGAGCCGCTTGAGTCGGTTCGAGTAGGTGGTCCAGTTAGCGTCGGAGGCCGTGGGCACACAGCCATCGTTGTAGAAATATATGCGCTCGGCTGCGGGATCACCCTTGTAGGACAGCGCCTCGATCTGCCGCCTACTGAGCCCGCGTTTGAACTTGAATCGAACGGGAAGGTCTTCGTATTTGACCCACTCGGAGCTCGTCATGCCCACGGGTTTGTAACTTCGGTTAAGGGCCACATACGAACCGTCTTCGAGTTTTTGCAGGCAGTAGATCATGAAAGTGTGCCGAAAGTCAGCAACGCGCTCTGTCATGGCGATTCGTCCTTAAAGACTGTCATTCTCTACCTACCGCAAGGATATGGAAAAAGCCTGATGGCCCACGCCATTGCGGCCAAGTTGGGATGCAATTCGGTGGTTGATGATTGGTCGGCCGGTGCGCAAATCACACCAGGAGCCCTTCATCTGACCAATGATGATGTTTTACGTTTGTGGCAGGGCGGTGCAGCATGAAGGCCGCCCACTGCTGCAGCCACAACTGCAACCAGGGCCGAGACTGCCCCAACCGCGCGGCCCATGGCACCCTGGGCAATGTGGCCATGATCGCCGTCTTGGTGTCGCTCATCATTGTGCTGTTGGCATGGGCGGGTCCCGCCATTGATGATCACGGCAGCGACTCAGCAACGGCTGACGCAATGGAGGCCGCCCAGGCGCGCGATCGTTACCTGGCAGCTGCTCAGCGTTCCTGTGGTACCAACGCCGGCGTGGTTGAGCTTGAAGATGGTTCGATGCGCTGCGCCTTGCACACCGGCCGCAAGACTGCCCGAGTGGCTTTGGTGATGCCATGAAGTGCTGCGACGCCTGGGGCAGGTGCACACGCGGCGACGATTGCTGCGCTCGCGCCGCTGAGACTCAGCCCACACAGCCGCCGCTTGACTGGATTCCCGATCCGAAAGACCTTTGCGAGCCCATGAGCCTCGGTGAAATGGTAGTGGTTGCAGGTATTGTGCTCGCGCTTTGCTTTGCCAGCGCCGTCCTGATCTACGCCAGCATACGCTTCATTTTTCCGGGGTGGCTCTCATGATGCAGGCGTCTACACAATCCGGCGCGTTGATCGAGTACTCAGGCACCCTATTACACGCCGCTGAAGCCCGCACCAGCGCGCTCGACCACGAAGGCCACATGGTGCCGGTCTTGTGCCTGGACATCGAGCTCGACAACAGCTTTCACACGCCGCTGCACGTCGAGCAGTATTTTCCCACTGGCCACCAGGCGCAGGCACAAGCCGCTGCACACCGCTTTAAGAAGGGTCAGCGCGTCACCGTCAAGGTGCCTTTACTCACGTTGCGCATCGGCGGTATTGCCGCGCATATCAATGTTCCTAAAGACCAATAACCCAGGAGCCCTTTCAATGCCCTCTGTAACCATCACTCTCACTGATACGCCGGATGGCGTCTCATGCCACAGCAGCTTCAAGCCTGCTGTCGGCCACCCATGCAGCCCGGCACAGTCCTACGCGCTGGAGATCATCAACCGCACGCATCGTCAATGGGGAATTCCCGCTGCCGCCAAGAGAGATGGCGTTGACATCGATGCCGTGCATTTCAACTGCAACAAGGTGGCGCCATGAAAGAATACTCCGCAGACACCGGCGAGGTCATTGCCGACGCCATCATTGAATATGCTGACCTGGCGCTTGACACCATCGTCGCCAGCCCCACCAACCCCCGCAAGCGCTTCAACCCCGCCAAGATGGCCGAACTGGCGGCCAGCATCAAGGCCGACGAAGTGCACGAGCCGATCGTCGTGCGGCCGCTGCCTGCAGCACGACTGCAGGAGAGTTTCCTTGACCGCAGGCCTGGCGCACCGCTGCCCACGCACGAGCTGGTGTCTGGTGAGCGCCGCTGGCGTGCCAGCATCGATGCCGGCAAGACCACGATCCCGGCGCGCATCAAGCGCTACACCGATGAACAGGTGGTGCGCATCCAGATCGTGGAGAACACGCAGCGTGCCGATCTGCACCCGATGGAAGAGGCTGAAGGCTTCCAGCACATGATGACGTTGCTAGGCATCAACGCTGACCAGGTTGCCGATGAAGTGGGCGTCAGCCGCTCGACCGTGTTTGCGCGCATGAAGCTGCTGGACCTGTGCGTGTCTGCGCGCGATGCTTTCTATTCCGAGAAGATCGACCAGAGCCGCGCCCTGATCATTGCCCGCGTGCCGGATGAGCAGCTGCAACTCAAGGCGCTGAAGGAAGCCTGCGCGACCGATTGGCAGGGTAGCGTTCCAAGCGTTCGCAGATTTCAGGTGTGGGTGCGCCAGCATTTGATGCTGGATCTGGACAAGGCCCGCTTCAAAATCACCGACGTTAGCCTGGTGCCGGCTGCCGGCAGTTGCCATGAGTGCCCAAAGCGCACCGGCGCTGCGCCGGATCTGTTTGCCGATGTGGATAAGGCAGATGTCTGCACCGACACCAAGTGCTTTCACCAAAAGCAAGCTGTTCATGACAAAGACGTTGCGGCAGCAGCAGAGGCGATGGGTCGGACCATCATCGACGGCAAGGCAGCCAAGCGTGTGTGGGAGTATGAGCGCCAAAACAACCTCAACGGCTATCGTCGCCTGGACCGTCCCGACCCACGTGTGGAAGGTAACAAATCGCTCAAGAAGTTGCTGGGCAAGGACTGCCCTGAGCCTGTGCTGCTCAAGAGCCCGCACGACGGCAGCCTGATCGAGGTCGTGGATGACGCCACGGTTACCCAACTACTGAAAGACCGCGGCCTGCTCTCGCCGGCCCAGGCGCGCGCCACGCGCGATATCAGTGTCCACGAGGCCAAGGCCAAACTCGAAGAAAAATATAACCGCACCTGGCGCCGTCTGGCCATCGAGCAGACTTACGAGACCATGATGCGCAGCCCAGAGGCTTACACCATCGGCATGCCAACCATCCGGCTGTTGGCCAAGATGCTGCTGCAGGGTTTGGTAAGCGACGATCGCGCCCACACGGCCGAACTGATTGGCGTTGGTAAGGTGGCCGATGCTGACGGCATCAAGTCCTATATCGAAACCGCCACTGATATGGAAGTTGGCGGCGTGTTGTTGCTTCTGTTCATGCAGCACGACATGCGCTTCAATGAGTACGCAGGCATCAAAGAGCCTGAGCGCATCAATGCGGTGGCGGAAGACTGCAAAGTAGACCTGAAATCCATCCAGGATGAGGTCAAAAAGCAGATGAAGGCCAAGGCGACACCCAAGAAAACCACTTTGGTCAAGCCCCCCGCTGCGCAGCAAATGCAGATTACCGCCGATCCCAAGGCTGGCGCGGTCAAGCCGCGCCAGGCCAAGCAAAAGCTCTCTGCCCAGGAAGCCATAACAGGCATCGCTGAAGCGATGCAGGGTATGGAACAGGCCGCGACTGCGCGGCCTGAAGCCCAGGCAAGCGAGGGAACAGCCAAGACGCCCAAGACCGCGAAGGCCAAAGGCAAAACTACCAAGGCAGTGAGCGTGCCATACAAAGGGCCCAACGGCGAGGCCTGGAGTGGCCGAGGGCTGCAGCCCAGATGGGTTCGAGTGCACATCGAGCGCGGCGGGAAGTTGGACGATCTGAAGGTGGCGGCGTGAACGGAGCCCGCAAACCCCGCCGGCCGCGCTGGCCAGCCACGACAAACACCTTTGCTCTCGCGCTTGACGGTGCAGCCAAACCTGCGTGGGGCGATATTCATCAGATCCTGCAGACCATGACGGCCGCGTTCACTTCGCTGCGCCAGGGCGTGGCCACGGAGCTGCAATGGTCCGTCTTGGCTGGCGGTCTGGACATGTCCAAGGCGATCGAGCGCCAGGGCGTCGTGCGAGGCCTCAGCGGCCATCTGGCTGCGGCCGAGACTGCCCTGCAGCACATCTATGACCGCGCCAAGCTGGCGAACGGCTGGCGGCCCACCGTCCTGTACTTCAAAGAGCTAGAGGACATCCGCACGTTCGTCGACCTGCACGCCTTCCAGTTTCGCCAGTTGAGCCGTGGCGAACTCAGGCGCGCGATCGCCAGCGCCACCGGCCAGATCCGCAGCTGCGGTGGCAAGGTCAACCTGGCGGACTCAGCGGCAATGGAGAGGATGGCAGCATGAGCACCGTCACCATTCCAAGACCAGCACTCTCGCACTGTGCAGGAAAGTCTGCCGGCACACTGATGCATAGCCAGTGCCGCAATTGCCTTCGGCGTCCTTCATCAGTGAATGGCCATGTGGTGCATTTTCTGCCGCCGCCATTTGTGAATGGCGCATGCCCGATGAGGATTCAATCATGATTTGCGATTGTCTGAATACCTGTGGAGACGATCCATGGCTCAAAGATGGCCGAGTGCAACCCTGCAAAAACTTCATCAAGCGAGAGCAGCAAGACAAACTGGCGCTGGAGAAGATGGCCAAGGTGACAAAAATCGCTGAACTCTATGGAGCCGGAGCAGACTTTGACTTGGTCATTCTGCTGCACGAGCGACTGGAGCGCGTAACCGCTCACGACCAATTCCTTGCTGATTCAAATAAGCATTTGCTTGCTGAGTGCGAGTTGTTGCAAGGAGCGCTTCGCGTTGCGTCCGGCATGGCTCCGGAAGGTCTTGGCATTCAACTGTATATAGCGAACACTCTGGAGAAGCTATGAGCAACGATGTTGAGATCGCCGTCGAGGTCCGCGCCGAGACCGACAAGGCGCTGCTCGTGTTTGACGGCGCGCGCGAGGTGTGGATACCCAAGAGCCAGATTCGAGACCAGTGCGAAGAGAGTGATGCGTTTGGCACCAAGATAACCAGCATCTTCATCAGTGAGTGGTTGGCTGGTGAAAAGGGTTTGATATGAGCAAACTTAGCCAGCTTCGCAAACTCTGGAATTATGAGAAATCTGCAGCTCGCTGCATCAACTGCGCCAACTATCTCAAGCCAGGGTTATTTCTACGCAACAGCCTACCGGTCAAGTCTCCAGCAATTTGTGCGGCCGGAGACTTTCTGACGCGACCGAATGCAGTTTGTGACAAATACAAGGATGAATCGCTATGAACACCGCATTCCTACTCATGGCGCAGTACAACGCCCAGGTCATCATCCCTGTGTCCAGCGTCGTGAAGGACTATTTCCCACACCTTAGCACCGACAAGTTCCTGCGCAAAGTGGCGCTGGGCGATATCAATATCCCGCTGGCCCGTATGGAGCCCGGCTCACAAAAGGGCGCGAAGGGTGTGCACCTGACCGACCTGGCTGAGTACATCGATGCGCGGCGTGCGGCAGCTGTTAAGGAAGCTAGGCAGCTGGCAGGAATATCTGCATGAAAGAACGCCCAATCCTTTTCAGCGCGCCGATGGTGCGCGCGCTGCTCGATGGCAGTAAGAAGCAAACACGGCGCGTGGTTAAGCCAAAAATTGCGGAGACGCTGGAGTGGTTCGGCGGCAAGGCCGATGCAGACGATGATAGAGAGCTTGCCGAACTTCTTGGGCAGCGCACCGAAGAAAAAGGCCTGCGCGTGTGGTGCATTGATTACCCAGAGGAAGGAAGTGAGGTCATCAACAGCCCCTACGGCCAACCAGGTGATCGGCTTTGGGTGCGGGAGACATTCTCGGAGGCCGACATGGCCGACGGAACCCCAGTGGTTGCCTACCGAGCCGGCGGCTGCATCGCTATTGGACGCAAGGACTCTCGCGGACCAGACTACCTGATCCACGACTACTCTTTCAGCGAACCTGTACATGTGGACAAGTGGAAACCAAGCATCTTCATGCCACGCTGGGCCAGCCGCATCACGCTCGAAATCACTGGCGTGCGGGTCGAGCGGCTGCAAGACATCAGTGCGGCCGATGCGATGGCAGAAGGGATCATGGCGGCAGGAGACGGCAACGGATTCCAGAGCGAAAGGCAGGCCGGAATTACTTCGGCGACCCGGTACAGCTATGCCGCTCTGTTTGAAGACATCAACGGCACCGGCTCATGGGACGCTAACCCATGGGTGTGGGTGATCGAGTTCAAGGTGTTGCTCTAGCCAAGTGCTACATGAGTGCTACGAGCACCAAGGCCCAATCAGGTAACGTGTTGATCTGATTGGGCTTTTCTAATTTTGTAAGTCCAGTCGAGCATCGGCGCGACGGAGAGCTTCCAGCGGTCGGGCGAAATGGAGGACGGGCGCGGCATGGCGTGGATTATCAGCCGCGCCAATCACACCACGCACCACGGCGCGCTGTTATGGGCAAAGGCCATCCACAGGGACCAGGCGGAGGTGGCGGCCAGTGCCAGACCGGCCAGACGCACACCCCACTCACCGTTGCCCGCATTGCCTAAACGCAACCAGAGCCAGGGCCCAGCCAGCAACGAAACACTGGTGCCAAGCGCAAACAAGGCCATGACCATGGCGCCTTCCAACGCACTGTTGGTCAGCGCCGCCACCAGCAGAGCCGAATACAGCAGACCGCAGGGCAGGAAGGTCCACAGGGCGCCGATCACCAACGGCAGGCCACGGCCCCGGTTTGACGCCAGCGCGCGCGCGCGCTGCCAGATGGTTTTGCCGGCGCGTTCCAACCAGATCGGCTGCTGGGCTTTCCAGAGCAGCAACAAGCCCAATACCACCATGGCCACATGAAACAGCGTCCAGACCGGGCGCAGCGCAGCCGATTGCACTGTCAGCCAGCCCAGGCCCTGCATGGAAGCGGCGGCCAGCGCACCGAGACTCGAATAACCGATGATGCGTCCGAGCTGGAACATCAGCATGGCGGCGTTCTTGCGGTCGCCCGCAGCCTGACCAATGCCAGCACAGGCGGCGCCACACATGGCAATGCAGTGCGGCCCACCGGCCAAGCCCATCAGCAAGGCTGTCAGGGCCAGCGAGGCATGCACGTTGGCGGGGTTCAGATGATCTTGGAGAAGCGTGCGCGAGTGCGGTCGGTCTGCAGGTAGCGATCAAACACCATGGCGACAGCGCGAACAAAGAACCAACCCATCGAGGTCACCTGGATGCCGGTGTCGCTCAGCGTTACCAGACCCTGGTCTGAGAGCTTTTGCAGCGCTTCGATTTCAGTGGCGAAGTACTTGCGGAACTCGATCAGATGCGCCAGTTCGATTGACTCGAACGAAACCACGCCCTGGCACATCAACGCCATGATGACGGCGCGGCGCAGCACATCATCGCGCGACAGCGCCAGACCACGCACCACCGGAAACTGCCCCTGGTCGAGGAAGTCGCAATACTCTTCCATGGTCTTGGCGTTCTGGCTGTAGGTGGCGCCGATCTTGCCAATTGACGATACACCCAAGCCAATCAGATCGCAGTCCGGCTGCGTGCTGTAGCCCTGGAAATTGCGGTGCAGACGACCTTGGCGCTTGGCAATCGCCAGCGCGTCGGTCGGCAATGCAAAGTGGTCCATGCCCACATAGACGTAACCCGCACCCATGAACGCCGCCATCGAGCGCGCCAACATCGCGACCTTGGCCGCACCAGTCGGTATTTCGGTGGTTGTGATTCTGCGCTGGGGTTTGAAGCGCTCCGGCAGATGCGCGTAGGCGTAGAGCGCGATGCGTTCCGGACGCAACTCGACCACTTGTGCCAGTGTGCGATCAAATGACTCTGGATTCTGCAAGGGCAGGCCGTAGATCAGGTCAACGTTGATCGAATCAAAATTGCGCTCACGTGCCGCCGCGACCAGTGCAAAGACCTGTTCAGCCGGTTGCACACGGTGCACCGACTTTTGCACTGCCGGGTCGAAGTCCTGGACGCCAAAACTCAGGCGGTTGAAGCCCAGTTCCGCCAGCGTGTCGAGGCGGGACGCGTCAATCGTGCGCGGATCAACTTCGATTGAGTACTCGCCACCAGGAACAAAGGTGAAATTGCGGCGCAACATGGCCATCAATTCACGCAGTTCGTCATCCGTCAAGAACGTCGGCGAACCGCCGCCCAAGTGCACTTGCGACACGGCCTGCCCGACCCCCAGTTGCTGGGTGTGCAAGTCGACCTCGCGACTCAGGTAGCGCAGATACGGCGCGGCCCGGTCATGGTGCTTTGTGATGATTTTGTTGCACGCGCAGTAGTAGCACAGCGATTCACAAAACGGAATGTGCACATAGAGTGACAAAGGCGACGCGGTGGCGGCGGTGCCGGCACCGCGCAGCGTCAGGGCCTGCTTGTAATCTTCAGCGGTAAAGGCTTCGACAAAACGGTCTGCCGTTGGGTACGAGGTATAGCGCGGACCCGATACGTCGAACCGGCGCAGCAGTTCTTCGGAAATGGGTTCAGCAACGGCTGCATTCATGAAAACTCCTTGGCATTGGGTGCTGAATATGCCGCGAATCATAACTTTTGTTCTTGATGTCTATCAAAAGAGGGGGTATTGAAATGTCCCTAAATTTGACCGACATCAGGACTTCCTGCAAATTAGTGCCAAAATAAGGGGGATGAATCCTCAAACCATCAAAGTAGCCTGTTCCAACTGTAATTTGCGGGAACTTTGCATGCCGATCGACCTGAGCCGGGAAGAACTCGACCGTATCGATGATCTGGTCGGTGCCCGGCGCAAAATCAAGCGCGGCACGACGCTTTTTCGCAATGGCGAGAAGTTCACCAGCCTCTACGCGATTCGCACCGGCTTCTTCAAAACCTGTGTGGCAGCGGAAGACGGCCGTGATCAGGTCACCGGATTCCAGATGGCGGGCGAGGTGGTCGGTCTTGACGGCATCGTCCACGACCATCACACCTGCGACGCCGTGGCACTCGAAGACGCCGAAGTCTGCGTCATGCCGTTTGACCGCATTGAAGAACTGTCGCGTGAAGTGACGTCCCTGCAACGTCACGTGCACAAGATCATGAGCCGGGAAATCGTGCGCGAGCACGGTGTGATGTTGCTGCTGGGCAGCATGCGCGCCGAGGAGCGGCTCGCCACCTTCCTGTTGAACCTGGTACAACGCCTGCATACCAGGGGTTTTTCACAGTCCGAACTGATCTTGCGCATGACACGCGAAGAAATCGGCAGCTTTCTCGGTCTGAAACTTGAAACCGTGAGTCGCACCTTCTCGCGCTTTGTGGAAGACGGCATTGTCGAAGTCAAGCAGCGCCATGTGCGCATCCTCAATACCGACGCGCTGCGCGAGATCGTCAACCTCAAACCAGCGGGCAGCTAAGCGCTCGACTCATCCCACTTTAGGACCTTCCTGTTTCGAGCAAGCATTGGGGCGGTCTGCGGCGGGCAGTGGGCAGCGGTTGACCTCGAACGGCGACATTGACAACAGGGTTGTCAGGCCGCTCGACAGCATGGTGATGATCCAGAAGACAAAGAAGGCAAGCGTGTAGACACCTTGCCTCGACATTTCAACCGGCTGACCGAACCAGTGCAGATCCTGCGGATCAACCACTGAAAACACCAACACTTCCAGCACGCCGGCCACCAGAAAGGCTGGCCAGGCGATCCACATCATTCTCTGCGGCAGCATTTTGTTGTCTCCTGTGTGCGCTTGCACGCGGGGTTCAAGGTTTGGCCGGAGCCGTGCGCACCGGCACACCGGTTGCCGCATGGTTGCGGGCCTGCAGCGCTGGCGCCAAGCTGGTCTCGCTGCCCAGTTCCTTGTTGATTTCAATACCCTTGCGATAGTAGTCTTCGCTCAGCACGGGATCAGGCCGACTGATCGCAAGGTACAACGTAATGAAGCTGGCCACCACGACAATGGCGGGACCCGCCACCACCATCCAAACATGACCGAACTTCCACCAGGGTGCGTTGGGCACGGGCGTATCGTTTTGCATCGTCTCTCCTTATCGTGGCAGCATGAATGTTGATTTCTCGCTCAGATGGCCGTCTGAGTCGAGCGCATCGATGCCGAAGTGGATCGGGTGCGAACCCGGCGCGGCCGCATCAAACGGCGCTTGCACGCGCACTGCAACCCAGCGCGCCTGCGTCGATTCGACCTGCACCTCGCTGTCCGAACTGATGATCAGCCCAGGCAAGCCGCTGACCGTGATCCGGTAACGCTGCGCCGACTCCAGTGCGTTCATGACCTGCAGCCGGTAGACGTTCTCGATGCGTCCGCCCGCCACGATCCGCGCCGTGACCCCGCGGTCGCGCACCACATCGACCTTGAACGGTATGCGCAGCGAGAGGCTGACAAACATGGCGATCACGATCGATGCCAGGATGGCGCTGTAGACCAGCACGCGCGGACGCAGCACATGGCGCAGCGTCTGCGACTGGCTCCAGTGCTGCGCCATGGCGTTGTCGGTCGAGTACTTGATCAGGCCGCGCGCATAAGCCATCTTGTCCATCACGGTGTCGCAGGCGTCAACGCAGACACCGCAGCCAATGCATTCGTATTGCAAGCCCTTGCGGATGTCAATGCCGGTTGGGCAGACCTGCACACACAGGCTGCAGTCAACACAGGCGCCCAGGTTCAGGGCTGCCGGATCGGCCTTGCGCGAGCGCGCACCGCGCGGTTCGCCACGCTCGGCGTCGTAGGTGACGATCAGCGTGTCTTTGTCGAACATGGCGCTCTGGAAGCGCGCATAGGGGCACATGTGCTTGCAGACCTGCTCACGCATGAAACCGGCGTTGCCGTAAGTGGCAAAGCCGTAGAAGAAAGTCCAGAAAATCTCCCACGAACCCATGCTCATTTGAACGACTTCGACGCCAAGTTCCTTGATCGGGGTGAAGTAGCCGACAAAGCTGAAGCCGGTCCACAGCGCAAGCGCCAACCACAGCAGGTGCTTGAGGCTTTTTCGGCCGGCTTTCTGCAGGCTCCAGGGCTGCTCGTCGCGGCGCATGCGGGCGCTGCGGTTGCCTTCGACCTTGTTCTCGATCCAGAGGAAGATTTCGGTGTAGACGGTTTGCGGGCAGGCGTAGCCGCACCACAGGCGCCCGGCCACGGCCGTGAACAGGAACAAAGACAGAGCGCTGATGACCATCAGGCCGGTCAGGTAGATGAAGTCCTGCGGGTAGAGCACCAGGCCGAAGATGTAGAAGCGCCGCGCACCCAGGTCAAACAAAACCGCCTGACGCTGGCCCCACTGCAGCCAGGGCAGTCCGTAGAAGATGATTTGCGTCAGCCAGACCATGGCCCAGCGCCAGTTGCTGAAGAAGCCCGCCGTGCTACGCGGGTAGATCTTCTGGTGCACGGCGTACAGCGAGATCATCCCACCATCGGCCGGCTGTGCTGCGATGGGGATGACTTTGCGGGGTTCGGATGCTTTCTTGTTCAAGCGAGTTTATTCAAGAGTCTGTTTGCTTACGCTCGCATTGTCCGCTGCTTACTTCGCCGCTGCAGGGCCCTTGTTCGAAAGACCCCAGACATACGACGCCAAGACATGGATTTGCTCAGGTGTGAACTTGTCACCCTGCGCTGGCATCTGGTTGATCTTGCCGTTGTTGACCATCGCAATGATGGCGGCCTCGCCGTAACCGTGCAGCCAGATGTCGTCGGTTAGATTGGCCGAACCAATGGTCTGATTGCCTTTGCCATCGGGCCCATGACAGGCGGCGCAAACCACAAACTTCGGTTTACCCAGCGATGCCCGCAGCGAATCGTGCGGACTGCCCGACAGGCTCAGGACATAGTTCGCCACGTTCTTGACGTCATCTGCCGTACCTACGGCTGCCGCCATCGGTGGCATCTGGGCCCGACGCCCCTTGATGATGTCGGCCTTGATGATGTCGGGCGTGCCGCCACCCAGCCAGTCGTTGTCAGTCAGATTCGGAATGCCCTTGTTGCCGCGCGCGTCCGAGCCATGACAGGGCGCGCAGGTGTTCATGAATAAACGCTCACCGATCGCCATCGCTTGCGGGTCCTTGGCCACGTCTTCCGGCTTCATGACCATGAACTTGGCGTACAGGGGTGCCACGTCGGCGTTGCCCTTGTCCACCTCGGCTTGATGCTGCCCGGTCGAACTCCAGCCGAACTTGCCACCGTAGGTGCCCAGACCCGGATAAAGCGCCAAATAGATCAGCGCAAAGATGACCGTGATAACGAACAACCAGGCCCACCAACGCGGCAGGGGATTGTTCATTTCGCGCAGATCGCCGTCCCAGACGTGACCCGTCGTGTTGTCAGAGCTGGCCATGACCTTGGCCTTGCCACTGAGCCAAAGCAGCACGAGGCAGGCCACGATGCTGACGACGGTGATTGCCGCAACATAGATCGACCAGAAGTTGCTTGTGAAGTCGCTCATTTTGTTCCTTAGATGGTGCGTCAGTCTTGCTCGAAAGGCAGCCTGGCGGCGGTCTCGAAATCAGCAGCGTTGCGGCTCGAATAAGCCCAGATGATGATGCCGATGAAGGTGACGAAGCTGACAACGGTTGCCAGCGAACGCAGGGTATTGATATCAAAATCCATGAACAATCTCCCGTTTACCGAACCAGGGTTCCCAGAACCTGCAGATAGGCGATCACAGCTTCGATCTCCTTCTTGCCCTTGAGCTCTTCGGATGACTTGGCGATCTGTTCGTCGGTGTAAGGCACACCCACAATGCGCAAGGCCTTCATGTGCGCCGGCATCGAGGCCGCGTCCACATCGTCCTTGAGTAGCCAGGGATAAGCCGGCATGTTCGACTCCGGCACCACATCACGTGGATTGTTCAGGTGGTCGCGATGCCACTGGTCACTGTACTTGCCGCCAACGCGGTGCAAATCGGGACCGGTGCGCTTGCTGCCCCACTGGAACGGATGGTCATAGACGAATTCGCCGGCCACTGAGTAATGTCCGTAGCGCAGGGTCTCGGCGCGGAAGGGACGGATCATCTGCGAATGGCAGTTGTAGCACCCTTCACGGGTATAAATGTCACGCCCGGCCAGTTGCAAAGCGGTATAGGGCTGCAGGCCCTTGACCGGCACCGTGGTCGATTTCTGGAAGAACAGCGGCACGATTTCCACCAGACCGCCCACCAGCAGCACCAGCAGGATCAGCACGATCATGAGGAAATTGCTGGTCTCGATCTTTTCATGCGACAGTCCGCCGCCTGCATTGTTGTTTGCCATGGTATTGGTTTCCTATTCAGGCGTGTGCAAGAGCGGTCGGAATATTCACAGTGATGGAGCGGCCCTTGGTCGCCGTCTTGAGCACGTTCCAGAGCATGACCAGCATGCCAACCAGGTAGAGCAGACCACCGAGCAGACGCAGCACATAGAACGGGAAGGTAGCCTTGACCGATTCGACAAAAGTGTAGGTCAGAGTTCCGTCAGCGTTGATGGCGCGCCACATCAGGCCCTGCATCACGCCGGCGATCCACATTGCCGCGATGTAGATAACGATGCCGATGGTGGCAGTCCAGAAGTGAATCTCAATGGCCTTGATGCTGTGCATCTGCTTCTGGCCAAACAGGCGCGGAATCAGGTAATACATGCTGCCCATGGTGACCAGCCCGACCCAGCCCAGGGCGCCGGAGTGCACATGGCC
>CAIXNB010000057.1 GCA_903920695.1 uncultured beta proteobacterium
ACTACCGGATTTCAGACCGTACGCTGCCGTCATGAAACAAAACCAGACCAGCGCATAGGTGCTGATGTCCGTCACCCAAATGGTTGGCGACTTGAAAAAGGCGCGCATCATCACTTCGTACAGAATAATCACGCCGACGAACAATACAGACCAACCACTGCTCATTCCGGCAATGTCGGTAACCACGTCGATGGCGCGCCACAAAATGAATTCTTTTTCATTCTTCTGCAGCCGATCACGGGGCGGATTGCTAAGGATGTCGGTATTCATGTTTGTCTCTTCTAATAAGTTATCGGAACTTCAACCCGTCATATTGGTTCACATTACAGTTCGCGCCTATGCTGGCGCTTCTTCTTCACTCGGCAAATTTCTAATACATGTAGTGCCCGCCGTTGACGTGAATCGCCTGTCCTGAGACGAATCCGCCAGCATCAGAGCTGAGGTAGGTACAGGCAGCCGCCACTTCCTTAGGCGCACCGAAACGCCCGACCGGAATTTGCTTGGCTATTTCGTCCTTACTGGGTTGGTGCGTGTACTGTGTCCAGTCGCGTTCCGTATCGATCGCACCAGGTACCACCGTATTGGCCGTAATGCCGTCTGGCCCAAACTCGCGCGCGAGCGCCATGGTCAAGCCATGCAAGCCGGCCTTGCAGGTAACGTTATGGGCACGCTGGGTCATATGGCCCCAGAACCCATCGAAACCGGAGATCAGGATGATGCGACCCCATTTTTGACCTTGCATATGTGGGATCGCACTGCGCGCCAAATAGAACGCAGGCGACAAGTTGGTTCCCAGGACTGTGTTCCAGTCCTCGATGCTGATATCAAGAAACGGCTGCATACGGCGGATGCCGACGTTGGAGACCAGGATGTCTATCGAACCAAATTCGCTCACAGCCGTCGCAACCATTGCGGACACCTCATCAGGCGAAGCGACATCGGCCATGACGCCGACGGCCGTTCCGCCTGCTTTTCGGATTTCCTCAACCACCGCATCAACTGAAGCCTTATCGCGATGACCATTGACGACAACGTTGGCACCCTGCTGCGCCAAAGCGATGGCGATAGCGCGCCCGATATTGCGACCGGAGCCGGTAACGAGCGCTGTCTTGCCGGCAAGCGACAAAACTTGTTGTAGCCCATGTGTCATCAACTTCTCCTTGTGGATGCCCTTGGATCGCGCCACTCAGTGGGTCAGCCAGTTACATACCGATCTGGTCGGCCCTGTCGACAAGGTTCTTCACGATCCGGACGGACGCGATGTCGATCATCTTTCCGCCATACTGAACGGCTCCCAGTCCTTGCGCCAGGGCTTCGTCGTACGCATTCATCATTTCCCGTGCGCGCGCCACATCCGCTGCGCGAGGTGAGAAGGCCTGCTGTGCAAGCTCCACTTGCGACGGGTGAATAGCCCATTTCCCAACCATGCCGAGAATCATTGAGCGGCGGCATTCTTCGCGGTAGGCGTCTGGGTCCTTGAAATCGGCAAACGGCCCGTCAACGGCAACGATTTTGTTGGCACGCGCTGCAATGGTCATCTTGTGCCGTTGGTAATTCCAGATGTCGCCTGGGTAGCCACTGGAACCACCGATGTCGCTAATCGAAATGCCCTGACTGGCCGAGTAATCACCCATGCCAAAGATCAGACATTCCAGGCGCGGGGTGGACGCCGCAATTTCCTCGACCCGCATCATGGCCTCCACCTCTTCGATCAGCACATCGATGCCAATACGCTTCTTCAAACCGAGCTTCTTCTCCATCATGGTGAGCAACTTATCGACAAATTGCACGTCGGCAGCGCTCATCGCCTTGGGCAGCATGATGACGTCGAGGTTCTCGCGTGCACCTTCGACGACTTCGATGATGTCCTCGTAGGCATACTCGGTCGTCAGGTCATTGACACGCACGCAGCGCGTCGTCCGCCCCCAGTCGTGGGTATTCAAAGCGCGGACGATATTCGCCCGCGACGCTCTCTTCTCGGAAGGGGCAACCGCATCTTCCAGGTCGAGAAAGACGAAATCCAGATCAAGCCCAGAGGCCTTCTGCATCATCTTCTCGCTGGAGCCGGGTACCGACAATTGACAGCGCCGTAGTCTTAGAGGTCGTTCTTGCATGGTAGGTCCTTTCGTTGATTGACTTTCACTAATGAATCACGCCGTCAGCTCGCAGTTGATCGATATGCTGTGGGGTAAAACCGAAGTCCGTGAGCGTGGCCGTGGTGTGTTCACCGGTCATGGGCGCGCGGTGCCTAATCTGGCCGGGTGTTTCGCTCATGCGTACTGGCGTTCCGGCAATCGTGAGTGGGCGCGTAGCGCCTGGCTGCTCGGTTTCAACGAGCATCTGGCGCGCGCGAAAGTGGGGATCCGCGAAAATGTCAGCGGCGTTGAAGACTGGCCCAAACGGTATCTCGCCGCCGAGAAGTTCCGTGAGTTCCTTCTTGGTATGGCGGCTGCTCCACTCGCCGACGATCTCATTGACCTCTGTTCGCCTGGCGACGCGCGCCTCGTTCGTACAGTAGCGCGGATCGATAGCGAGCTCTGGCCGGCCCATCAAGGTCACAAGGGGAACCCAGAACCGATCGCCGGGAATACCCAGGCTGATGTAGCCGTCTTTTGCCGGAAATAGTCCGAACGGACAAAGCAGCGGGTGGCCATTGCCTTCCGGCCCAGGCGCAACACCTGAGACGCTGTACTGGAAAACGATTCGCTCGCAAACCGCAAGCACGCCATCGACCATCGCAATATCGACAAACTGGCCTTTGCCGCTGCGCTGCGCGCGCCAGCAAGCCGCAGCGATGCCGAACGCGAGAAACATGGCCGGGATGATGTCGCCAACGCCGGGGCCGATCTTGGTTGGTGCGCCACCGGAAATGGGGCCGGTAATGCCCATGATTCCACCCATGGCCTGCGCCACCGGATCGTAGGCGGGCCACTTCGCGTAGGGACTCTCACCGCAGCGTGGATCACCAAAACCCCGCAGTGTTCCGTAGACCAGCTTGGGGTTGACTTCCGCCAGCACCTCATAGCCCAGGCCGAGCCGTTCCATCACGCCAGCGCGGAAGTTCTCCACCAACACATCGGCTTTGCGCACGAGCTGCAGCAAGATCTCTTTGCCGGCCGGCATCTTCAGATCGAGAATCAGCGATTCCTTATTGCGGTTGATCGAAGCAAAATAGGCTCCGAAGCCACCCTGCTCAATCTTGAGTGCACCTTCCAGATACGGGCCGTTGCGACGCGTGAGGTCGCCCCCGGGTGGCTCGATCTTGATGACCCGAGCGCCCTGATCTGCGAGCATCATGGTTGCGTACGGTCCGGCCAACATTTGAGTGAGATCCAGCACAACCAGGCCGTCCAATGCCCCCAACGCTGCAGATTGAGTCTTCACCGCTTGGCCCAGTGACTCTTGCGCTTGAGCATTACCTTGCGCTCAGCCTCGACGCAAAGCTTGTCGTCCTGGTTGAGCCCGAAGTGCCGGAACAGGACGACGCCCGCGTCCTCCCGTTCTGAATCTTCCTTGCCCAACACCTCAGAAAAGGCATAGAGCGTGTCGCCGTGAAACACGGGGTACGACAGACGAATCTTGTCCAGCGAGAGTTCACGCAGGCACTGCTCAGCGGTATCCTGCGCAGAAAGCCCGAGCACCATGGCCAGGTTGATCCCGCCAAAAACCACACGCTGGGCAAAGATGCCACCAGCGCCTTGCTGCTTCATCACATGCTCATTGAAATGTCCTTCGGCCGTGTTCATCACCATATTGGTGATCAGAACGTTGTCCATTTCGGTGACGGTCTTGCCCCGGGCATGGCGGATCAACGCGCCAAGCTCGAAATCTTCGAAGTAGTTGTTTGCACTGGTCAACTCGGAGCTAATCATGAGGAGGCCCCCTTGCGCGCCGCCTGCGTTTCAAACGCACGTTCGGAGATCATGTTCTCGAGCTCGGATTTACCGAGCAGATTGTTCGCGATGATTCGCTGCTGAATCTCTGAGGTGCCCTCGAAAATCTTCGTCAGACGGGCATCTCGCCAGTAGCGCTCCACCGCAAACAGCTTGGTGTAGCCGGCGCCACCAAAGATCTGCATCGCCTCGGATGTGACACGTTCTGCCATTTCAGAAGCGAAATACTTGACCATCGACGCTTCCTTGTCACAACGCCTGCCGCTATCAATCTCGTTGCAGACAAAGTACAAGA
Organism: uncultured beta proteobacterium; assembly: GCA_903920695.1. Lineage (GTDB taxonomy): Bacteria > Pseudomonadota > Gammaproteobacteria > Burkholderiales > Burkholderiaceae_C > Rhodoferax. The sequence goes on from CAIXNB010000057.1 coordinate 4,189, forward strand.
GTTGTCGCGCCGCTTCGACCTCGGTCGCCATAGTGGCGATCTTGAATCGAATCGCCTGGTATTCGGCAATCGGCAGGCCGAACTGCTTGCGCTCCAGGGCATAGGTGATGGAGTCTTCAAGTGCGCCCTGCGCGAGACCGATGGCCCGGGCAGCCGTGTGGGCGCGTGCACCCTCAAGACCCTTGGTCATCAGCAAGAACGCCTTGCCTTCCTCGCCCATTAGACAGTCTTTGGGGACACGCACACCATCCAGCGCGAGCTCGAATGTCTTCCAGCCAAAATAGCCGACCTTCGGAATCGGGAAGCCCGTCATCCCAGCAGGAAACTTGCCGCGTTCCTTTTCGATCAGGAAACACGAGATGCCCTGCCAGCGCTTGGACGCACTCGGCGGTGCAGAGGTGCGTGCAAAGAGCGCCAGATAGTCAGCACCATCGGCGAAAGTGCACCAGTATTTGTTCCCAGTCAGCACCCACTCATCACCATCCAACACGGCACGACAGGCGATGGCAGCCAGGTCGGAGCCGGTATCCGCTTCCGAGAGCGCACTTGCGTTGAGGAATTCCCCGCTCACCACGCGCGGCAGGTATTGTTGACATTTCTCCGGGGACATACCGGCCTTGATCCATCCACCCTGGGCCCGTGCCAGGATTGAAGCCACCGACATCCAGCCACGCGAGAGTTGCTCTGCTACCAGGCAATATTCAAAAACACCGAGGCCGAGTCCACCGTATTCTTCGGGAATCGTGATGCCGAAGTAGCCCATGTCAGCCATCTTTTGGCGCAGCTCCATCGGAATTTCGCCCTCCGGACCATCAAGCTTGTTGGCCACCGGGAGCACTTCCTTCATCGTGAAGTCGCGCGCCGTGTCGCGAATCATGCGACGCTCCTCTGTCATGTAACCCAATCCATCTTGTGACATGCTTAGCTCCTTGTTTTGACCAGATTCGACCGTTTGAAGGCAATCACCTCTTCACCGCGCTGATTCGCGCCACGGGTGTGCCAGGTCACGATGCCATAGCCTGGACGGTTGGAGGCTAGGCGCCCGGCCATCACTTCCGATCTTGCGTACAACGTGTCGCCCGGATAAACGGTCTGCAAATAGACCAGTTCGTCAACTCCCAGGAAGGGCCCTCCGCCCTCTGAAAGATCCTCAACCGTGAGACCGAAGACGGTGTTGAAAACGAGCAGCGGGTTGACCGGCGTCGTCGGGTGCCCGTGCGCCACAGCGAATGATTCGTTGGTGTAGTGCGGGTTGTAGTGAAGGGTCAAGGTTGAAAACAAGGTGTTGTCCGCTGCTGTCACGGTACGACCCCAGTGGTGCAAGAAGCGTCGACCGATCACGAAGTCCTCAAAGCGGTTACCACGTGACCATGTTTTTGCATCGGACTTCAGCCGCGCGACAGTTTGTTCATTGGGAGTCATTGAATGGCCTCAAACAAGGGTTGAAGGGACGGGGACTGATCGAGTTGCTCGATCGCTGTCACCAGACTTTTGAAACGCGCCGGACCAATGACAGGCTCGGCAATGTGCCGGGCTTTATCCACCAAACGCTGCCATTGCGCGTCAAGCTCGTTCGCGGCAATGGCAACATTGGCATCTGCAGTGAATTCACGGCCATCGCAAGTCCGGATCGTCACCACCGAATCACTGCGTTCGCTGGCTTCGTCAAACATCAGCGTAACGCGCCTACGCGCCCGAACAATGCGCTCGTCGAGTGCTGTCTGTGTCGAGTAGAGATCCAGGGCTGCGGTGTTCACGCCGTCAAGCGCCAGCGTGGCGAGATGTTTGATCGAGAATTTCACATTGAGACCGGTCTGGGGACTATCGATGTCGCAGACGCCCCGGTGATTGCTCGCCACCCGGATCGTCATCGCGTCGAGATCTTCCAGACCAATGCCGTGGCGCAGGCGCAGCAAGCGAATGGCCTCGATGGTCGAATGGGTGAGGTAGCAGGACGCGTGGTACTTGAACAAGGTTTTTTCGATCGCAAAACCCGCACGCGTGTCAATTGACAAGGGGAAGGGATTGATCTGCTGTGCCTGCGTGCGTGCGAATCCCTGAGGGCAATCGATCGCATGTTCGTTGGCGGTAAAGCCGCGCGCTGCAAGTTGCACAGCCATTAGCCCGTTCATCGCCGCCTTGCCTGCGTGCAGCGGTTTGGCCATGGTCCCGAACATGCACTTCAAGCCCGCTGCCTGGGTTGCAGCCAAGCCGAGCGCGTGCGCGGTCTGCGACGCACCGAGCTTCTTCAAGTGCGCACAGGCTGCGGCCGCACCGAACGTTCCGACAGTGCCTGTTGCGTGAAACCCATGCTCGTAGTGACTCGGCCCGACCAGGGAGCCGACGCGACTCTCAATTTCGTGACCAACCACCAGCGCCCGCAACAGATCGCGCCCACTGGCTCGCTCAAACTGCGCAAGTGCCATCACCGCCGGCGCAACAGGCACCGTTGGATGACCAAACATCTTGGTAGACACATCATCAAAATCAAGTGCGTGACCAGCCGAACCATTGATCAGTGCGGCATCGAGTGGCCGGGCAGAGCCGCCGCCCGCCAGAAGCGTGCACGGTAGGCCGGTGGCTTCCCCGTACTCAGCGGCCAGGATGCGAACCAGCGGTTCCGACGCTCCTGCAATGGCCACGGCCACCCAATCGAGCATCGCATGACGCGCCCATTCCAATGCGCGTGAACTGATTGCGCCATCGTCCACTGAACTAATCCAGGCGGCCAGTAAGGACGTGCAATCCGTCCCGCTGCGCAAGGCTGATGTTTGCTGATTCATTTTGTCTCCTGTCCGTACTTGTGAGTCGGTACATGTATTTGTCACAATTAGTATTAAACAAAAAAACTGCGCGCGACATCATATATGTGATGTAAGTCCGTTCTCCTCAGTGAAATCACAAATGTGATTTGAAATATTCTGTTCCGACGCGATCACATCCGTGATGGAATTGATTTCATGAATCGGTCACACTGGCGCCCACATGCGCAATCAGGCCCGATCAAAAGCGCTGATGAATTTGAGCTGCATCACTCTGGAGTCACTACCCATGGACCCTCACAAGCATATGCCCCGGCGCTCTGCCATGTATGTCCCCGCTACCAATCAGCGTGCCATGGCGAAAGCACGCAGCATTGATTGCGACGTGATCATCTTTGACCTGGAAGATGCGGTTGCGCCTGACATGAAGGAAATTGCACGACGCAATGTCGTCGAAGCGTTTGCTGCTGAAGGCTTCCCAAACAAGGAGACGGTGATCCGCGTCAACAGTATCGGCAGCATGGACTTCGACCGCGATCTCGATGCTGTGGTGCAGTGCCGCCCCGATGCCCTGCTGGTGCCCAAAGTTTCTGACGCCAAAGACTTCCGTTTGTTGTCCGTCGCCATCGCTGCCCACAACATCGCCAACAGCACCCGACTGTGGGCCATGATCGAAACAGCGGCCGCCCTCAGCAACTTGGATCACTTGCTTGCGAGCGGCCTTGCCGGTCAACCGAAACTGGACTGTCTGGTTGTCGGAATCAACGATATTGCCAAGGAAACCAGGGTCTTCCCCGGTGATCAACGCGTGTTTTTGTTGCCTTGGCTAATGAACATCGTGTTAGCAGCCAAGCATCATGGGCTCTGCGTGCTCGATGGCGTGTGGAACGATTTCGCCGATCAATCAGGTTTTGACGCTGAGGCCAACCAATCGGTGAAGATGGCGTTCGATGGCAAGACCCTGATCCACCCCTGCCAGGTCGAGTCTGCAAACCGTTTCTTTTCACCGTCAGATACCGCCGTCATGGAAGCAAGAGGCATCGTGACCGCCTTTGCCAAGGCGGAAAACTGCAGCGCCGGCGTCATCAATCTCAATGGGAAGATGGTGGAGAGGCTACACCTTCTGCAAGCTCAGAGGCTGCTGACCATGCACGACGCGATCCAAACACGCGCCCAACTGCGTCGATGAACCATGGGGCGCCTCTTCACCAACGCAGTCGCGATGTCACGGTTGCAGCCATGGGCGTAGAGCCGCATCTGCATGTTGACGTCATGAATGGCGTCGGCCCGCCCATATTCTTGGTGCACGGAATGTTGTCTGGCAATTTGCAATGGCGCTCAAACCTGGCCGCACTGGCAACCGTTGCCCGCCCGGTTCTGTTTGAGCTTTGGGGTCACGGCAATTCGCCGACGCCAGACTCAGCCACGCCTTACTCGGTCAGCGCGTACATCGCAGAGTTCGAGCGCGTGCGCATCGAGCTGGAAGCGCCACGCATCATCCTGTGTGGCTTGTCGTTCGGCGCCGGACTGACCTTGCGTTACAGCCTCATGCATCCGCAGGCCGTGATCGCACAGGTCTTTACAAACTCAATGTCAGCACTGGCAGCACCGGTCCAGAGCACACAGCAAACTGAGGCGACGGCAGCGGAAATTGAAGCGAGGGGGATCGACGCCATCGCCGAGCTGCCAGTCCATCCAAAGTATGCAAGTCGATTGGATCCGGAAATTCGCGCCGCGCTGACGCAAACTGCAGCGCGCGTCAACCCGAAGGCGGTTGCGATGGCAATTCGCCACACGCTCCCAGGTTTGTCTTTGGTGCGTGAACTAGAGCAGATAGAGGTTCCCACACTCTTGGTCAACGGAGCCTGGGAAAAACAGTTTCAGCCACACCGCGAAACCGCGCTGAGTCGCATTCCAGCCTGCAAGGTAGTTGACTTAGCCGCCGGCCATGCTGTCAACCTGGAAGCTCCAGCGGCATTCAACTCAGCGGTTGTAGATTTCCTGTCGCACGCGGCTGGCCTAAACAATGCCATGCTTGCTGACGAGTAGCACCCCCCAACGCATCGCGTTCTTGAAAGATTGCCCTTGATCCGTTGACTGAACGCGTTCCCCAAAGTGACCATACTGTTTTCATGGTTGAGATGAAGACCGGCGCTGCAACTTCCCAGCATTCTGCCAAGATGTCAATTGCAAGGTCATATGTCCGACCTTGCGTTCAACTACGAAGGGGAAAACAATGTTTAGCCGACACATTGCATTGAAGAAAGCGCTTCTTGCCTTCTCCGTGTTTGCGATAGCCGGGAGCGCGAGTGCGGCATATGCCGCCAACATCGTTGCATTGACCGGGAAGCTCTCCGGCGCCAGCGAGGTTCCTCCAAACTCAAGTCAGGGCATAGGAACAGTCGAGGCAACACTCAACATGGATAGCAACGAGTTGAAATGGACAGTGGTCTATTCCGGTCTTACCGGTCCGGCTGGCGTGGGGCACTTCCATGGGCCTGCTATTGCTGGGCAAAATGCCGGAGTTGCCCTGGGGTTCAAGGGAAGTGTCGAGAGCCCCATCAGCGGCGAGGCCACAATAACCCTTGAGCAAGCCAAAGATGTTTTAGCCGGCAAGTGGTACGTTAATTTGCACACCAAGGATAAACCAGGCGGCGAAATTCGTGCGCAGTTAACGCCCGCGAACTAAGCCGGTCGGTCTCGGTCTCACGCCTTAAGGGCTTGTGCCCTTCCCTGAATCAGGGCACGAACCAGTGACGCATCCAGGCACCGCCGGATGCCCATTCTGCTGATCCGGTACTTTTACCTCTGCCCCCGGACTTACCTCGTCGCTGGATATTTGAAACGGCCGATTTGCCTTGTCCTCTTGTGTTGGAGAAGCCGGAAGTGTTGACAACTTACATCACGCCCTACGCGGAAATCATTGCGCGCCTTAGTGTTGCGCAGCCGAGCATTGACCCAAAGTATTTCTACGATCAGCGCGGGTCGGCCCTGTTCGAGCGCATTACGACCTTGCCGGAGTACTACCCGACGCGCACCGAGCATGCCATCTTTCAGATGCATGGTCAGGACATCAAGACCTGCATCGCAAGCGATACGACGGTGATCGAATTAGGGGCCGGCAACTGCGAGAAGGCGCGCGCGTTGTGCAGACTGATTGAGCCCAAATGTTTCGTTGCAATCGATATCTCGGGGGATTTCCTACAGCAGGCTGTGGACCGTCTGCGCGACGTGTTTCCCGAACTCGACATTCGCACAGTTGTTGCGGATATTTTTGACCAAGCCCCGTTCCCGCCTGATTTACCACTGAGTCGGCGCCTGGTGTTCTACCCGGGATCTTCGATTGGGAACTTCGACCCCGAGATCGCCTTGGGACTATTGCGGCGCATCCAGGGCCAGCTGGCAGATCAGGGCGCATTGCTTATCGGAGTTGATCTAATCAAGGACAAGCAAGTTCTGGATGCTGCCTACAACGATGGTGCCGGTGTGACGGCGGCCTTCAACCGGAACGCGCTGGCCCATGTCAATCGGCTCATTGGGAGTGACTTCCATCTCGATGACTGGCGCCATGTTGCTTTCTTCAATGCAGCGCGCTCGCGCATCGAGATGCACCTGCAGGCGAACCGGAACCTGCGGGTTTCCTGGATCGGCGGTGAACGTTGGTTCCGCGCGGGCGAGCGCATCCACACCGAAAACAGTTACAAATACAGCGTATCGGCTTTCGCGGCGCTGCTGGCGCGGGCCGGCTTCAAGCGCTCGCGCGCCTGGACCGACCCACGCCAGTGGTTTGCGGTCTTCCTCGCCGAGGTCTGATCGATGGACACGCTACGCGCGCACTACACGGCGGTGCGCCAACACACGCTTGCATTGGCGCAGCCGCTGTCGGCAGAGGACTGCTGCGTGCAGTCCATGCCCGACGCCAGCCCGGTTAAATGGCATCTGGCGCACACCACGTGGTTCTTTGAGACTTTCGTCCTGGCGCAGGCCGAGGCTGGATTCATGTCGTTTGATGAAACGTTCCGGGTACTTTTCAATTCTTACTACAACGCGGTCGGCGCCAGGCATCCGCGGGCCCAGCGCGGTTTGCTCACGCGACCGTCCCTGAGCACGGTTCTCGCTTACCGATCGGACATCGACCGTCGCGTGATGACGCTGTTGCGGGGGGCCGCCCTGGCGCCCGCTGTGGGCGAGCTGCTGACGCTGGGGCTGCAGCATGAACAGCAGCATCAGGAACTGTTGCTGACTGATCTGAAACATTTGTTCTCGTGCAACCCCTTGTTGCCGGCTTATGGAACGCCGCCGCCCACCGCCGATCAGGCGCTGCCGATTGCCTGGCAGGCGCACGACGGCGGTGTCGTGGAGATTGGCCATGTCGAGGCCGGCTTCTGTTTTGACAATGAAACGCCGCGCCACCGCGTCTATCTCGAACCATTCGCCCTGGCGTCGCGTCTGGTCAGCAACGGTGAGTACCTGACGTTCATGAATGCCGAAGGCTATGACGATCCCAGTTTCTGGCTGGCCGAAGGCTGGGACTGGCGCGTGGCCGGAAATTGTCGCCATCCGCTGTACTGGCGGCACGCGCAGGAATGGCAGGAGTTCACGCTGGGCGGTCTGATCCGACTGGACCCGCATCGCCCGGTCGTGCACGTCTCTTACTACGAAGCTGACGCCTACGCGCGCTGGGCCAACGCGCGTCTGCCAAGCGAAGCTGAATGGGAGCATGCGGCCTCGCGCCATTCGGTCAGCGGCCGATCTGGGTCAACCAATGAATTCCACCCGCGCGCCGCTGCGATGCCCGGCAGCACGCAGTGGTTTGACGCTGCCTGGCAATGGACCCGTTCCAGTTACGCGCCTTATCCGGGTTTTCGAGCGAGTGCCGGAGCGATTGGTGAATACAACGGCAAGTTCATGGTCAACCAGTACGTCTTGCGCGGCGGCTCCTGCGCCACACCGCCGGGTCATGCGCGCGCGTCCTACCGGAACTTTTTCCCGGCATGCGCGCGCTGGCAGTTCTCCGGCATCAGGCTGGCTCGGGACACCGACGCCGATGCCGTCAGATCGGATGACCCTGGCTGATCACGCGCAGCAGATCGGCGCCCATGACAATGACCAGCAGCGGGTAACTGAACTCAAGCCTGGTGCATGGGCAAACCACGCCAAAATGCCACAGGACGATCCGAACATTGGCGCGCTTGCGACCTCAAAGCTAGGGTAAATGCCTAGTGATTTATGGCGTTTCGGGCTGTGGCGCAGCATGCTGACGCAAGACCGCTTGGCCGCTCGCCCTTAATCTAGCTGTCCATGCAAGCCGAATACGGACAGGAGACAAAGATGCAATTCAAATCTGATGGCACAAGCCCACAGCGCGCCAATCGGCTGATGTGGATTACACCCGACCGGCTCTTTTATCTGGGGCTGCTCGGCGTGCCATCGGTACGCATGATGGGCAGCTACACGGTGTATGTGGCCGTCACCGGCACGCTGCGCGTGCGCCTGGGCGATGGTCCGTGGCAGACCAGCGAGATGGCCGTGGTGCCACCGTATGAGCCGCATCAGGTGCTGGTCGAGGGGCGGCTTGTCAACGTGATCCACATCGAGGCTGAAACGGTCGATGCCGATGCACTGCCGCGCGAACTCAAGGGCCGCGGCGCGGTCGATGCGCCGGCCTTTGTGCGTCTGGTGCAGCAGCGCCAGCGCGAGTTGTCGCAAGGCGGCCATGCGGTGGACCTGATGACACTCAACTTCGACCAGACTTTCTTCGGCACCGAACTGGCGCCGCGGCGCATCGATAACCGCATTGCCGATGTGCTCGCGCGCATCAAGAGGGACCCTTCGGCACCGGGCATCGCCGAGGAATACGCAGAGATGGCGCATCTGTCGTTCTCGCGCTTTCTGCATTTGTTCAAGCAGGAGGTTGGTGCACCGTTTCGCAGCTTTCGCACCTGGAAGCGCGCGCGCAACCTGCTGCACTACGTCAACCGCACCTCGAATCTGGCCTATGTGGCGCTCGATACCGGCTATCCCGATTCGACCCACTTCAGCCATTCGATCCGCAAGGTCTTCGGCCTGAAGCCGAGCGACATCTTTGCCGGCTCGCGCAAACTCGCGGTTTACAGCCACGCGCCGGCGGCGCCGTCATCCTTGGGCGCACGATAGATCCGGCGCGCGTGGAAACCGGCGTGCCCGCAGGGCAGCAGATGATCCGCTCCTGTTTTGTCACGGGCACGGATGTCGCGGTCGGCAAGACGCTGGTTGCCAGCGCGCTGGTAAACCGCTTGCGCAACCACGGCGTGCACACGGTCGGCATGAAGCCGGTGGCCACTGGCGCCACGCTTGAGCATGGCCGCTGGCGCCAGAGCGACCTCGAACAACTGGCGAAGGAAGGTTCATTTTCTTTTCCGGGTCGCGTGCTCTCGCCCTACATCTTTGCGCAGGAGTCGTCGCCGCAACGCGCGGCCGAAATGGCCGGCGTGCAGATGCGCATCGAGGAAATGGTCGACACCTTTGATGTGCTGGCAACCTGGGCCGACGTCATCGTGGTCGACGGCGACCGCGACTTTCTCGACCCGCTCGGCGCCGACTTCGACACCGCCGACCTGGCGCTGGCGCTGGACCTGCCGGTGCTGCTGGTGGTGGGCATCAAGGACGGTTGTGTAGCGCAGGCGCTGCTGACTGAAAAAGCGCTGCGCGCGCGCAACCTGGAACTGATCGGTTGGGTTGCCAACCTAGTGGACCCCGAACTGACGCCGGCCCAGGCGCAGACGCATCTGGACGCCTTGGGCCTGTGCCTGCATGCACCCTGTCTGGCACAGATTCCGCGCCTCGATCTGCCGCAAGCCGCTGCGGTGGCGGCGCAATTCCCGATTGATACGCTGCTGGCGGCCCTGCTGCGCTGAGGCGGTTTCAGCCGCCCTCGTTGCGAAGTGCTGCCTTGTGAATCTTGCCGGCTGGCGTCAGCGGCAATTCGTCGCGCAGCACGATCTGGCGCGGCACCTTGTAGTCGGCCAGTTGCTCGCGGCAGAACCGCGTGAGCTCAGCCGCGCTCAGGTCCGCGCCCGGCTTGGCGACGATGTAGTAGCGGCCGATCTCGCCCATCATCGGATCCGGCACGCCGATGCCGGCGACCATCATCACTTTCGGGTGGCGTGAGATGAAGGTCTCGACCTCGACAGGGTAGACGTTGAAGCCACCCTGGATGAACATGTCGCGCGAGCGGCCCTTGAGCGTGATGACGCCGCGGCTGTCAACCACGCCCAGATCGCCGCTGTGCAGCCAGCCCTCGGCATCAAGCGCGGGCTTGGCCGCTGCGCTGCCGACAAAGCCCGCGATCACGCCGGCACCGCGGTAGCACAGCTCACCGACTTCGCCGCTCGGTAAAACGGCGCCATCGGCCGTGAGCACGCGCACCGCGCCATCGCCGATCGGCTTGCCGATGGTGTTCATCAGGTCGTCGCTCGTGCAGTCCCATGGCGTCATGACCAGTGCGCCCGATGATTCGGAGAGACCGTAGAGGTTCATCAACGCGGCCTTGGGCATGCGCGCCTGCAGTTGCGCCAGCAGCGTGGCGTCAACATTGGAGCCGCCGACATAGACCAGGCGCACGCGCTGCCAGTCGATGGCGCGCTGCTGTGTGTCCATCAGCAGCAGGGTCATCATGGTCGGCACACCGCCAACGATGGTTGGCGGGTGCAGCGCCATGCGATCGAGCACATGCGCCGCCTTGAACTCGGCGATCAGGTCGATGCAGCCGCCGCCGATCAGCATGCTCAGAATGCCGCAGGTGATGCCGCCGACATGGTTGAGCGGCATTGGCAATGTCAGCCGGTCGTCCTCATTGAGCCGCATGTGCGCAGCCTGGGCGCGCGCCGAGGCCAGCATGCTATGGTGGGTCAAGCCGGCGCCCTTGGGGCGTCCGGTCGTGCCCGAGGTGTAGATCACCATGGCCAGGTCGGTTTCCAGCACCTCGGCCATGGCGCGGGCCAGGACCTGCGGCGCCAGCGGCGTTGCGAGCAGATCGGCCAGGCAGGCGGCACTGGCACTGCTACGCCGGTTGATGCCGATCACGCCCTGCAGCGTGGGCAGGCGTGGCGCCAGACGGTCCCACATGGCGAAGAAATCGAAGTCGGCGTGCTCGCCCAAGGTGAAGACAAACTTCACCTCGCTGTCGGCCACCATGTACTCGAGTTCGCTGTCGCGGTAGCGCAGGCTCATGCCGACCACCGTGACACCGATCTGCGCCGCGCCGTAGAAAAGCTGCAGCCATTCGAGCTGGTTCAGCGCCGCAATGCCAATGCGGTCGCCGCGCACCAAACCGAGCGCGAGCAGACCGCAGGCCACCTGTTGCGCTGAGGCATCGAGGTCGGCGTAGGAATATGCATGGTCGCCATCGATGCAGGCGCTGGCGCTGCCACGCCGCACAGCCGCCTCGGCCAGAGTGGCGCCGATGGTCGAAGGCAGCGGCGTGTTCATCAATCCTGACGCAGGTGCAGCAGGGCGCGTGCTTCGGACGGTGTGGCGATGGAGCGGCCCGCTTCACGCGCGTACTGCGCAAGCTGGGCGATCAACTGGCCGTTTGATGTGGCTTTGGTGCCGTCGGGCAGGTAGAAAGTGTCTTCGAGGCCGGTACGCAGAAAGCCGCCGAGTTCGGCGCAGCGGCGGTGCAGCGGCCAGATCTCCTTGCGCCCGATAGCCGTGACCTGCCAGTTCGATCCCGGCACGATGAGCCTCGTCAGAATCGGCAGCAGTTCCGGGTCGGCCGGCATGCCGGATTCGACGCCCATCACGAAGTTGTATTCGAGCGGGCCGGTGTACATGCCCACGCGCTGGTACATCTCGACGCAGCGCACGATGCCAACATCAAAGCATTCGAACTCGGGCAGGCAGTCCACCTCGGCCATGACGTCGATGAACTCCTTGACCTTGCCCGGCGCGTTGTCGAACAGCATGGGCGGCCAGGCCCAGCTGCCGTTGGCCTTGACCTTGAGGTAGTTGAGCGAGCCGGCATTGCAGGCCGCCATTTCGGGCCGGGTCTCGCGCACGCAGCGCAGCGCGTCCAGATAGGCCGGCCCGACCACGCCAGTGGTGTGGTTGATGATGACGCCGGGGCAGGCTTCACGGATCGCCTGCTGGATATCCTTCGACACCTGCGGGTCCCAGCTGGGCAGGTTGCCCTTGCCGGGTTCCTGCTGGCGAAAGTGGCAGTGCATGACGGTGGCGCCCTCATCGTAGGCGGCACGGGCTTCCCTGGCCATTTGTTCAGGCGTGACCGGTACATGGTGCTGCACCGGATCGGTCAGGCTGCCTGTGAGCGAACAGGTGATAACGACTTTGTCGGACATGTGTTTCTTTCAATGGCTACGGGGTGGAAAGATTCATCTTATGCGGGCTGCCAGGCGCGGGTCTTGCGTTATCTTGCTAACCAGTTTGCGCAAGACCGCTGTCCCGGATAGCCCTAGGCTTGCGTTTCAAAATCGCTGAAAAGCTCACAGGAAGGTGGCATGAACAAAGAGAAGCCGACCTCGGCCCTGCGCTACCCGTTCGCGCCGCCGGCGCGCGGGCAAACGCTGGAGGTGGCGAGTGGCGTGCACTGGATTCGCATGCCGCTGCCGTTCATGCTGAACCACATCAACCTGTGGGCGCTCGACGATGGCGAGGGCTGGGCCATTGTCGATACCGGCACCAGCAGCGATGACAACACGCAGGTTTGGCGCGAACTGTTTGCCCAGGCCACCGACCCGCGACCCATCACACGCATCTTCGTCACGCACATGCACCCCGATCACGTCGGCATGGCGGGCTGGCTCACGCGCAAGCTGCGCATCCGCCTGTGGATGACGCGGCTTGAGTACCTGAACTGCCGCGTGCTGGCGTCCGAAAGCGGGCGCGACGCGACCCCCGATGAGCTGAGCTTCTACCTGCAGGCCGGCTGGTCGCACGCCGCGATTGCGAGCTACCACCAGCGTTTTGGCGTCTTTGGCAAACACATCCACGCCCTGCCCGACAGCTACCGGCGCCTGCAGGATGGCGAGGAGTTGCGCATTGGCGCGCGCACCTGGCGCGTCGTCGTCGGCAGCGGCCATTCGCCTGAGCATGCCTGCCTGTACTGCCCGGAACTCGCGGTGCTGATCTCGGGCGACCAGGTGTTACCCCGGATCTCGTCGAACATCTCGGTCTATCCAAGCGAACCCGATGCCGACCCGATGCGTGACTGGCTGGCTTCGCTGCAAAAGCTCAGGCGCGAAGTGCCGGACGACGTGCTGGTGCTGCCCTCGCACAACGAACCCTTTTACGGCCTGCACGCGCGCCTGCTGCAACTCGCCGCCGACCACGAGCGCACGTTCGAGCGGCTCAAGCGTGCGCTGCGGCAGCCGCGTCGCGCGGTCGAGCTGTCAGAGGCGCTGTTTGGCCGGGCTATCAGTGAGGACGACATTCCCCTGCTCCACATGGCCACCGGTGAGGCGATGGCCTGTCTCAATTACCTGATGTGCCGCGGCGAAGTGCAGCGCGTGCTGGCCGACGACGGTGTGATGCGCTACAGCCTGCGCTGAGCGACGCCATCGCAGCTTGTGCGGCCGGTGTGGCCAACAGGCCATTGCGATAAACTCGCTTTCATCAAGCCGTGCCGGTGCTGCCGGGCGGCGCTTCATTTGGGCCGCGTGCGGCCATCTTTCTGGAAAACCTCTCATGTCCCATCATTTGTCGCGTCGCGACCTGGTTAAAGCTGTTTCTGCTGCCATTGCGCTGGCCAGCGTGTCGGCGCTGCGTGCGCAGGAAGCGGCACGCCGGTTCGAGCCCAAGATCGAGGGCTGGCGCAGCTTCGAGGTCACGACGACTGTGCAACTGCGCGATGCCAAGGGCGAGGCGACGATCTGGTTGCCAGTGCCTTCGCTCGAAACCCCGTGGCAGCGCACGCAGGACAGCAGCTGGACCGGCAACAGCAGTGATGTGCGCCTGGTTGCCGACGGCAAGACCGGTGCCCGCGTGCTGGTGGCCAAGTTTGCGGCCACAACGCCGCAACCCAGCATCGTGCTCACCCATCGCGTGCAGACGCAAAACCGCGCCGTTGACTGGAACGAACGTGCTACGGCGCAGCCGGTTGCGGATGCCGCCGAGTTGCGTCTGTGGACCGAACCGAGCGAACTCATTACCACCGACGGCATTGTGCGCAAGGTCGCGACCCAGATCGTCGCCGGCGCCCACACTGACCGGGAAAAAGTGCAACGCATCTACGACTGGGTCGTCGTCAGCACCTATCGCGAACCCAAGGTGCGCGGCTGCGGCGCCGGCGACATCAAGACCATGCTCGAGACCCAGAACCTGAGCGGCAAGTGCGCCGACATCAACGCCTTGTTTGTCGGACTGTGCCGCGCGGCAGGCGTGCCAGCGCGTGACATCTACGGCATCCGCTTGGTGCCCAGCGCTTTCGGCTACCGCGAGCTGGGCGGCAATCCCGCCAGCCTCAAGGGCGCGCAGCATTGCCGCGCCGAGGTCTACCTGAAGGGCCACGGTTGGGTCGCGATGGACCCGGCTGACGTCACCAAAGTCATGCGCCAGGAGACCGCCGAGTGGATCAAGGACGCCGGCCATCCAATCGTCGCGCCAGTGCGCAAGGCGCTGTTCGGCAGTTGGGAGGGCAACTGGATGGGCTACAACAGCGCCAGTGACCTCACCCTGCCCGGCGCGAAACAAAACAAGCTCGGCTTCTTCATGTACCCGCAGGCCGAGACCGCTGCCGGCGCGCGTGACCCCTACGACCCGGATGCGTTCTCGTACCAGATCACGGCGCGCGAGATCAAGGCCTGAGAGCGGCTGTCATGTCAGACGCCACCCCGTGCAGACCGCACGCGCCCATGGCAGCGCCGCGCAGCGCACCGGCACTCACGCTGGCCGGTGTTGCTGCCTTGCTGGCGTCGGCCTGCTGCGTGGGTCCGCTGCTGTTGGCGCTGCTCGGAATATCCGGTGCCTGGATCAGCCGCATGCGCTGGCTTGAACCCTATTCGAACGCGCTGCTGGTGCTGGCCCTGGCCGCACTTGGCCTGGCCGCGTGGCGCCTCTTTCAACCGCCAGCAGGCGCCGGCCCGACCTGCGACACTGGCTGCCGTCAAATCAATGCAAGCGCGCGTCGCTGGTTCTGGCTGGTCGCGCTGCTGACCCTGATTCCGCTGCTGCTGCCGCTGCTGGCGCCGCTGTTTTACTGAAAGGCAGTCTGATGAACCATTCCATTGCAATCATTGCTGCGGCACTACTGGCAGGCGCCGGCTGCGCATCGGCTGCGACGCGCCAGGTGACGCTGACGGTGCCGACCATGGACTGCGCAACCTGCCCGGTCACGATCAAGGTGGCGCTGCTCAAAGTGCCGGGCGTGAGCCGCGCGATGGTCAGCTATGCGCAGCGCAACGCCAAGGTGACATTCGACGATGCGAAGACCAACGTCGCCGCTCTGACCAAGGCGACCGATGACGCGGGCTACCCGTCGTTCCTGGCCGACGGCAAATAGCGTCAGCGCCGCACCGGGCTACAGCAGCTCGGCGACCCAGCGGCTCGCCGCTGGGCTGCTCCAGTCACATTCCCCCACAACGCTGAACAGCACCCGGCCCTGGCGGTTGATGGCCAGCGTGCTCGGAAAGATGTGCACACCCAAAGCCTTGGCCGCTTGCCCATCGCTGTCGCGCAGCACCGGCAGGCGCAGGCTCGTGGTGTCGATGAAGCGGCGCACGGCGCTCTCGCTTTCGCGGTAGTTGACGGCCATCACCTGCAAGCCTTGCGTCGCATATTGCGCCGCCAGACGCTCCAGCGCCGGCATCTCGGCGCGACAGGGCTCGCACCAACTGGCCCAGAAGTTCAGCAGCACCGGCTTGCCTTTCTGCTCGGCCAGGCGCCATATCGCGCCGTCAAGCGTGGGCAGTTGCAGCGCGGGTTTTACCGGCTGGCGTAACCAGGCCCGGCGCTGCCCGTCAGCAGCCAGCGCTGGCCAGGCCCAGGCGGCACAGGCCGTGGCAGCCAGCCAATCGCGGCGTGTGCGGAAGTGGTTTTCAGAATTCACCTGCGCATTGTGCCGGGGCGGCTGCGGTCTGTGCCGATGCCCCTGACCTTGGTAAGATATTCCAGCGCGAACCCAAGCAGCAGAGGGTCGCGCAGCCGTTCGATGCCACCCCTGATCACCAAGTCTGAGGTTCCCATGTCAAACACCGATCATTCACCCTCCCCGGCCAGTTTCATCGATGTCTTCGAGCGCCAGCGCGCCACCGCGCTGCGACTGCGCACTTCCACGGCGGCCGAGCGCATCGAAAAGTTAAAGCGCCTGCGCGCTGCCGTCATCGCCTACACCGACACATGGTGCAAAGCCGGTTGGGCCGACTACCGAAAGCCGCCCGGCGAGGTGGAGCTGGCCGAGGTTCTGCCGGTGGTGGTGGAAGTCAACGATGCCATCCGCAAACTCAAGTCCTGGATGAAGCCGACGCGCGTGTGGCCAACGCCGATGCTGATGGGCACGAGTGCCTGGGTCAAGTACGAGCCGCGCGGGCGCTGCCTGATCATCTCGCCCTGGAACTATCCGGTCAATCTCACCTTCTGCCCCCTGGTCGCGGCCATTGCCGCCGGCAATACCGTCATCATCAAGCCCTCTGAAATGGCCCCGAATCTGGCGGCCGCGATGGCGAAACTGGTGCGCGAGGTGTTCACCGAAGACGAGGTCGCGCTGTTCGAGGGCGATGCCTCAGTCGCCCAGGGTCTGCTGGAACTGCCGTTTGACCACATCTTTTTTACCGGCAGCCCGATGATCGGCAAGGTCGTGATGGCGGCTGCGGCCAAGCACCTCACCAGTGTCACCCTGGAACTCGGTGGCAAGAGCCCGACCATCATCGATGCCAGTGCGAACCTGGACCTCGCCGCGCAAAACGTGATGTGGGCCAAATGCACCAACGCCGGACAGACCTGCATCGCGCCCGACTACGTGTTCGTGCACAGCTCGGTGAAGGACGCGTTCGTCGCGCGCTGCCGTACGCAACTGGTGCAGGCCTTCGGAACAGACCCGGCCGCGCAAAGCCCGCACTTTGCCCGCATCGTCAACGTGCGCCACGCCAGCCGGATCAAGGCGCTGCTCGATGATGCCAAGGCGCGCGGTGCACGCGCGCTCACGGGCGATGTGGTGGCGCTTGACGACTGCTACATCGCGACCACCCTGCTCGATGGCGTGCCAGCCGATGCGGCCATCATGCACGAGGAAATCTTCGGGCCGCTGCTTCCCATTCTGGCGTTCACCGAGATCGACGAGGTCATCACGCACATCAATGCCGCGCCGAAACCGCTGGCGCTCTACATCTATGGCGAGGACCAGGCGGCAATCGACAAGGTGCTGGCGCAGACCTCGTCCGGTGGTGTCTGCATCAACCACGCCATCATCCACTACCTGCACGGGCACCTGCCGTTTGGCGGCGTCAACAACTCCGGCATGGGCAATGCCAACGGGCACTATGGTTTCCGCACCTTTAGCCATGAACGCGGCGTGGTGCAAACCCGCATCGGTCTGGCAACCAAGCTGTTCAAGGCCGGCCAGGTGCCACCCTGGATGCTGGGTCTGCTGCGCCGGATCTTCCGCTGGATCTGAGAGCGGTTGCGGCGCACTGCCGCGTGTGGAAAATCACTTGAGGTTCAGTTCTGTTTGCTGCGCGGATACGAAGTTGGTTCAACTCGTGCCGACATGGCTGCTGGCTGTCAAGAGAAGACACAGAGCGGGTCTTCGGAGATACAGCCTGAACGACCGGTCAGTGCCCTTATGCTGTCGTCGGTGCGATTGACGGCCTGCCGTTCTTGGGGACGCTCAGGGTAACATGAAGAACACGAGGGCATCCATCCGCAATGCACGTGAATGGAGAAACACTGATGCCAGAGCTCTCAATCAAGACCCCCGATAGCATTCCGGAAAGTTGGCGCAGCACCTTCAAGGTGATCGATCTGGCGATCATTGTTGCGGCGCTGCTGGGCATCCTCAGATTTTGGCTTGGCCAGCCGCCTCTGATCAACATCTACTTTGGCAGCGTTTTGCTGACGCTGGTTGTGGTCGTTGGTGCAATGGATTGGTGGAAACTCCAACACCGGAACAGCCATTGGTTTTCGTTTAATCTGATGCCACTGACGGCCATGCTTGTATGCTGTCTTGGCGTCTTGTCCAACGATTCAACCATGTTTGAGTGGGCGCTGGTCGGCTTGGTTTTCGTTTTCATGCGCATGCCCCTGCGGATGGCGCAGTGGGTCTCGCTTGTGTCCATCGCTGTTTCGGTCGGGATCATGGCTCTGCAAACGGAAGCCAACACTGCGGTCCTGGTCCGTTCTGCGGTTGTAGGCGTGACCATGGTGAGGCTGCTCAGTCTGCTATTGCTGAATTTTCGGAAATATGCCGACCAGTTGGATCACGCGAATGTCATGCTCGATGCTTCCTTGCAGAACATGGCGCAAGGAATATGTGTGATCGGCAAAGATGGTCGGATCAAGCTGTTCAATGAACACGCCCGTGACTTGCTGGACCTGCCAAATTCGCTGCCCTTGAATGATGTTCTAGCGTCTGAGGTGATCAAGTTTCAGAGGGATCGAGGGGACTTGGGCGCTGACTTTTCCTATGTGCAGCAGGAGTCAGCCAGGGCGAATCAGGCCGTCCAGGGCGCCGATATGCGCGTGACCAGTCCGCAGCGCTATACGCGCAAGGACAGGTCAGGCCGGTACATCGAAGTTCTGACCCGTACCATGCCCTCGGGCGACGTGGTGCGTACCTACGCGGACATCTCCGAAGTTGAGCAGGTCAATCGGCAACTCATGAAGGTGCTGGAGGAGTACGAGGAGCTGAGTGAGTCCGTGTTGGCGCGTGGCCGTGAGCAGACAGTCATTGCATTGACCGAACTCTCGCTGGTTCGTGACAACGAAACCGGTTTGCATACCAAGCGCACGCAGCTCTACGTCAAGACACTGGCGCAGGTGTTGACGCGCTGTGGCCCCTATGCGTCTGAATTGACAGAACCCCAAATTGATCTGATCGTCAAGGCCTGCCCGATGCACGACCTTGGCAAGATTGGCATACCGGACCAAGTTCTTTTGAAGCCTGGTCGCCTCACGGCCGAAGAAATGCGGCTCATGCAAACACATGCCCTGCTGGGCGAATCAATTCTGCTGCTGATGGCAGGCAAAGGAAAGGTCGATGGCTCACTTTATTCTGTGGCAGCCCAATTGGCTGGCGGGCACCATGAGAACTGGGACGGCAGCGGCTATCCGCGCGGCCTGCACGGGCAAGAGATACCGCTGGGCGCACGCTTGATGGCACTGGCCGATGTGTATGACGCCTTGACGACGCCACGGCCCTACAAACGCGCTTGGACTCATGACGATGCTTGCGCTGAAATCCTGAAACTCGATGGCATCAAGTTTGACCCTGCCATTGTTGCTGCCTTCAGACAGGAAGAAGCGCGCTTCAGCGCCATCGCTGAGGAATTTCGCGACCAGCGAGACGATCATCAAGCACCGGAGGCCGCCACAGATTACCCGGCTCCCATCCCCACGTGAGTTCGCGGGACCATGTCGCAAGTCCTGCGGCCCATGTTGTGGACAATGCTGGCATACCTTAAAGGCGGCGGAACCCAAATACTGGCGTCAGGTCGGAACCAGCTACTCGGTGTTTGCTCCGATCTGACCGCTGTCGCTACCCTGCGGGTCCCCATACCACTCCGTAGCGGCCTTACAAGTTTGCAGCCGCGTCGCTTGTAGTTGAGCAATCAGCCAAACAAACCTTTAGCTGGGTACTTTCGTATTGACTGTGATCGCCTGACTCAAAGAACTGCTTCCAACCCCTTGCGATCGAGCAGGCTTAACAACTTCAGCGAGGGGCCGCTGGGGTGTTTGTCACCAACTTCCCATTTGCGAACGGTGGAGAGGCTTGTGTTGAGAACGGCGGCCAGCACCGATTGGCTGAGTCGGAGATGGTCACGCAAAGCGCGAATCTTTTCGCTGTCGTAATCCGCAATCGGAGCGAGGCACAAGCCATCAAACTTGCGCATCTTGCGCTTGTCGATAAAGCCCAGGCGATGCAAATCACTGGCCGTCTCGTGCACAGCTTCAAGAATTGGGTTCTTGGTTTTAGATTTTGTCGTCATGGCATATTTCCTGTAAGGCTCCGTCCAACACCGCTGCGTTTAGCTGTACAGACGATCTGGCGAGCAATTGCGCAGCGATATCTTGCAAGGCTTCGAGTTCATCATCGCTGATGTTGGCTCGATCATCTTTTTTCGAAGCCGTAGACAAAGAACCATCTGCTTCCTTTGTTGGTGGCAAGCAGTGTTCTGGCGCCGCCACTTTTTCCGCGACCCGCAAGGCCGACACGTTTCTTCACCACGCCGCCGCCAAGGTCTGCGTCAATCAAACCTTGCACCATTTCCTGGATGGCACGACACAGGACTTTGTCAGTCAATTCGGTTTTGCGCATCCAGCGACAGAAGTGACGGGTTTTGAAAACTCGCTCCATGTTTTATTATGCCACTTAGTGGCGTAGTTGTATAAGAGTCCGGGATGGACTTTGGGGTCGAATTCGATCACGCTGTGCCGTTGTACTGTGGCACTGCGGCACAGGCTGCGTTACAACACGGCCTTTCTTGGCGCGCCGTGCCTTCGCCCATCAAAGGCGCCAGGTGCTGATGATGTCGTGCAAGCCCATCCTTGTTGGCTCCCTTATGCGAAGATGTAGCATGGATATGTGATTTGTGATTATCTAGGGATGATGAAACCGGGCAGAATTGGCCATCAACTACCTGGGAATCATGCAAATCAAACGTCACATTCTTGGTGCACTGGTCGTGGTCGGTGCGCTTGCAGGGGCCAGCGCTGCGTTGGCCGCTTTTCCTGAGCAACCAGTACGACTCATCGTGCCCTTTCCGCCAGGCGGCGCCACCGACGTAGTGGCCCGAGTGCTGGCCGTACGGCTGAGCGACGATTGGAAGCAGACGGTGTTGGTGGAGAACAAGCCGGGCGCCGGCGGAAACATCGGTGCCGCCTTCGTGGCCAAGTCGGCGCCGGACGGACTCACGATCCTGTTCGCGTCGCCCGCCGAAGTGGCAATCAACCAGTTCCTCTATCCCGTTATGCCTTTCAATGCAGCCAAAGATCTGGCTGCAGTGGCAAAGGTTGCGTCGGCCCCTCTGGTGCTGGTGGTCAATGCAAAGTCACCAGCCGACTCCGTGCAGAGTCTGGTGCGCCAAATCAAAGCCAGTGAATCGGGTGTGAACTTTGCGTCCTCTGGAGCCGGTGGCCCTCAGCACCTTGCGGGTGAGTGGTTTCGACTGATGTCCGGCACCAAGATGACGCACGTGCCATACAAAGGCGGGGCACCAGCGGTAACGGATCTCTTGGGGGGGCATGTGGATTTGTTCTTCTCAGGCTTGCCTCCGGCCTTGCCACAGATCCAGACCGGGAACTTGCGTGCGCTTGCCGTTAGCACATTGCAACGTTCCAGCTTGCTGCCCCAAACGCCGACCCTTGCCGAGCAAGGTTTTCCCGGTTTCAACATCGAGAACTGGCAGGGCGTATTCGTGCCTTCGGGGACACCTGCGTCCGTTGTGGAGAAAATCTCGCGATCCATCGAAAAAATTGTGACGAACAAGTCCTTTTCGGAACAGCTGCAGCAACAAGGTGCGGCTCCTGCATATTTGAACGAAAGAGCGTTTGGCGAGTTTATACTGGCTGAACGGCAGAAATACAGCAAACTCGTTAAGGATGCTGGCGCGAAGATTGACTGAATAGAATTGTGGAAACATAGTAAGTGACTGATCAACTCTACGCCGGAGCAGGCACTATGTGTCTCACTGCAGACGAACAAGCCATGCTGCGAGGGGATAAGGGGCTGGCGGTGCAGGAGGCGATCCAATATCAAATCGAAGTGGGCAACTTTTTCGAGGCTGCTCGTTTCGTGCGCATCACGCATGCCCATGTCATGGGGGACATCGAGGTGATGGGCGACGGTGGGTTGGAGCTCCTGCGCCGGATGGGCGATCAGCATGCGCAATGCACCGTGCCGACATCGAGCAACGCGCAGTGCATGCACTTCCACCCTGATCCGAGCCTGCGGCAGGATGAAGACGAAATTGGCAAAGAGCGGGAGATTCAGTCTCGCTACAAGAACATGCGCATCGCCACGACAGATTCGTGCATCCCCTACCAACAGGTCTATCAGCCCAAGTTGGGTGAGCATGTGGCATGGGGTGACACCGGAACGGTGATTTACGCCAATTCGGTACTCGGTGCACGCACGAATTTCGAAGGCGGGAAGGCCAGTTTTGCTGCCGCGCTCACGGGACGGACGCCCGAATATGGTTTTCATCTTGATGCGGCCCGTTCGGGCACACTGCTGGTGGAACTGCGAGCGCAGATGAAAGACCTGGCTGATTGGGGCGCGCTGGGAAAGATCGTAGGCCATCCGCACCAAGACTATTTTGCTGTTCCGGTATTTGATGGCTTCGACCGCATGCCCATGTCGGACGAGCTAAAGATGCTCGGTGCGTCATTGGCAAGTTATGGCTCCATGGCCATGTTTCACATGGTCGGTGTCACGCCCGAAGCATCGACGCGCGACGCAGCCTTCCGTGGCAAGGCTCCTGCGGAAACCATGGTCGTCACGGACGAAGACATCCAGGCCGTGTACGACAGCTATCAGTATCGGCAGGGCGGTGCGAACATCGTCGTGTTCTCCGGGCCTCAGTTGTCGCTGTTCGAAATGCAGAACCTCGCTGAGTTGTTCAAAGGGCGCAAGGTGGCGCCAGGCATGTCAGCGCTGGTCACAACCAACCACATGGTCTACAGCGATGCGCAGCGGCTCGGTTACGTTGACATCCTCAGTCAATCCGGCGTTACGATCCTCCAAGGCGTCTGCTTCTACATCCTGCAGCGCCTGACGAAAATCCGCGAAGAAAACAACTGGACCAATCTGATCTCCAATTCCGGCAAGCTGGTAAATACCATCACGGCTCACCGCTTTAATACCGTGCTGCGTCGCACGGCCGACTGTGTCGAGATCGCGTGCACCGGGAGATTGGCTTGAGCACGATCATTCATGTCAAGCGCGCGTGGGGCGAACCTGTTGAGGGATGTGCTCTTGTGATGCGTGAAGGCTTCAGCCCGCGGTATGACCTGGACCGTTTGACAGGTGTCATCTCCCGAATTGGTCACAGCGTGGAAGGCGAATCAATCCGCGACCGCGTGCTCGTGATCCCGACATCCAAGGGAGGCGTGGCGGGCGGCTGGGCATTCTTTGACATGCTGCACAAGGGCATTGGTCCCAAGGCACTGGTATTCGGCAGATTAAACCCCGTCATGGTTCAGGGTGCAGTGCTCGCCCGGATACCGGTGACCGAGGGCTGGGACCAGAATGCATTAGATTTGATCAGAACTGGTGACTTGGTTCGCATTGATCCCGCTGACAAGACAATCACAGTCCTTAGCAATTTGAATCCAGTGAGCCGTTGATGACTCGGCCTCGATGGCGACAAATTCGTCAAATTTCTATCGTTCGTCCGGGCTGATAGAACTCAGAGAGGAAACCCAGTCACGTTGCGTAGTGCTTTGACCATGCATAACTCGTCGGGTGTTATCGCTGATGTCAGTCTCTTGAAGGCAGCAGCAATGAAATTCGGACAAATTCCGCACACTGGTCTGGCAAGCACAGAAAAGCAGTCAGTCGCCAAAGACCGGCCACGGACAACTGCTGCCTTGCGGGACCCCATCCCGCTCCATAACGGCTTACAAATGTGCAGCCTTGTCGCTTGAAGAATTGAGTAATCAGTCAAACAAACTTTAGCTGGGCACCTCAAAACGACGGCCGCGAGCCGAGCCATAAGTGCTGCAAAAAGCCAAAAAAGTGCGTTTTCTGGCCCAGCTTCAGTCCCGAAACACCGGCGCGCGTTTCTCGCGCATCGCCTGACCGGCTTCCTGCAGGTCTTTTGACATCAGCATGGCGGCGTTCCAGGTGGCAATGTAGTTCAGGCCGTCGGCCACCGAGTGGTCGCGCACATGGTTGATCATCTCCTTGGTGCCACGCAGGCACAGCGGTGACTTGGCCGCCAGCACGGCAGCCATCTCCTGCACACCGGCGCGCAAGGCCGCTTGCGATTCGTAGCAGCGATTGACCAGGCGCATCTGCGCCGCCTCGGCGCCGTCGAAGCGCCTGCCGCTGTAGGCCAGTTCGCGCGCCATGCCTTCACCGACCAGACGCGGCAGGCGTTGCAGCGTGCCGACGTCGGCGACCAGTCCGACGTCGATCTCCTTGACCGAGAACCAGGCCTCAACGCTGCAGTAGCGCATGTCGCAGGCGGTGATGATGTCGATGCCGCCGCCAACGCAGGCCGCGTGCACCTCAGCCAGCACCGGCTTGCAGCAGCGTTCGATCGAGGTCACCGTGTCCTGGATGTCGAGAATCGAGCGGCGCAATTTCTCGCGCGAGCGGCCGTCGCAGTCGTCCTGCGTATCGTTCTTGAGTTCGAGCAGCATCTGCAGGTCCAACCCGGCCGAGAAGTGGCCGCCCGCCGCCGACAGAATGCCCACGCGCGCCCCCGGCGTCTGGTCCAGCCACTGCATGGCTTCGCGCAACTCGCGCCACATGGCGGCATTGATCGCGTTGGCCTTGTGCGGGCGGTTCAGTTCGATGCGGGCCACGCCCGCGGCCAGTGTCAGCGCCAGCGTTTCGAAAGTGGGTGTCGGTGTGTTCATGTCGGGTCCCCGAAGTAAGCGAGATGGTCCTGGCGCAGCGCGAACTTCTGCACCTTGCCGGTCGATGTTAGCGGCAGCGCCGGCAACTGCACGAACGCCTTGGGCACCTCGAACGCTCCCAGGTGTTCGCGGCAATGGGCGGCGATCTGCTCGGTGCTGACCGGCCGATCCGGATCGGTCACCAGAAAGGCCGTGATCGCTTCGCCCCAGCGCTCGTGCGGCAGGCCGACCACGGCCGCGTCGCGTACCGAGGGGTGGCGCAGCAGCACTTCCTCGACCTTGATCGAAGGCACGTTCTCGCCGCCGGTCTTGATCATGTCCTTGATGCGATCGAGGAACAGCAGTTCGCCGTCCGCGTCCCAGCGACCCAGATCGCCCGAATGGTGCCAGCCGAAGCGCCAGGCATGCGCGGTGGCCTCGGGGTCCTTGTAATAGCCGAGCATCACGTTCGGGCCGCGCCAGACGATTTCGCCCACCTCGCCGGCGCCGAGCAGATTGCCGTCGTCGTCCATGACAGCCATCTCGTTGACCAGCGTCGCCACGCCCCAATAAGCGCCAAAACGCTTGAGCTGCTGCTCAGGGCGGAAGATGGTCGCCGCCGTGTACATCTCGGTCTGGCCCGAGCACAGCGCGAAGCGCGGGCACAGTTCGGCCAGCAGGCGCAGCAGCAGAGGCTTGGACATCGGCGCCATCGCGTAGATGCAAAAGCGCAGGCTCAACAGGTCGCTGGCGCCGCGTTGCGGATGGTCGAGCAGCTCCCGGTACATCATCGGCAGGCCCACCAGCAGCGTGATGCGGTGGCGCGCGATGGCCGCGAGCAATGGCCCGGCTTGGAAACCCTGCATCAGCACCGAAGCGGCGCCACCCAGCAGGGCCGACAACAGCACCACGTGCTGGCCGACATGGAACAGCGGCAGGTGGCAGCTGAAGACTTCGTCCTCGAGCCCGACGCCCCACTCGACCAGGTTGCTGAGCAGCACCGAATGGATCGAGGCGTGCGAATGCATCACGCCTTTTTGCTTGCCGGTGGTGCCGCTGGTGTACATGATCTGCACCAGATCGGCGCTGTCGATCGCGATCTCCGGCAGGGTGTCTGCCTGCCCGAGCAGCCGCTGTTCGATGCTGGCGCCCTGCGCCAGAAAAGTGCCGGCCTGCGCGCCGCAGCCGGTCAGATGCGCGCCAAAGCGCTCGCCGATTTCACGCAGGCCATCGCGCGCCAGCAGGGCGCTGTCGATGACCAGATGACTGG
>CAIXNB010000058.1 GCA_903920695.1 uncultured beta proteobacterium
CAATTTCCTGGCAATACTGCTTGCGGGCTTCACAGCGATGGCAGTGCAAGCCCAGGCCACCGGCCATGCCGAGACTGCGGCGGCGCAAGCTGCTGTCAATGCGCGCTCAGCGGCTCGTCACTCGAGCGCTGACGTCAGCTCGCAAATGCAGGCAATGATTGATGCACCTTACCCGCCATTGTTCAATGCAGAACCCAAGGACACTGCGAGTTGGAAAGAACTGATCAGGCAACGCACAGCGCCAGTGCTCGCCGTTATTCCAGCCCTGAAAGAAAAGCTCGGGGTTGACGTGCAAACCGCCAATATGGCAGGCGTCAATGTGTTCATCGTGACGCCAAAGAATTTCCCATCCACCAATAAGAACCGGCTGCTCATGCACGTGCACGGAGGGGCCTACATTTTTGGAGCGGGCGAGTCTGCCTTGCCCGAAGCCATTTTTCTGGCAAGCTTCGGCGGCTACAAAATCGTATCGGTCGATTACCGCATGCCTCCTGATTTTCCGTACCCGGCTGGAATGGACGACGCCATGGCGGTCTGGAAGGAATTGATCAAAACCAACCAACCCGCCAACATGGCCATATTCGGCACCTCTGCAGGTGGCGCAATGACATTGGCCCTGGTTCATCGCGCCAAGGCCGAGAAAGTGCCGCTTCCGGCAGCCATCGCATCGGGAACACCTTGGGCCGACATGACCAGGATTGGCGACACGTACCAGACTAACGAGTGGATCGACAACGTTCTTGTGACCTGGGATGGTGTGCTCGGCGGTGCAGCCTTGCTCTATGCCGCCGGGCATGACCTCAAGGATCCGCAGCTGTCGCCCATCTATGGCGACTTTAGTGGCTTTCCGCCAGCGATTCTGACGTCCGGCACCAGGGATTTGTTCCTCTCCAATACGGTACGAACGCACCGCAAGCTGCGTCGCGCTGGTGTGGTGGCAGACTTGAATGTGTACGAAGGTCAGTCGCATGCTCAATACAGTTTCAATCCGGGCGCCCCCGAGACCAGAGAATCATTCACGGACATTGCCAAATTCTTCGACAAATATCTGGGGCGTTGATTGCTCTGCTTTGGCATCCAAGACCGCGGCCACGAACCACCGCTGCCGCAGATCATGGACGGGCTTAGGGCACGGTGCCGAACGCCACGAACTGCTTCTTTACGGCGTTGAACTGGAGCGCCGGAAAGCAGACTGTGGCGACGACCCGCTCTGTGCCCTTGAATAGGGGTAGGGAACGGTTCCCGCCGTCCCCTCCCTCCGAACCCGGTGTGCAGTTTTCCCGCGACGGGCTCTCCAGTCAGTTGTTTCCACATCGGGATTGGCATGCCAATCTATGGGCCTCGGACATTGTGAATAGCCCAAGATTAGCGAAGTATGCATTTGGCCATTGCTTGTGATCTCGCTCGCAGTGTCCTTGACCCGGTCGGCGCTTTTGTTTACGTAGCATGGCTCTCAACCGACGGCGAATGAAGCCATCAAGTGTCGAGAACGTAAACCGATGGGCGTTCTGGAAATAACCGTACCAGCCTCGCAGGGTCGAATTGAGTGACGCAATCACGCTTTCGATGGAATTCCCCTCGTTGCGTCTCGTCTTGGCGCGAACCTTGTCCTTCAGGGACATCAGACTTTTCTTGCGCACCCACCGCTTGCCTGCTTCGAACCGATACCCCAGAAACTCGAACCCTTGACCGTCTTGCCGACAATCCCCAAGATGGGTCTTTTCAGGATGCAGCGTCAGTCTGTTGGCAATAACCCACTCACGCATGCGACTGAGCGCCAATTGCGCCTCATCTTCACTGCGACACAACACCACGGCATCATCAGCGTATCTCACCATGACCAGCCCGGCCTCACGCATCTCTACGTCAAGCTCGTGCAGATAGATGTTGGCAAGCAAAGGACTTATCACCGCCCCTTGCGGACTGCCAGACGTTGGTGTCCAACGCTTCATGTCGTCCAAGATGTCTTGCTTGAGAAATTGCTCAACAAGCCCCAACACACGACCATCTGCAATGCGCTTGCCCACTTTCGCGAGCAAAGCATCATGCGCAATCGTGTCAAAGTAGCTTTGCAGGTCCGCGTCCACCACCCAGAAGTGGCCCGCTTTCAAATGCCGGTCCACCTCTCGCAGCGCATCCTTGCAACCCAACCCCTGCCGAAAGCCAAAGCTTCAAACCTCCAATTCGTGCTCAAAGATTGGCTCGATCACCAGCTTCAACGCAGCTTGCACTACGCGGTCTTTGACAGCCGGTATACCGAGCGGACGCCACCCCTTGCCTTTGGGGATGTACACACGTCTGACGGGTTGCGGCGTGTAACTGCCGACCCGCAACGCTTCTGCAAGCTCCGCCAGATAGATGTGCGAACCCTGCGCGAATCGCTCCACGCTCATTCGGTCACCCTGCAAATAGCACACACTCACGGGCGTACACTAAACCGCTGACGCGTGAACTGGTCCGCTAGCCCCGCAGGACACCTCAGATTTTTCAGCATCTGCACTGCGTGGTGTCCGGTGGGGGCGTTGCTCCTCCTTGCAGGCATTAGCCTGCGTCGTCGTCGCGCCTACCCAGCCACGCCGCGAGCGGCCCACTCGGGCGCGTCCAACTGCCGAATCTAGGTTGAAAAAAAATTACCACATCGCAGATTCCTGTGATACTATTTATCTAACAAACGTTAGGTAGTTCAAATGAACGCACACACCACCACACCGCTGCACGAAGCCTATCCCTACTTCACTGCCGAGCACGAGATGCTGCGCCAGACCGCGCGCCGCTTCATCGACGAGGAAGTGGCGCCGCACGCCGACGCCTGGGAGGAACAAGGCATGGTGCCGCGCGCCGTGCTGCGCCAGATGGGAGACCTCGGTCTGCTTGGCATCCGCTTCGAGGCCGACTATGGCGGCAGCGAACTCGACACCCTGTCTACCGTGGTGCTGGCCGAAGAGTTGGGTCGCTCCACCTTTGGCGGCTTTGCGGTCACGGTGCTGGTGCACACCGACATGGCAGCGCCGCACCTGCACCACGCCGGCAACGCTGAACAAAAGCAGCGCTTGATGCCCGACATCGTGGCGGGCCGGCGCATTGCGGCCGTGGCCATGACCGAACCCGACGCCGGCTCCGATCTGGCCTCGATGCGCACCACAGCGCGCCGCGAAGGCGACCATTGGGTTCTGAACGGCAGCAAGATGTTCATCACCAACGGCGTCTATGGCGACATCTTCTTTGTTGCGGCCAAGACCGGCGAGGCCGGACGCAACCACCAGATTTCGATGTTCATCGTGGAAAAGGGCGCGCCCGGCTTCACGATTGCGCGGCCGCTGAAGAAACACGGCTGGCTCTGCAGCGACACGGCCGAACTGACGTTCGAGAACTGCCGCATTCCAGCCGGCAATCTGCTGGGCGAGGAGCACAAGGGCTTTTACGCGCTGGTGAAGAACCTGCAGAACGAGCGCATCGTGCTGGCGTCACAAGCCATGGGCGAGGCCTCGAAAGCAATCGAGCTGACGCTGGACTGGGTTACGCAACGCAAGGCCTTTGGCGCCACCCTGTGGGACAAGCAGGCGATCCGGCACCGCCTGGCCATGCTCAGCGCGCGCGTCGAAGCGGCCAAGGCGCTGATCTACAACACAGCCTGGCGTGATGCGCAAAAGCACGTCGTGACGGCGCAAGCCGCCATGCTCAAGGCGCTGTGCGGCGAACTGGTCAACGAAGTGATGTACGACTGCCTGCAGTTCCACGGTGGCATGGGCTACATCCGTGAGACGGCCATCGAGCGCATGACGCGCGACGCGCGCATCCAGTCGATTGGTGGCGGCGCCACCGAAGTGATGCTCGACGAAATTGCCAAGCGCATGGGTTGAACTGACGTGTCCCCCGTCAACAAAAGCAAGCCGGCAGGCAAGTCCATCAAAGCGCCGGCCAAATCGACCAGGGCAACATCGCGTCAGACCATTCTCGAGACCGCCGCGCGCCTGTTCCGTCAAGAGGGCTACGCTGCAACCTCGCTGCGTGCCATTGCCGACGCCTGTGACATGAAGGCCGGCAGCCTGTATTACCACTTCGACTCGAAGGACCAGATCGTCAGCGAGGTGCTCGACATCGGCGTGCAGCGTGTCTTCGACACGGTGCGCAGCGCGGTCGAAGCGCTGCCGCCCAAGGCGAGCCTGCGTGACACGCTGCAATGCGCGATCGAGGCGCACCTGAGCGCCCTGTTGCACGCGCACGATTTCACCTCGGCCAACATCCGCATCTTCGGCCAGGTGCCGGCTGAGGTGCGCAGCGGCCACAAATCGCTGCGCCGCAGTTACGAGCAGTACTGGCAGGATCTGCTGCTGGGTTTGCAGCAACGCGGCGAAATCCGCAGCGGCACCGATTTGCAACGCACGGTCTTCTTTCTGTTCGGCGCCATGAACTGGACGACCGAGTGGTACGACCAGAAGAAATCCGGCCTGCCGGCGATGGCCGGCGAACTGGCCGATCTGGTCGCCAACGGCCTGTGCCCGCAGCCTGCTGAGCGCAAGGCGCGCGGCACAGCCAACCAAGGAAAATCATGACGGCCGTTTCAAAAATAAAACCGGGCAGTGAGGGTTTCACGCGCAACGCCCAGCACTATGCCGGACTGCTGGAAACGCTGCACGAGCGCATGGGCTGGGCCATGCGCGGCGGCGGCGAGAAGCTGATGGAGCGCCACATCGCGCGCGGCAAACTGCCGGTGCGCGAGCGCATTGACCTGCTGCTCGACGTCGGCTCGCCTTTTCTTGAAATCGCGCCACTGGCGGCCTGGGGCTTGTACGGCAATGAAGTGCCGTCGGCTGGCATTGTGGTCGGCATCGGCCTGGTGGAAGGCGTGCACTGCATGGTCATCGCCAACGACGCCACCGTCAAAGGCGGCAGCTTCTTTCGCGAGACCGTGCGCAAGCATGTGCGCGCGCAGGACATCGCGTTGCAAAACCGCCTGCCCTGCCTGTACCTGGTGGACTGCGGCGGCGCCTACCTGCCCGAGCAGGATTTGGTGTTTCCAGACTGGGGCCACTTCGGCACCACCTTCTACAACCAGTGCCAGATGAGCGCGCAGGGTCTGCCGCAACTCTCGGCTGTGTTTGGCGGCTGCACCGCCGGCGGCGCCTACATTCCCGCGCTGTCGGATGAGGCGATCATCGTGCAGGGAACCGGACGTATTCATCTGGGCGGCCCGCCCATTGTGAAAGCCGCCATCAACGAAGTGGTCGATGGTGAAACCCTGGGCGGCGCGGCCATGCACACGCGCGTCTCCGGTGTCACCGACTACCTCGCCGCCGACGAACGCCAGGCGCTGGCCAAGCTGCGCCAGATCGTGCGCAATCTGAACCTGCCACCGGCGCTGGCGGTGCCGCCACGCGAGAGTTTGCCGCCGCGCTTCAACGCGGCCGAGATCGGCGCCATCGTCGGCGGCGATTTGAAGCTGCCCTACGATGTGCACGAAGTGCTGATCCGCCTGGTGGACGACGGCGAGCTGCAGGAGTTCAAGCCCGAATACGGCACGACCCTGGTCTGCGCCATGGCGCACATCCACGGCCAGCCGGTCGGCATCCTGGCCAACAATGGCGTGTTGTTCTCCGAGTCCTCGATGAAGGGCGCGCATTTCATCGAGCTCTGCAACCAGCGCAACATCCCGCTGCTGTTCCTGCAGAACATCACCGGCTTCATGGTCGGCACCGAAGCCGAACGCGGCGGCATCGCCAAGCATTCGGCCAAGCTGGTCTACGCCATGTCAACGGCGCGCGTGCCGCGCCTGACGGTGCTGATCGGCGGCTCCTACGGCGCCGGCAATTACGGCATGTGTGGCCGCGGTTTCGCGCCGCACTTTCTCTTTGCCTGGCCCAATTCGCGCATCGCGACCATGAGCCCGGAAGTGGCGACCACGGTGCTGACCGAGTTGCGCAAGAGTTCGCTCAAGGGCGAGAGCGCCGACGCTGCAATGCAAGAACTTGCGCGCGACACCACCGAGCAATTCACACGCCAGAGCGACCCCTATTACGCGACGGCGCGACTTTGGGACGACGGCATCATCGAGCCGACCCAAACCCGCGATGTGCTGGGCCTTTGCCTTCAGGTACTGGCACGCGCCACGCCGCGCGCCGCTGGTCCCTCACCCGTCTACCGGATGTAAGTCATGTTCAAACGATTGCTGATCGCCAACCGTGGCGAAATCGCGTGCCGCATCATGCGCACCTGCCGACGCCTGGGCGTCGAGACCGTGGCTGTCTATTCCAGCGCCGACGCCATGAGCCGCCACGTGGCCGAGTCCGACTACGCCGTCGCCATCGGCGGTGCCAGTGCCAGCGACTCCTATCTGCGCGCCGAGCGCATCATCGCAGCGGCACTGGAGAGCGGTGCACAGGCGATTCACCCCGGCTACGGTTTCCTGTCAGAAAAGCTCGAACTGATCGACGCTTGCCAGGCCAAGGGCATCGCCTTTGTCGGGCCGAACCGACGCGCCATTGAGAGCATGGGCTCGAAGATCGAGAGCAAGCGCATGGCGCGTGCCGCCGGTGTGTTGTGTGTGCCGGGCTACGACGAAGGCGATCAGACGCCGCAGCGCCTGCTCGATGAAGCGCAGCGCATCGGCTTTCCGCTGCTGATCAAGGCCAGCGCCGGCGGCGGTGGTAAGGGCATGCGCCGCGTCAATGCGGCGGAAGATTTCCTGACCCTGCTGGCACTGGCCAAGCGCGAAGCGCAAGCCGCCTTCGGCGACGAGCGCGTGCTGCTGGAGAAATACATCATCAACCCGCGCCACCTCGAAGTTCAACTGGTGGGTGACCGGCATGGCGGACTGGTGCACCTGTTCGAGCGCGAGTGCTCGATCCAGCGCCGCTTCCAGAAAGTGATTGAGGAAGCACCGGCCAATCACCTGCCGCCGGCCGTGGCCGAGAGTCTTTATGAATCG
This sequence comes from uncultured beta proteobacterium, assembly GCA_903920695.1. Classification (GTDB taxonomy): domain Bacteria; phylum Pseudomonadota; class Gammaproteobacteria; order Burkholderiales; family Burkholderiaceae_C; genus Rhodoferax. Next base: position 6,926 of record CAIXNB010000058.1, read on the forward strand.
GCATTGCGCATGGGCCGCGCCATGAACTACGACAACGCCGGCACGGTCGAGTTCGTGATCGACGCGGATCAGGGGGAGCAGCCTTACTTTCTGGAAGTCAACACCCGGCTGCAGGTCGAGCACGCCGTGACCGAGATGACGACCGGTATCGACCTCGTGGAGTGGCAGTTGCGCAGCGCCTGTGGCGAGCCGTTGCCGCTGCGCCAGGAAGCCATCACGCGCGCCGGTTGGGCCATCGAGTGCCGGCTCAACGCGGAAGAGCCGGAGCACGATTTCCGCGCCAGCCTGGGCCCGGTGCTGGGCTACGCTGAACCGAGCCGTCTGGCCGGCGTGCGTGTCGACAGCGGGCTGCATGCGGCAAGCGTTGTCACGCCTTATTACGACTCGATGCTGGCCAAGGTGATCGGCTTTGCCGCCACGCGCGCACAGGCCGTCAACCACGCACGCGCCGGCATCGAGCAGTTGCGCATCGAGGGCGTTCGCACCAACGGTGCGCTGCTGTTGCAGATACTGCAGCATGCGGCCTTCGACGACGTGCTGACCACGCGTTTTCTGGAACAGAATTTTCCGGACGGGCCGCAGGCAGAAGGCGATGTCCGCCAACAGCATGTGCTGGCGGTGGCGGCGGCCTGGGCCGCGAGCCAGTCGGTCAGCGCACCGGTCTGGTCGGCGCTGCGCGGTTTTCGGCTCGGTGCCAGCGCGGGCCACGCGGCGCGCATCGACCTGCGCCTGAGCGATGTGTCGGCGGCCACAAGCAGCGAAGCCGTGCGTCTGTTCAGTGTCGATGGCAGTTACGCATTGTTCGACGCGCCCGGGCTGCGCGCTACTGTGCAGCAGACCGCCGACGGCTGCGTCGTGCATTTGTCGCAGGACGGCCAGCCGCCGATCCAGGTTCACGTCCGGCAAGACGCGCAGCAACGCTGGTTCACCTGGGCCCACGGGCGCAGCATGATCTGGGATGTTGAACACGAGCTGGCCTACAGCCTGCACGCGGGCACTGAAGCAAACGCAGAGACGCAACTCTCAGCCAATCTGCCGGGGCGCATTTCCGAGCTAATGGTGCAGGTTGGCCAGCGCGTTGCCGCTGGCGACGCCGTGCTGACGCTCGAAGCCATGAAGCTCTACCACAGCTTCACCGCGCCCGTCACCGGGCTGGTACAGGCGATCCATGTGACGCTGGGCGACATCGTGTCGCACGGGCAGTTGCTGGTTGAGTTCGAGGTCGAAGCAGCTGACGGAGAGGGGCCATGAACCAAGACGCTGTCATTGCGGGCTCGACCCGCAATCCACATCGCGCATGCCACTGGATGCCGGATCAAGTCCGGCATGACAAGCGCGGCTGTGGGTGCGGCATGATCTATCGAAGGTTGAATAAAGAAAAAGGAGGCCCCCATGGCCGGTCTATATTTTGAAGAGTTTCACGTTGGTCAGACGTTCGAGCACCCTTGGGGCCGCACCATCACCGAGTCGGACAACATCATGTTCTCCTGCCTCACGCTCAATGTGCAGCCGCTGCACATCGACGCCGATTTCGCCTCGCGCACAGAATGGGGCAAGCCGCTGGTCAACAGCCTATTCACGCTCGGTCTGATGATTGGCATGACGGTCAACGACACCACGCTGGGCACGACGGTGGCCAACCTGGGCATGAGCGATGTGCGCTTTCCGAAACCGCTATTTCACGGCGACACGATCCACGTGCGCAGCAGCGTCAAGTCGGTGCGCGAAAGCCAGTCGCGCCCAACAGCTGGCATCGTCGAGTTCGAGCACGTGGCCGTCAATCAGCACCAGCAGGTGGTGGCGATCTGTGTGCGCCAGGCGCTGATGCACAAGCGCAGCGCGCACGCGAAAGTCTGAGCATGCTCGCAACCGCCATCACCTCGCAGCCGCGCTCCTACCTGTTCGTTCCGGGCAACCGCCCCGAACGCTTTGCCAAGGCACTGGCCAGCGGTGCCGATGCCCTGATCCTCGATCTGGAAGACAGCGTGCCTCTGAGCGAGAAGGCGGCGGCGCGTGCTGCCGTGCTGGATTGGCTGACAAACACCCAGCCGGCGCTACCGGTCTGGGTCCGCGTCAATGCACTCGGTCACGCCTTGCAGCATGACGATTTGCAAATCCTGCAACGCGTGTGCCCGCATGGGCTGGTGCTGCCCAAATGCGAAGGCGCCGACGACGTGCTGGCCTTTGACGAGGTGCTCAGCGGTTTCGAGACGCGCGCCGGCTGGCCGCAGCGTGCGTTGGCGGTGATGGCGATTGCCACCGAGACTGCGCGCGCCATGCAGCGCATCCATACCTTTGACCGTTCATTGCCACGCCTGAGCGCCATTCTGTGGGGCGCCGAGGATCTGGCCGCCGCGCTCGGTGTGCGCAGCCTGCGCGACAGTCACGGGCGCTACCTGGCACCAGCGCTGCAGGCGCGCGATATGGCGCTGTTTGCCAGCCATGCTTGTGGCGTTGCTGCCGTTGATGCCGTCTTCACGGGTCTCGACGATGGCGCCGGATTGGCTGCGGAAACGAGTGAACACGCGGCCCTGGGCTTCAACGCCAAGGCCGCCATTCACCCGGCGCAGATTGCCGTGATCCACGCAGCGCAACACCCCAGCGCCGATGACGCAGCCTGGGCGCAGGAAGTCATCGCTGAACTGCAAGACGGCGCCAAGGCGTCGGGGCGCGTTCGCGGCAGCATGGTCGATCAGCCGCACCTGAATGCGGCGCGACGCATCCAGTCCGTCATCGCGCTCGCATCGAGCCGAGACAGCGGGCGTCGGTCCTGAACAAGAAAAATTCAGGCGACATCGAATAGGCCCGCTGCAGGACGACGATTTCTAAAGTGTTGTCCTGTCAGGCGTCCATTTGCTATCGGCCGTTTGGATAAACAGTGGGATATGCCCCACCGCACGCACACGCGCCGGCCAACTCGGATCGATGTTGGCGAGCAAATCCCGCCATGCATGACCTTCAGTCAGCACCACCACCAAACCCTCAACGATGGCACCGGCGCGCATTAACAAGCGTATCGCGGCGACTGCGCTGGCACCCGTGTTGATCACATCATCAACCAACACCACACGCCGACCCGCCACACGCGATAACAGGGCCGGGTCAAGGTAGATGGACTTTGTCTGCGTCGGGCTGGTGGAAGACGACATGCTCTCTGCCAAGTCTTCGCTGTACCAGAACTTACGCGACAAGCCCAACGCCGCGTAATGCGGGTGCCCCAGTCCTTGAGCCACAAGGCGGGCGTAATCCAGTCCCATGGTGGGCACGGCTGCAATGATGTCAGGTGAGAAATCGCTGGCCAGTTCGACCAGCAGAGGTGCTAGTGCCGCCTCGACCGCAAAAGGTGTCTGGTTGGACATCAGCAACGCAATCGCCTTCTGCCTCCCGGGCAGCGGCCGAAGCGGTAACTCCAGCATGCTGCCGTCTTTCAGACGAACCGGGTAATGCGTATCGAAACTGGACTGATTGCTAAACGAGCTTGCATCGGGCTTGTGCCAACGCACAAGATATGGCCGCAAAGAGTCCATAGGTTCGGCTCCAAAGTGGCGAAGCGATCAGTTGGGTAGCGGACCTTCAACACCCTTGACCAGCCAGTTCATCTTCTGCTTGTCAGCGTCTGGCAAATCCACGCCCGCCTTGACGCGTATGACACCGGCCTGGTCGAGGATCGGGCCGGCAAACACCGGGCGTTTGCCGGAAATGATGTCTTGTTTACGAGCTTCGACCAGTTTGCGTACGTCGGCCGGCAGGTTGACACTGTAGTGGTCGTAGTTGATGGCCTTGTCCTTCAAACCGAGCCAGACATTGCCAGGTTTCCAGCGCTTGGCCAGCACATCAGCCACGACCTTGTTGTAGTAAACACTCCAGTCCAGGCGGGCGGCGGCCATTTGCGCGTCTCCACCCCACTCGGACATGTCGGTGTCCCAGCCAAAACCCACAATGCCACGGGCTTTGGCGGTCTGCAGCGGTGCGGCAGAATCTGTGTTTTGCATCAGCACATCCACACCTTGATTGATCAGCGTGGTGGCGGCTTCGGTTTCTCTGGGCGGATCGAACCAGGTGTTGACCCAGATCACCTTGGTCGTGACCTTGGGGTTTACGGCCTGGGCGCACAAGGTGAAAGCATTCAAATTGCGCACTATTTCGGGGATCGTGAAAGGTGCAACGACACCGATCACGTTCTTTTTGGTCATCTTGCCGGCAATGGTGCCATTCAGACAAGCACCCTCATAGGTACGGATGTCGTAGATACCCAGGTTGGGCCCGGTCTTGTAGCCCGTTGCATGCTCGAAAGCTACACCAGGGTAATCGGGTGCAGCAGCGACCATGCCATTCATGAAACCGAAGGCACCGCCAAACACCACTTTGGCACCTTGCGATACCAGGTCGCGGGTCACACGCTCACCGTCGGCTTCAGCCACCTTCTCTACGAAAATGGTTTGTACCTTGTTGCCAAAGGTTTTCTGGACCTCGCGGCGCCCGAGTTCATGGGCATAAGACCAGCCAGCGCCACTGGCAGGGCCAACGTAGATGAAACCGACCTTCATCGGTTCTTCCGCATGGGCAAACGTGCTCAGGCCAAGGCTGAGCGCTGAAAAAGCAGTCGCTGAGGCTAACAAAGCCCGGCGAGCTGGCAGCAAAGATCCGTAAGATGGGGTCATATAAGGTCCATTCAGATGAAAAAAACCAGCGAGAAAGCGGTGTTTCGGTCAGCACTGGACCGATTGCGCTTTTGTGTTGTGATTTTACATAAGCAATTTGCATACCTGATGAGAGCTCCCTCAAAGCAGTTGCTGGTCGGCAGAACACCAAGTGGGCGGTAGAAGCGAATCAGGCGAGTGAAGGTTTTCCCTCTACATGAAATGAATGTGCGGCCTGTCGGTTCAGCCACTGACAGCTGAGTGCCCAAGAGGTCAATCAGAACTGCGGTGCCGTCAGTAACAACTTGTCGGAATCGATGCCTTCACATAGCGCGTTGTCCACCGTCAGGTTTCACTGAGCATCCAGGCTGATGCTGCAGACGGTGTCGTACGCTGCGCCAGGCCAGCAGCCCATCGGTGATCCGGCAGTCGCCAGCAATGGCAGGTTGGCGCCGCCATAGCTGGCGAGCAGTGCATTGATCAAGGGCTTGATATGGCCGCACTCCCACGCCAGCAGTACAGTTTGATTGGAGAACTTACCTCCGGTAAAGAAATAGTTACCCGTGTCCCATGCCACGATGGGGTCAATTGGGGCACGGCAATATTGATGCTCGTAACAAAAGAATAGAGCACATTATTGGCAGTCGCATAGGGCAGCACACTAAGTGACGGCTCAGCGCCCGCAGCCATCATTGGCAAACGAAATTTGATTTTTGAAAGCTGCCGTTTTTGGTACCATCAGTTACTATTTCAATACTGTTATCGTATTTGTATGAACAACAACACTGTCTCCGTTGCTGAAATCAAGCGTCGTGGCATGGCGGCCATTGCCGAGAGCTTGCGGCGCGGTCCGGTGCACATCATCAAAAGAAACAAGATGGCCGCTGTTGTCCTATCCGAGAGCGACTATCAGCGCCTCACCAATCAAAAGTTGTCCTCACCATCGGGCATGACGGCGATGCAGTGGTTGTTGGCACAGCCGACCGCTGGCAAACGCAGCAAGAATCAAATCGATGCTGACCTCAAAGCAGAGCGTACCTGGTGATCGCATTCTTCGATTCAATCGCTCTGATCTATCTGATTGAGGGCAACGAACCGTTCTCCAGCAAGATTCGCAGGGAACTGGCGAGTGCTGCAAAAAGAAACCCTGACCTTGGTGCTGGCGTGTCGCGTTTGACTTGGTTGGAGTGTCGTGTGGGCCCCATGAAAGCCAATGACAGTGCGAGCTTGGCGGCATTCGATGCATTCTTCGCACGCCCGGACTTGGTATGGGTTGAGCTCAACCAAACTGTTGTGGAACTGGCGGCGGCTATCCGCGTCAAGCACGGACTGAAGACGCCCGATTCGTTGCAGGCGGCAAGCTGTTTGCAGTTGGGATCTGAACACCTCTTTCTGACCGGTGATTCTTCGTTCAAACGCGTGATTGGATTGAATGTGAAGATATTGACCGGATAGGTGAGTCGGGGGGCAGCATCGTCGGCATTGGTCGTGTTGCCGGATGCCATCTCTCCCGGTCAGGCCTTTGAGTTCCTGCCCAGCCGTTACGTCAGATTTTCTGTACGGATCAGCAACTTCAACATCACCACTTCATCAGCCTCTGGATTGACCAAAGCAATTACTTCGCCGGGCGCTGGCGCGAAACCCAGATTGCACAGCAGGGCGTGCGAGCGAAAATTCTGGGCCTTGAGTACCGCGAGGACTTTGTCCACTCGATAGCTTGAGGCCAGTTCTCGCAACACGGCAGTGACCGCGCTGCGCCCCAGCCCCTGTCGCCAATATTTGCTTGAAAGCTCGTACGCGATATAGCAAAGGCCGTTTTCAAACACAGTGGCTTGCACGTAGCCGGCGAGTTCTTCGCTGGCAAGCCGAACAACCCAATTCAGCCATTGTTCCCCGCCATCCGGCGACTGTCTGGCCTCAAGCCTTTTGAAGCGTTCAGCCAGCCAATCTTGCGACGGCGGTGCTTCGTTTTCGAATTCATAAATTGCCGGGTCAGACAAGACTTTGAACATCTCATGCGCATGACTTGCCTCTTGGGGTTCGAGGATGCAAAGGTCTGCAATGAGGGTGTTCATGCAATCGGTAGCTGCGCGCAAGCGTCAAAGTTCAGTGGCTTCAAGCCACCTCAAACAACCCGGCCGCGCCCATGCCGCCGCCGATGCACATGGTGATGACGACGTATTTGACGCCGCGGCGCTTGCCTTCGATCAGCGCATGGCCGACCAGGCGTGCGCCAGTCATGCCGTAGGGGTGGCCAACCGAGATGCCGCCGCCATTGACGTTGTAGATTTCCGGGTCGATGCCTAGGTGGTCGCGGCAGTAGAGGGCCTGGCAGGCAAAGGCTTCGTTGAGCTCCCACAGGCCGATGTCGGCGATCTTCAGACCGTTGAGCTTGAGCAGTTTCGGAATCGCGTAGACCGGGCCTATGCCCATTTCTTCGGGTGCACAACCGGCCACCGCCATGCCGCGATATATGCCCAGCGGCTGCAGACCACGCCGCTGCGCCAGTCTGCTCTCCATCACGACGCAGGACGAGGCGCCGTCCGACAACTGGCTGGCATTGCCGGCCGTCACGCAGCCGCCTTCGATCACCGGTTTGAGTGCTTGCAGGCTCTCCAGCGTGGTGTCGGCCCGGTTGCCCTCGTCACGCGCCAGCGTGACTTCCTTGTAGCTGACTTCTTTCGTGAGTTTGTCGACCACCGCCATGCTGCTGGTCAGCGGCACGATCTCGGCGTCAAAGCGCCCGGCGGCCTGAGCGGCGGCGGTGCGGCGCTGCGATTCGAGCGCGTAACGGTCCTGCGCCTCGCGCGAGATGCCGTATTTTTTGGCGACGAACTCCGCTGTCAGCAGCATCGGCATGTAGGTGTGCTGTGCCTTGGCGATCACGGCCGGGTCTTTCTCGCGCGCCACCCATTCCATGTAAGGCGTCTGCACGGCCGAGATGTTGTCCTGACCACCGGCGACGACCACTTCCATGCCGTCAACCATCACCTGCTTGGCGGCAGTGGCAATCGCCATCAGGCCGGAAGAACACTGCCGGTCCATGGTCTGGCCCGACACTGTCAGCGGCAAGCCGGCAGCGATGCTGGCGTTGCGCGCCAGGTTCATGCCGGCCGTGCCGCCGCTGAGCACGCAGCCCATCACCACATCATCGATCTCGGCGCCGTCGACGCCAGCGCGGCGCACCGCGTGCGCAATCGTGTGGCCGAGCAGCGTGGGCGATTTGATGTTGTTGAACGCACCCTTGAAGGCACGCCCGATCGGGGTGCGGGCAGTGGAAACAATGACGGCTTCTCTCATGATTGATAACTCCGGTGAAATTGAAAAAGTTGATATTCTTGAAACGCAAACTTATCGCGCAGCGTGGATTGCGGATCGAGTCCGCAATGACAGCCCGGAGTTGTCATCCCGGACTCCGGCTGTCATCCCGGGCTCGACCCGGGATCCATGCTCAAGCAGCGGCATAGTCGCTCAGGCGCTTGCCTTGCTCAGCCAGGGTCTTTAGCAATTCGCTGGCAGTCCAGTAGCCAAAGGCGTGGCCGCGCTGGCTGGCGTAGGCCGCCATGCGCTCGACAATCTTTGTCAAACCGATCTCGTCGGCCATGAACAGCGGGCCGCCACGGTGGTCCGGGAAACCGTAGCCGGCGACCCACACCATGTCGATGTCAGCGCCGCGGTAAGCAATGCCCTCGGAGAGGATCAGCGCGCCCTCGTTGATCAGCGGATAGAGCAGGCGCTCGACGATTTCCTGGTCGGTGATGTCGCTGCGCCGTTCGATGCCGTATTGCGCCGCCAGCGCCACACAGATCTTGGTAACAAGCGGGTCCGGCAGCGGCGTGCGGCCCTCGTAACGGTAGTAGCCGGCCAGCGTCTTCTGGCCGAAGCGACCGAGTTCGAACAGCTTGCGCACCAGCACGCGGTAGTTCGGATCGGGTGGCAAGCCACCGGCCTTGTCGCGCTCGATCACGGTCTTGGCGCCGACGTCGATGCCGGCCATGTCGAGCATGCGGCATGGGCCCATGGCCATGCCCAGCGCTTCGACAGCGCGGTCGATTTGCCGCGGCTGTGCGCCTTCGAGCAGCAGGAACTCGGCCTCGCGCATATAGACCTCGGCCATGCGGTTGCCGATGAAGCCGTAGCAGACGCCTGAGACCACCGCCACTTTGCCGATGACGCCAGCGATCTTCATGACCGTCGCCAGCACCTCGGGCGCGGTCTGCGCGCCACGCACGACTTCGAGCAGACGCATCACGTTGGCCGGGCTGAAGAAGTGCATGCCAACGACATCGGCGGCGCGGCCCGTGGCTGCGGCCAGCTCATCGACATCGAGTGTCGAGGTGTTGGTTGCGATGATGGCGCCGGCCTTGCAGATCTGTCCCAGGTTGGCGCAGATCTGGCGCTTTAAGTCCATATTCTCGAAGACCGCCTCGATCACCATGTCGCAGTTGGCCAGCGCCGCGTAGTCGAGCGAGCCGGTCAAGAGAGAGAGGCGCTGCGCCAGTTGCTGCGCGCTGAGCTTGCCCTTGGCGGCACTGGCCTCGTAGTTCTTGCGCACCAGACCGAGGCCGCGCTGCAGCGCTTCATCGGTGGCCTCGACGATGACGACCGGAATGCCGACGTTGGCAAAGTTCATCGCAATGCCGCCACCCATGGTGCCGGCGCCGACGACGCCGACAGATGCGATTTTGCGCAGCACCACGTCTTTGGCCAGGCCCGGAATTTTGCTAACCTGGCGCTCGGCAAAGAACAGATGGCGCAGCGCGCGCGAGGTCGCCGATGGACGCAGCAACTCGAACTCGCGCGCCTCCACCTGCTCGCCCTGGGCAAACGGCAGTTCGGCTGCGGCCTGCACGCAGCGCACGGCTGCCGCCAGCGCCGGATAAGCCGGTTTCTTGTGCGCGGCGGCCAACGCCGTGGCGAAGAAATCAGGCGCAATACCGGCTTGCGACACCGGCCGTTCGCTGCTGCGCCGGGCCGGCGCAGCCAGCAGCGATTCGGCATAGGCTAGGCCCAATTTCAAAGCGTCACCTTCGCACACCACATCGACGATGCCGGCTTCCAGTGCCCGCGCAGCATCGAGCATGCGACCGGACTGGATCAGGTCCAGCGCCAGCGCCACGCCGGCCAGACGCGGCAGGCGCTGCGTGCCAAGCGATCCTGGTATCAGCCCGAGCTTGACCTCGGGCAGGCCGACGCGCGTGCCGGGCAAGGCCAGCCGGTAGTGGCAGGCCATGGCAAGCTCCAGGCCACCGCCGAGTACCGTGCCGTGCAGGGCCGCGACCACCGGGCGCGCCGATTGCTCCAGGCGCGCCAGAAAATTGTTGAACGGCGCCGTGCTGAAGTCCGCCAAGTCAAAGGAGCTGATGTCACCGCCAGCGACAAAGGTGCGGCCCTCGCAGTGCAGCAGCAGCGCCTGCAGCGAGGCGTCGGCCTCGAAGGCGGCAAAGCCCTCAATCAGTCCGGCCACCGCTGCTGGCGACAGCGCGTTGACCGGTGGGTTGTTCATGCGCAGCACGCCGATGCGGCCGTGGGTTTCGAAAATCACTGGATTGGTCATGGAATGTTTCTCTCCGTGGAGTTGCGGTATCGGGCAGGAAAGCCAGCCGATGCGCTCGCCTGCAGCATACAAACTGCTGCTTTAAAGGTCTTGTGCAAAGTAGCTAGGGAAACGCGGATCAAATCAACTTTGATCCGCATGATGACGTGGCGCACACTTTTTTGTTCGCGTTACGCCGAATTTCGCGATCTCTTTCGCAATCGTGTCCGATTTTTCAGTTTCTACGCCTCTTTCGAGGCTTC
>CAIXNB010000059.1 GCA_903920695.1 uncultured beta proteobacterium
AAAGTGTGCGCCACGTCATCATGCGGATCAAAGTTGATTTGATCCGCGTTTCCCTAGCGATAGCTAGTCATGAGTTGAAGCGGTCATTATAAACCACATTTGGCGTTTGAGCACAAAAAAACACAACTGCCAGCGCGGTCGCAAGAAGCGGCCTTCTCAACTGGCAATCGTACGGAACCTGTTTAGATACCGATATATCATTACAATATGCCACTTTTTGCACTATAATATCGGTATGTCAAAAGCTACCAAAGCCATCCGACAATTGCCTCCAGCCACCTTGGGCGCCCTCCAGAAGCTCGGTGCCGACCTGTCGGTGGCCCGCTTGCGCCGCAAGGAATCCCTGCGCACTTGGGCCAAGCGCTTGGGGGTCACCCTCTCCACGCTGCAGCGGCTTGAAGCCGGCGACCCGAGCGTGAGCATCGGCATCGTCGCCAGTGCCTTGTGGCTCATCAGCCGGGATGGCGAGCTCGCAAACCTGGCGGCACCGGAACATGACCAGGGCGCGCTCGAGATGAACGTTCGTGAAGCGGTGGAGTTGGGCCTTGCCCGTGCGCAGGTCTCTGCGGAAGCCCGTCTGCGCGCAGCAAACCCAATCGACAGCAAAGAGGACTGAAATGCGCCTGGATGACTTATACCTTTGGTACCTGGGAGATCCGACACCTCGCTACGTGGGTGCGTTGAGGCTGGTTGGCGCCGGCAAGGGCGTCTCGCTCCACTACGCCGGGGACTGGCTGGCCCATGGGTTCGCACTCAGCGAGGACCTGCCCCTTGTGGACACCGAGTTCTCACCGCCCGGGCGACTGAGCGCCAATGCGCCGCGTGCAGTCGGTGCCGTGGATGACGCGCGCCCGGACCGCTGGGGTGAGAAAGTCATCCGGTTCATCGACAAGCCCAAGCGCACGTCCTTGATGGAGATGCTCTACTACGCTGGTGACGACCGCTTCGGTGCATTGGGCGTCTCAACCTCGCCCACCGCCTACCTCCCCCGAAAAGGCGGCCCTCTGCCTCGATTGGCGCAAGCGCAGGAACTCAGCGAGGTAGTGGCCAAGATCGAAGCGGGCGATGCCTTGACAACTTTTGAGGCCAAAATCATTGAGGGCGGCGGCAGCCCTTTAGGCGGCGCCAAGCCCAAGGCGCTTATCGACATCAACGGCGAGCAGTGGGTCATCAAGTTCTTCAACCACGAGTACGTCGACGCGCCACTCATCGAGCACGCGGCCATGACCTTGGCAGCGCAGGCCGACATCCGCGTCGCGCAGACCCAGGTCATCCGACTGGTGGCGGCCAATGCCGTGGCCATTCGGCGATTCGACCGCGTGGACGGCCGGCGAATTCACAGCATCTCGGCAGGCACCGCTATCCGCGCAGCCACTGCGGCCGGCAGCGAACCGGAAATGGGATACCCGCAGCTCGCCCGAATTCTGCGCAGAGTCGGTGTCAGCCAGGGCGACGCACATCTGGCCGATGCCCAGGAACTGTTTCGCCGGATGGTGTTCAACATCCTGATCGACAACACGGACGACCATGAGAAGAACCACTCGCTCCTGATCGTGGACCCCAGCGCCAATGGACGGCTGCGGCTGGCGCCAGCGTATGACGTCCTTCCCACCAACTCCGGCCAGGGCTATCAGGAGTTCATCTGCGGAGCGCAGGGACAGGAGTCCACGCTGGCCAACGCGATGTCCCAGTGCGATGCATTTGGACTTCTACCGGCCCAGGCCGCCGCGCAAGTCGTCCAGGTCATCGGGGTGGTCAACACCTGGCGCGCGCACTTTGAAGCCATCGGGGTTTCGAAAAGCGATCTCGACAGTTTGGCAGAACGCATCGACGGCAACGAATTGCTCAGCCAGCGACAGACGTTTGACGCAAACCTGTACCAGGGCGCGCCGCCCAAACGAAAGCCCACCAGCCCCTTTCGCAGGACTTGAAACGCGCTCGGTTGGTCCATCGCCGGGGACTTTGCGGGTAAGGCTGCCACGCTTGGCGACTCGTCATTAGAGCAGCTTGCCAACAAGTGATCGCAGTTTGTTTGAATGGGTAAATTGAAAGTCTTCTGCCCGGGTGCACGGCAGAACACCGCAACTAACGTTTGTCGGATGTATCCCCACAAAGCCTCTGTTCGCGTGACGTAGGGATATGCGTTGCGAGCCCTGACTCGACGAAGTGTTCGGGCGTTACACCCTCCCTGAACCGCGCGTCAGACGCGGCCAAGCCGTGAGCTACTGGCCCGGGTTGACCCAGTTCTCCACTTCGAGCGCCGGCACGCGCACGAATTCGGACATGTTGTTCGTCACCAGCACTAAGCCTTCGCTGCGTGCGTGACCGGCAATGTGCAAGTCATTCACACCGATAGGTTGGCCGAGTTTTTCCAGGGCGGCACGGATGGCACCGTAGTGCTGAGCGGCCTTGGCGCCGTAGGGAAGAACTTCCAGGCGACTGCAAAAGTCCTCAATGGCGGACAGGTTCTCGCTCACGCGGCTGCTTTTCTCCGCGCCGTGCAAGAGTTCGGCCAGGGTAATGGAGGAGATTGCCATGCGGCTGGCGTTGGCGTTGAAGGCAGACAGCACCTCGACGGGGCGCCGCTTCAACACGTAGATGACGATATTGGTGTCCAGCAGGTAGCGCAGCATCAGAGTGCTTCACGTTCCGATTGGTGCTGGCTGGCGCGCTCGGGCAGGAAGTCGTCGCTGACGTTGGGGCCGCCCAGAAAGAAGCTGTCCCAGGTTTGGCCGATGGGGGCGATGATGCGCTCGTTGCCTCTGGCGCGTATGTCTACCTTGTGGATGCCCTCGGGCAGGCGCACGTCCAACGGGAGGCGGACGGCCTGGGTGCGATTGTTGACGAAAACTGTGCCGATGGACATGCCGATCTCCTTTTGAAGAGGTATAGAGCAATTGTATATCGCATGCTGGCGAAGTCAATTCAGAGCCTCATCAATTGGCTTCACGAACAGAGCCCCCACAAATGCCTCTGTCTAAAAAAAACGTTCCCCGCCTTCTGCAGTGATCGATGCGACCCCTGCGCCGGGAAGTCATTTTTCACGCTGGCTGCTTGACCAATGTAACTTCGATGCGAAGTCAGGTAACCGCGTTCAGGGCAACCGTCAACTCGCTGTCGGAATCGTTGTCCAGAACGGTGCGCCATTTGTTCAAATCGCGGGCCATCCAGGCATTGAGCGAAACGTCATTTGCCGAGTTGATGGCGACCTGCGGAAAAGAGGTGGTGTGGGTGGCGGCAGTTTCGTCCGACGCCTTGGGTGCCAGGAATCGATACTCGCTCACCGTGTAGGAGGCCCGCCCCACCGCCAAGGTAAGGACATTGAGTTCTTTAAGACGCACTCGGTACATGTCACCGACACAGCCCATAGCGGCAGCTTGCAGCTTTATGGTGATGGGCGATGCACTGCAGGCCCAGGGCCAATAAGCCAACCATGACCGTTGTGATGCCAGCACTGCAGACTGAGCTTCGCTTGACAGAGTTTTCGTCTGCGCACGGTACGCCCTTACCAGTTCCTCATCGAGTTTCGAAATCTCTTCATGTTGACAGATGAACTTGTCCTGCACGCGCGTTACTTGTCGACAGTCGAAGCTTGCGGCTTGAGCGTTGACTCCATAGGAGCAGGCTGCGAAACTGAGTACAGCGTGGGTGAGCAAATATTGTTTCATCGTGTGATTGACTCAATTCATCTGTGCCCGCTCCGCGCGTGCTCGCCAAGTTGCCAGATCGGCAACCCCAACCGCTTCAAGACCACCCAGACACCTCTTGGCTATGCGCGCCTGTAATTCGGGAGAGCATTGATCGAAGACAACATCAAGGCGCGCAACAATCTTGGGGATGGACTTTTTGCGGAACGCTCCGACGATGGCATCCGGCGTCCAATCGATCTCGGTAATTTGAAGGTCAAGTGCATGGGCTGCATCGCCGTCGCCCATCACATCGTGACACTGCGCCAGGCAGGCAATGCCAGCGGCATGATCGATCATTGTCCCCGCGTCTTCAGGGTTACGCAGTTTGGTGAACAAGATTAAGCTGACCTGATACTCCGATTGCCCCGCACTGGCACCACCCTGTTCCTCCAGAACGCTGCCGACCTGGTTGTGGCTCACAGCCAAATCACGCTGCCACCCAGTGTTGCCCGGGTCCTGCAAATCAAGGCGTTCGCAAATCTCTAGGGAAACGCGGATTTATTCGATGAATTTGCCAACCTGCACAGGGACTCAGACGTTATGGTGGGGTAGCCACCACAACACCGAACCGACATGAATCCAACACTGCAGACCCAAGTCAGTTTTGCCCAGGCCGAGTACG
>CAIXNB010000060.1 GCA_903920695.1 uncultured beta proteobacterium
CCCCCCAGCAGCACGGCACTGCCAACGGCCAAAGACCTGGGAATTGAACGCATGGGCTTATTCTGATGTGTGTGTGCCGGGTGGGTTTCAGTCACGCCAATGCACTCAAAAGCCTGCGTGGCGGCGCTGTAGTACCATTGCTCGATGCGGCAGTGTTCCGCTGCGGTACCAGCGTGTGGTGTTGACGCACTGCACCAGCCATTCGCGCGAGGCATGCGTTGCTTCCAGCACATCGGCTAAATCAGCCCATCCACTCGAAAAGGTAAAACGAGCGAAATTCCCCCCTAAGCACGGGTGATATCCAGTCAAAAAGCCACCGATTCGGTTAGCCGGAAAGGTGGCTTGGATTGAATTATCAAATCGGCAAGAACACATTCAGCGGATGATCCGCCGTCGGCTCGAGCCCAAAGCGTTTGTAGAAATCGACTGCCAGTGGTTTTGAGTTGACCACCAGACCCACGCCGCCCACCTCACTCGCAACACGGGTTAACCGGGTCGGCGAGGCCAGCGCGTCGCCACGGGAGAAATCGTACACCGTGCTGGGGAATAAGCATCGGTTGCGGGGAACGCCGTGCTGGCTGGCACGGGCACTCTTTGTGCAAGGCTGCGAACGGATATTCAACGCAACAAACTAGGGTTTATACCTATTTCTATGATTGCGATCAACGTCTATTAGCGCGAGGCAGTGCAAAATTAATTTGTCGGACATGTTACGGTCCGTCGAGCGCGCCAAGACCGGTCGCGCTGACCTCCCGCAAGATGACCGCCAGCGGTTTATCCACTAACGGAGGTTCCCCATGAAGTACAACATCCCCCTCGCCCCCAGACTGCTCAGCGCCACGCTGCTGGCTGCGGCCATGAGCGCCTGTGCGCCCTTCACCGCCACGCAGACGGCCACCGGGCCGGGCTGCGACCCGGTAGCGGCCAAAGCAATGGCGCAGAAGGACCACTGCCTGCGATGCCACAGCAGTACCAAACAGAAGGAAGGCCCGAGTTACAGCGCCATGGCGGCGAAGTACCGCGGCAATCCTGATGCCGAGGCCCGTCTCTACGAGCACCTGACGACCGGCGAGGTGGCGAAGATGTCAGACGGGCACACCGATTTCCACAAAAGCATTGCCACCGAGAAACCAGAAAAGATCCGGAACCTCGTACGCTGGATACTCAGTCAATAGGTCGTGCGGCTCGGTTCGCGCGGTCGCATCGAAGCGACTTGACAGCGCCTCGGGAGCAACGAGCATAGCGGGCGTGAGGCTGCCCAATCCACGGCTCGGCTGCATTTCGAAGGTCTGGATTCACGGCAATGATGGGCAGCTTTGCGGTAGTGAAACACGCAGCATGCAGGACCGCTACGGGCACTTATGCAGAGATGTGCATAAAGACACCAAGCGGTTATAGGAATTTCCGAACTGCCTTCTGCAAAGCAGTCGTTGAAAATCACCGGCTCTGCGGCAGCCAACGCCGTGCCCCTCGGCTATCTTGCCTTCAGGGGCACAGGTGACGCACTGAAACGTTCAGGCCATGGTGGCGAGCCAGGTCAAAAGTCAGAGCAGCTACGGGGACGCCGCGGCGCCGCTCACCACCGTCAACACGGCCATCAACGGCACAGTGCCCGAACAAACCCAAGCCAGGGCGACTCTCGACTCGATGGGTTGGCTGACGGCCTACCCGATCAATGGTGGGGCGACAGCGTTCATCGGCTGCCTGGACTACCCCCAGCGCTTGACCCGTGACGATCCACTCACACTCGCCGAGCAGGTCCGCACGCAGTCGCCGATCTGCGGTTTCGGTGCCAGCCAGGCGCTCTTCTTTTGCGAAGGCGTCAACGTGCAACCAGATCCCGTTCCTGTGAACTTCACCAACACGCAAACGCCCCTGCTCATCATTGGCAGCACCCATGATGGTCTTACGCCTTACAACTGGGCCACCGAACTTGCAGGCAACTTCCTCAACAGTTGCGTGATCGCCTACGACGGCACGCAACACACACCCTATCTTGCCGCTGGGTCAGCGTGCGTCGACGCCTACGGCACTGACTACCTAGTCCGGCTACAGCGACCCACGAGCGACATGAGTTGCCCGTACGCCTATGTTTCACCGTAAAGAGGCTTGACACATGGTGAAGCATCAGCGTCCCAGGAATCACACCATGAAGAAAATTATCCCGCTCGCGGCCAGACAGATGACAGTCGACCTGTCAGCACCCATGTCATGTATGGATAGGGCATTTTGGGCAGACCCATGTCGGCTCCGCTGCGCTGCCGACGACCAATCGGAAAAACCGATTGCCGAAGTTGGATGACAACTTCCCGGTTTTTGGGCTCGGCCGCGAACGGTTGGTTCCGGGGAAATCGTATGTCAGCTTTCGACTTTCCGCTGGGTTTTATGCGGTTCCGGCAAACGCCGGCTATGTGTCTGCTGTTGAAAACCAAGCACGAGATTTCGACGACCGCCTTCCATAACGGTTCGCGCTTCAGGCGAGCAGCCGCAAAACCGCCGCAAGAAGCGAGACGCGCGGGGCCAGGCGGTTAGCGGCGACGCTGGCATCAGCGCCACCACTTCACCCATGGTTGCTCTTTAGTCATTACAATATATAAGTAGCAACGGATATTTAATCCGAAAGCGGGAATTCCCATGATCAAGCAAGCCTTTGTTGTTGCCGTTCTGAGCCTGTGTGCCTGGGCGGCACACGCCGATGTGATCAACGTCGACAACGCCGAACTGGCACGCCTGGCTGCCAGTGGCGCCGCCGTGATTGATATTCGTACGGCCCCGGAATGGAAGGAGACGGGCGTGCTTGCGGGCAGCAAGTTGCTGACATTTTTTGACGAGAAGGGCCAGGTTGATGCGCCGGCCTGGCTGGCGCGACTCAAGACGGTGGCCAAGCCGGGCCAGAGCGTCATCCTGATCTGCCGCAGCGGCAACCGCTCGCGCACAGCAGCGCAGTTTCTATCGCAACAGGCTGGCTACAAGACGGTCTACAACGTCACGGCTGGCATGAATGGCTGGGCCCGGGAAGGTCGCTCGGTGGTGCCGGCCAGCACAGTGACTGCGACCTGCGTCGCTGGTGCCAAGTGTTGAGTTCAAATACATTCTTGTGAATCTGCGGCGGCGCTGGCGCAGCGTCATCTTGGACGGCAATCTGCCAGACCTGGAAGAACCCGCCAGTCAGCAGCAGAAGCCCTGAGCATCATTTCAGCGCAGCACGCGTCCCCCAGGCGAAATAGTCACCGGTTTTAGCGGCAGTTGTTGTGTAACTTCCACTTCTCTTCATGGCCCAGGGCCTTGGCAAACTCGGGTACCTTGCAACGTTCCTGCTCGGCTGGGTCGAGGGCCGGCGCGGGCGCCGCGTTGACGGCTTGCGCTACTGGTATCAGGCGCGGCGTGCCAGTGCGGTAGACCGATTGCCAGACAGTGCCCAGCAGCACGAAGAACAGCATCAGAATAATGATTTGGGCCAGGCTGGTGCGTGGGCGCTGCTCGGGCGCTAGCGCGCAACTGCCGCCGGGGCACAGTTGCGCCCCCTCTTTGTTGAAGGCGTTGTAGACCTTGCAGCCAACGCAGATGCCGAATGCCGCCTCGAAGAACAGCAGCAGCAGGCAGATCGAGCAAACGATCATGTTGATCGGGCCGATCACCTGGTGGATAACCATCAGGTACAGCATGGCCAGCGCCAGCACGAAACCAATGGCCCAGGCAAATCGTTTTTGCGGCGCGCCGACGTATTCGGCCTGCTGCTTGCGCACCACCCACTGGCCGATGATCAGGCTTGGCGCGTAGCGCGGATTGACGAACAGCCTCAGCGTGAAGTCGGCCAGGAAGACGAGTACGAAGACGCGCGTCGGCTGGTAGTTGCCGATCAGCCAGGCATTCATGAAGGCGATGAAGGCAAAGAAGAACAGGATGCCGGCCGCAGCCCGCACGGTCCGTTCGTTGAGAACCGGCACGCCGTATTCAGGACGGCGCTGCCCGAATTGAAAAATGGAAGTGGTCATACGAGGCTGAAGAATCCGTTATGGCGCAAGTATCGGTGCAACGGACTGCATCCGCTGGTATCAAGCTCGATGCGCCAACTGCGCCCTTCGTGTCCGCTATTCCTTGATGACGATCTTGTTGCCAGCCGGGAATTCGACATTGGCGCGCAAGTAGCGGGCCTTGATGGCCTTTTCCTTGAGGATGTCATAGGCTAGTTCGGAACGCGTACCGGTCGAGCAATGCAAGGCGAGCGGTTTTCCGGCCGGCAACTCTGTGTAACGTCGCGCCATTTCTTCGGCCGGGATATTCACAGCGCCAGCAAAATGGCCCTTGGCGAATTCCTCAGGCGTTCGGGTGTCAACAATCAGTTGTGAACCGCTCTTGACGATCTCCTCGAAGTCCTTGATCGAGACCTCTCCCTCGGCCAGCTTGCGGGCATAACTGATTTTCGTTGATGCCGCTCCGGTCAGTAGTTGATTTCCAGCAGAGACCCAGGCCGCAGTGCCGCCGGCGAACAGCGTGGCATTGCTGTATTCCCATTCGCGTGTCCACTCGAGTGCCTCCGCCGTTTGCGCGTCTGTGTCAGCGTAAAAAACAATCGCTGCGGCGTGAAATTCCGGGAACTGCTTCTCGGCGTTTTTGAGTTGGGCCAGCGGGATATTCACGGCACGCGGAATATAGCCGGTGGCCGCCTTCTCGGCCGTCCTGAGGTCGATCAGAACGATGTTGCCGGTCTTGACAAACGACAGACTCGATTCGGTGGCGTAATCGAGCTTCTTCCAACCGGGCTCGCCTTCGGGGAACATGCGGACATCCTTGAAACCGAGCTTGACCGCAATCGTGGCGGACTTCGGACTGAGCATGCAGGAAAGCCCACCGCAATAGAACACCAGCGTCTTGTTCAGCTCGGTTGGCAGCAGTTTGGCACCGTCCTTTTCGAGTTCGTTGAGTGGGATCGAAATCGCGCCCGGCAGATGCCCCTGGACATAGCGGCCAGCCGGACGAGAATCGATCAGCGCGAGCGATTCACCACCTTCTTTTAGCAGCTCTTTCAACGCGGGCCCGGTAATGCGGCTTACGCCGGGTGGTAGCGGTGCGATCACCTTGGTAACGACTTTGGCCCGGTTCTCAGAACCGGACTGGACAAAATCAATGGTCACGACTTCATCCGGGATGATGTCCACGGCCGAAGCGCTATTCTTGAATTGAGTCTGGGCGTCAAACTTGAAGACATGCACGCCCTTGCCGGCCAGTTCGACCGCGATCGTTCGGGCCGTATTGGAGACATTCTTGACGCTGCCGGTCATCTCGTCGGCTGCTGCCGCAGCGACCAGTCCCAGACTCAGCACCAGCGCGGTTGTGGACAAGCGAAATTTCTGCATGGTGATGATCCTGTCAAAGTTGATGCCTCATAGCGGTTTCCCGTCGTTGCGAGGCCGTATTAGCCCTCGTCGTCGCGAGGCCGAAGGTCGTGGCGAGCCATCTCCTGGATTGTCATGCCGGACCTGATCCGGCATCCATGCCATCTGTCGCATGGATTGTGGGTCG
>CAIXNB010000061.1 GCA_903920695.1 uncultured beta proteobacterium
CAAATACATGCCCAACTACCTGGCCTGGATGCGCATGGCCGAGTGGTACAAGGGCGACCTCAAGCCCGAGTATTTCGTCATTTCAGGGCTTGGAAGACAGCTCATCAATACGTAATGCGAACAGAGCCATGAATATACAGTTAATTCTTGGTTTCCAAGTGCCTTGCTATCGTGTCCGAATCCCTTTTAGTTTCTTTGGCTCACTTGAGCGATGTCGTCTGGCGTGCCGATAGCCTGGCTTGTGCGGCGGGTGTCACTGTTGCCAGTGGTCATGCTGTGCTGGATGCACAACTGCCCGGTAACGGTTGGCCCGTGGGTGGCATGTGCGAAATCTTGCAGGCGCATGGTGAGCACAACGAATGGCGTCTGCTGCTACCGGCGCTGAAACGCGCGGCGGGTGCGACAGCCGAGCCTTCTCCTGTGGTTCTGGTGGGCGCGCCCCATGTTCCGTTTGGCCCGGGGCTGGCTGCGCAGGGGCTTGATGCGCGGCGACTGGTGCAGGTGATTGCCAGTGCGCCAAACGAGCGCTTGTGGGCGGCCGAGCAATCCCTGCGCTGCGCAGCGGTACAGGCCGTGCTGGCCTGGTTGCCGCAGGCGCAGGCGGATCAGTTGCGGCGCTTGCAAATGGCGGCGCATACGAACAGCAAACTTTTGTTTGTGATGCGACCGGCCCAGGCCCGCGCCGAGTCGTCGCCAGCGGTGCTGCGCTTGCTGATTGCCAGTCAGCCGCAGAGCGATGCACTGTTGCTGCAAATTCTCAAACGACGTGGCCGGCCACTGGCGCAGCCCTTGGCGCTGCCGGCACGCGCGGCGCGATTGTCAGCCTTGCTGGCCAGTTGGCGCAGCCCAGCGCATCCGGCGGTAGCGGTTTCGTCTGCGAGTGGCATCGATTTATTGCAAGGAATGCGCGATGTTGTGGGTCGCATTGCAAGCGTTGCCTGACGGCGAGCCATCGCGACTGGCCGACTGCCTCGTGCCGCTGGCCTGGTGCGCCTTGCAGTTCACGCCCAAAGTGGCGCGCGTTGATGACACGTTGCTGCTGGAACTCTCGGCCAGTGAGCGCCTGTGGCGTGGGCGTATTCAATTACTGCGCCAGATACGGCAATCTTGCAAGTCGATCACCGCCGTCAAGTTGGCCCGTGGTGCTACATCCCTGGTGGCCATGGCGCGGTTGCAGGCAAGCGGCTTGGCGCGCAGCAAGCCCGACGATCTGCCGCTGTCTGCGCTGGCGGCAGCCCGTCCCCACCTGGCAACGCTCGAGAAAATTGGCTGTAACTGCTGGGGCCAACTGCGTGCCTTGCCGCGCGCCGGCATGGCGCGGCGTTTTGGTGCGCCCCTGCTTGACGCACTGGATCGCGCTTATGGCTTGCAGCCCGAGATCTACCCGTGGTTGACGCTGCCGGAGGTGTTTGACACTGAGCTGGAGTTGCCCTCCCAGGTCGAGACAGCCCAAGCGCTTTTGTTTGGCGCCCGCCGCTTGCTCAACCAGCTACAGGTCTGGCTGCAACTGCGCCATTGCGGCGTGCTCGCGCTGGCGTTGATCTGGACCATGGATGCCCGGCGCAATACGGCTGCGCAGGGCGAACTGGTTTTGCGCACCGCCGAGCCCGCCATCGATACGGCGCACCTGCAGCGCTTGCTGGCGGAACAACTGGCGCACATCAGCTTGTCGGCCCCGGTGCTGGCCTTGCGTCTGCGCACCCTGGAAACGCAGAAGCTGAGCGGACAAAGCGGGAGTCTTTTACCTGATGCGCAAGCCACTGGCGACAGCCTGCAGCAACTGATCGAGCGTCTGAGTGCGCGTCTGGGCGCGCAGCAGGTATTGCAGGCACAAGGCTGCGCCGAGTACCGGCCGGAGCGCATGCAGAACTGGCAAGCGCTTGTGCCATCCGTGACGTCGGGCGCCGCCGCACCGGGGGGCAAAGGCTTGCACGACTTCAGGGTTGAAGCGCTTTATCCGAGTTGGCTGCTTGCTGCCCCGCTTAAGCTGGCAGTGCGAGAGCAGTGCCCGCAGTATGGCGGTCCACTAACCCTGCTCGTCGGGCTGCAGCGGCTGGAGTCTGCTTGGTGGGACGATGGACACTGCGCCTTGCGTGATTACTTTGTGGCGCGCAGTGCGCAACGCGGTTTGCTGTGGATTTTTCGTGCGCGTCTGGCGCCTTCGGGTGCCGCAGCCGATGCTGAACCGACATGGTATTTGCATGGCTTGTTTGCCTGAACCTTCCCTGCCGGCCTACGCCGAGTTGCATTGCCTGTCTAACTTCAGTTTTCAGCGTGGCGCTTCGCATCCGGAAGAACTGGTGGCACGCGCGGCAGCGCTGGGTTATGCGGCACTGGCCCTGACCGACGAGTGCTCGGTGGCTGGTGTGGTGCGGGCCCATACTGAGGCGAAAAAGTTGAACTTGCAACTGCTGCCAGGGGCCGAATTTGTGGTTCCGATGTCGGGCTGCGGGGACGATTTTACGCTCATCGCCTTGCCGCATACGCTGCAGGGCTGGGGCAATCTTTGTGAGTTCATCACGCACGCGCGGCGGGCCGCGCCCAAAGGCCACTATCGGGTGAGCTGGCCGGATGCCCAGTGGACCCGGTTGACAGACTGTGAGATTTTGCTGGCGCTACCGGCCAGTCTGGATGTCGAAGCGGCCTGCGCCATCTGTAGGACGGCCAAGCATATTTTTGGCCAGCATCTATGGCTGACGGTCGAGTTGCTGTTGGGCCTGGATGATGCGCTGATCTTGCATAAGCTGACGCAAGTCTCGCTGCTGACGGGCGTGCCGCTGGTGGCGACCGGCCAGGTGCACATGCACGTGCGCTCGCGCAAGCCTCTGCAGGACGTGATCACCGCGGTGCGTCTGGGGCGGCCGGTGTCTGAATGCGGTTTTGCCTTGCAGCCCAATGCTGAGGCGCATCTGCGTTCGCGTGCGCGACTGGCTGCCCTGTACCCGCCGGAGTTGCTGGCCAACACTTTGCTGATTGCGCAGCGCTGCAGTTTCAGCCTGGATGAATTGCGCTACCAGTACCCGCTGGAAACCGTGTTACCGGGCTGCACGTCGGCGCAAACCCTGCGCCAATTCACGCTGGAAGGCGCGGTTAGGCGCTATCCCTCGGGTATTCCGGCGCCGGTACACAAGATGCTTGAGCACGAACTGGCGCTGATTGCCGAACTCCGCTACGAGATGTACTTTCTGACCGTGCATGACATCGTGGCCTTTGCCCGTGCGCGCCATATTCTGTGCCAGGGCCGCGGTTCGGCGGCTAATTCGACGGTCTGCTACTGCCTGGGCATCACGGAGGTCGATCCCGCGCGCATGAGCATGTTGTTTGAGCGTTTCATCAGCCGCGAGCGCAACGAGCCGCCCGACATCGACGTCGATTTCGAGCACCAGCGGCGCGAGGAAGTTATCCAGTACATCTACACCAAGTATGGGCGCGAGCGCGCAGCCCTCACGGCCGTTGTCGTCAGCTACCGCCCGCGCAGCGCCCTGCGCGACGTCGGGCGTGCGCTCGGGATCGACGAGGCCCTTATCGCGTCCTTGGCCAAGGAACATCCCGGCATGTACAGCCGAGCGGTGCTGAGCGAACGATTGCAGTCGGCGCTGGCGCAACTCGGGCCTGGCTTTGTGCCGCCGCCTATGAGTCGCCTGCAGCTCTGGCTGAACCTGAGCACGCAGTTGCAGCGCTTTCCGCGCCACCTGAGCCAGCATGTGGGCGGCTTTGTGCTGACGCAGGGCAAGCTCACGCGCCTGGTGCCGGTGGAGAACGCCGCTATGCCGGAGCGCTCCATCATCCAGTGGGACAAAGACGATCTGGACGCCATGGGCCTGCTCAAGGTTGATGTGCTGGCCTTGGGCATGCTCAGCGCCATCCGCCGCTGTCTCGATTTGGTCAGTGCGCGCCGCGGCCAGCCCATGTTGATGCAGGACATCCCGGCTGAGGATGTGGCCACCTACGACATGATCTGCCGGGCCGATACCGTGGGTGTGTTCCAGATCGAAAGCCGCGCCCAGATGAGCATGTTGCCGCGTCTGAAGCCGCGCTGTTTTTACGATCTGGTGATTGAGGTCGCGATCGTGCGCCCGGGTCCGATCCAGGGCGGCATGGTGCACCCTTACCTGCGCCGACGCGCCGGCATCGAGCCGGTCCACTACCCGAGCGAGGTCCTGCGCGAAGCCTTGCAGCGCACGCTGGGGGTGCCGATTTTCCAGGAACAGGTGATGCAGATTGCGATGCTGGCGGCGGGTTTCAGCGCCGGTGAGGCCGACAGCCTGCGCCGCTCCATGGCGGCCTGGAAGCGCAAGGGCGGCGTGCACAAGTTCTACGAGCGCATGGTCAGCGGCATGCTGGCGCGCGGCTACACGCAGGAGTTTGCCGACGACATCTTCAAACAGATCGAGGGTTTTGGTGAGTACGGTTTTCCCGAGAGCCATGCCGCCAGTTTTGCGCTGTTGGTCTACGTGAGTTGCTGGCTCAAGCAGCATGAGCCAGCCTGTTTTTTGGCCGCCATGCTCAACAGCCAGCCGCTGGGTTTTTACAGCGCTTCGCAACTGGTGCAGGACGCGCAACGCCACGGCGTGCTGGTGCGCGCAGTCGATGTTGCGCACAGCGATTGGGATTGCACACAGGAGGATTGCGGCCTTATCAGCAATGGCCAAGCCGCCGTGCGCCTGGGCCTGCGCATGGTCAGCGGCTTGGCGCAAGCTGCTGCGCGACGCATCGTTGCTGCGCGTTTGCAGTGTCCTTTCGTCAGCACCGAAGACCTGGCTTTGCGCGGCGAAATTGACCAGGGCGATCTCAAGGCGCTGGCCAGTGCCGATGCGCTGCTGAGCCTGTCAGGCCACCGGCGCCAGCAGGTCTGGGATGCTGCCGCCCTGACGGCCGCGCCGGCGCTGTTCAAAAGTGTGGCGATCAATGAACCCGTGCTGAATCTGCCACCGGCAGCGCTGGGTGAAGAAGTGTTCTTTGACTACGCCGCGCTCGGCCTGAGCTTGCGCAGTCACCCCATCTTGCTCCTGCGCCCGCAACTGGCCCGCATGAAGCTGCGCACGGCCGCGCAACTGCGTGATCTGCCCAATGGCCGGCTGGTCCGGGCCGGCGGCCTTGTCGTCATGCGCCAGCAACCGCAGACCGCCAAGGGCGTGACTTTTGTCACGCTGGAAGACGAAACCGGCAGCGTTAATGTGATCGTCTGGAAGTCACTCAAGGACCGGCAGCGCAATGTATTGCTGCGCTCGCGCCTGCTGGCGGTATCGGGGGTCTGGCAGCGCGATGTCGAGAGTGGTGGCGAGGTGCGGCACTTGATCGCGCAGAGCCTACAAGATTTGACGCCACTGCTGGGCGGTCTGCGCACGACAAGCAGGGAGTTCCACTAAGCGCTTGATGCGCGTTGCCAGGCCGCACCTGGCAGGTTCAGCCGGCGTGAAACTGGTTGGCGTTCTTGCCGGTGAAGGGCGCGTAAAAAGCCTTGATCCTAGCCATGTCGGCCTCGATGTCGCCGGTCGGTTGGAACACCGGGCCCAAGCCGCTGATCTTCTTCTTGTAATCCATGTAGGCCATCACGATCGGCACCTGGGCACCGACAGCGATGTAGTAAAAACCGGTCTTCCAGTAGCGTGTGTTGCTGCGCGTGCCTTCGGGAGGCACGACCAGTTGCAGCGGCCCACGCGCGGCCTTGATGGCATCAATCGATGCTGTGACCAGGTTGTTGCTTTTCTCGCGCTGCACCGGAATGCCGCCGAGCCAGAGCATCAGGCCGCGAAACGGCGGTTTGAAGATCTGCTCCTTGCCCATCCAGTAGATATTGAGTCGCAGCACGAAGGCCACCATCAGCGTATAGGGCAGGTCCCAGTTGCTGGTGTGGGGTGCGGCGATCAACACGCTTTTGTTGCTGCCCGGCGGCAGGCTGCCCTCGATCTTCCAGCCGCTGAGCTTCAGGAAAGCCACCGAGAAGGCGCGCAGCAAGGTGTTGATGATGGGCGTGTCGAAAATGGTGTGGTGCATGGTTCTTTTTTTGCGGGACCAGAAGCAGCTCACCAGGAGGTACCCAAGGCGTCAAATGAAGTTTGAATTATCGCGCACCGCTGGCGCCGCAAAGGCGCATCACGAGGCGACTTAAGATACAGACCTGCGGCCCGTCTCCTGCCTCGTCGTCGCCGTGTATTCCTGTAACCCCTATTCTTCGCCGAGTCTGCTTCCTTGATAGCCCTTGCCACGCCTTCCTTCAAGAAAAGACTGCTGTTTGCCGTGTTGCTTTGTTCTGCCCTGGTCGCGCTGGAGACGGGGCGTCGAGCCGCGCCGGGGTCGATGGCGCAGGCAGTGCGGCCTGCAGCCACAGCAGCAGCGCCCGGTGCTACGTTGACGCGCGTGGGCCATGGCCAGATTCCGATGCCTGTTGGCACACCGGCCGCGCATGCGAGCAGTCTGCTGGCAATGCCAGTGGCCAATCCATCGGCACTGATCGCGTTCTGGTTTGCCGGCACGAGGGAGAGTGACGCTGATGTGCAGATCGCGGCCTCCAGCTTTGACCGCAGAACACAACAATGGAGCGCGGCGCGTTTTGTCGTGAATCGCCAGACCCTGGGTGAGCAATTGGGGTTTGGTGTGCGTCGGATCGGCAACCCGGTGGCCTGGCTTGATGGTGAGTGTCGACTTCATCTGTTTGTGGTGGCGAC
>CAIXNB010000062.1 GCA_903920695.1 uncultured beta proteobacterium
ATCCAAAATATTGGCATTAGATTGCCATGGACAAAAAGTTCATTTAGTGGAAGCAATGCCAAATATTCTAACTCGTAGGATTTCCTCGCGCTCCCGGTACTACCGCTTATGAGCTGAGGCACATATCTTTTGAGATTGCTCGGTAAGTTTTGAAACCAATTCGCCTCAGCTTCGATTTTTTTCGTTTGCTGGCTGCTTTTCTTAACAACACCGTTTGCGATTTCGAGTTCATTGAAGGCGCGCTGTGTCGTCACACTGGCGCGTGCACGGAAGTAGGTGTTAACATGACCGAGATCGAGCCAAGTTGTGGACACTGGATTTTCCTGCCGCCTAACTTTTTGGTACGACCTAACTGAGTCGCTAAATTGCCCTCTAGCCACAAGTAGTGATTTAGCAAATAGTTTTATATCACTAAATGAAAAATACCCGCACCAGATTTTGTTATCGGCGGAATCTTCAAATTCCCAAGGGTACTCGTCCTCTGCCTTGGCAAGCATCACTATGTCCTCACCTATTGGGAAATCTCTTATGAGGGTATCTCCATGGAGTAGTCGGAACGTTTCATCATATTTTCCGATGCTGTTAATGACATAGAGAAGAGACTCTCCCAGTAATAGTCCATTGGGAACTGTTACTATAGTGATATTCAATTTATCAATTAGCAATGCATCGGTGTTCCTAAGCGTGTATGCATCTGTAAGTGATAAATAGATTTCCTCATTTGGAAAAATCTCGCGAATGGCGCTAACTTGGTGTTCGTATAATCTTTTGTTTCCTAATGGCACTAAAGCGGGAGGAAGTCTTCCGAGCTCTACTTGAAATTCTGAAGAAATGAATGCGCCAGATGCGATTAGTATCATTCTTTTATCCCGATTAGATTTCGAATTTCTTCATAGGATAGTTGTACAAATTCGTCCGGTCGTATAGCTTTATCATCGACGTAAAAGCCTTGATTCCCGCACCAAGGTTTTCCTACATAAATTTCATCGTACGGGACATTGTTTTCTTCTAACCACGTCATTATTATCGGCAACGTTCTTGCATTTATCTTCCCAATCGAACCTTCATAGGTTCTCATGTTCCTGCTTGTGCTAATAACAATTTCAAAACCTAGATTTTTGTATTTCCATATTTTCTCGATTAATTCGATATTTGGCTTTGAATTTCTATAATCTTCGTCAGTTGTGCATATGGTGTCATCTAAATCAAATATTAATCTTTTCATTTGAGTAACTTGTTTTATATGTAAATATATGGGAAATTTTTTCTTTGTGACTTATGGATGTTTTTTTTTACTTACTTTTTGTAAATTGACTTGGTTGGAATTCTCATTTCCATACGATTTTTCACACCATTTCACTTGGTTTTCGCCGCTACACTTATCTGCGTAACGTTTTTGGATTTATTTACAGTGTTTCGAAGCACTTTGCTGTTCGTATTGTTATTTTTCTTTATTTACCGGTGCCGGCCTAACTAATTTCTACAACACTAATCTCGACCAAATATGTCGCGGCTGTAGACTTGACTAGATATATCTGCGAGATCTTCATGCATGCGATTTGCTAGGATCACATCTGCTTCGCGCTTAAATTGGGATAGGTTATTAACAACACGGGAGTTGAAAAATGTTAACTCATTGAGCACCGGTTCATACACAATTACTTCCACTCCCTTAGCCTTGATGCGTTTCATAATGCCTTGGATGCTGCTGGCGCGGTAGTTATCAGATCCTGCCTTCATAACTAATCGATAGATGCCTACTACCTTTGGGTTGGTCTTGAGGATGTCTCTGGCAATAAATTCCTTACGTGTGCTGTTTGATTCAACAATGGCCTTTATCAGAGTTTGAGGCACTTGACTGTAGTTGGCTAAAAGTTGTTTTGTGTCTTTAGGCAAGCAATAACCACCGTATCCGAAGCTAGGGTTGTTGTAATGGCTTCCTACACGCGGATCGAGACACACACCTTGAATAATTTGCTTTGTATCGAGGCCGTGAGTGGCTGCAAAACTGTCCATTTCGTTGAAGTAGGCCACGCGCATGGCGAGATAGGTGTTAGCGAACAGTTTGATTGCTTCGGCCTCGGTGCTGTTCGTAAGCAGGACTTCGATTCCTTGTTTAATGGCACCTTGTTGCAATAGGCCTGCGAAAGTCTTAGCGCGTTCTGACTGTTCGCCGACGACGATTCTGGAGGGGTGCAGGTTGTCATATAGTGCCTTCCCCTCCCGAAGGAATTCTGGCGAAAAGATTAGGTTGGGTTGGGTTTGCTTGGCGGTGTAACCTACTGGCACCGTGGATTTGATAACCATGACTGCTTGTGGGGCAATAATTAGAACATCTTGAACGACCGCCTCTATGGAGTCTGTATTAAAGTAGTTAGCCTCGACGTCGTAGTCAGTGGGAGTGGCGATGATTACGAAGTCGGCGTCGGCGTAAGCGTCTTGCTTGTCCGTCGTAGCCCGCAGATTTAGGGTTTTGTGGGCTAGGTAATCTTCTATCTCGGGGTCTTCGATCGGCGACCGCCTATCGTTGATCATGCCCACTTTGTGAGGGTCGAGGTCAAGACCTACCACTTCGTTGTGCTGGGCTAGAAGGGTTGCGTTAGATAGGCCGACGTAGCCTAAACCAGCTATGGCAATTTTCATAGGACTATTCGATGCTGACGTTGACGCTATAGCCGTTTGCTTGGAGCAGGGCATGCTGCTTGGCCTGGACTAGGTCGTTCGCGATCATTTCCTTGCACATCTGCTGTGCCGTGATCTCTGGCACCCATCCAAGTTTTGCCTTGGCCTTTGACGGGTCTCCGAGCAGTGTTTCGACCTCGGTCGGGCGAAAGTAACGGGGATCGATTCGGATGATCGGCTTCTTGTCCCAATAACCAACCTCGTTGACGCCCGTGCCCTCCCACTGGATTTCGATTCCCAGTGCGGCGGCAGTCCATTCAATGAACTGGCGCACGCTGTATTGCACGCCGGTTGCGATGACAAAATCTTCAGGTTGATCTTGTTGCAGCATCAGCCACTGCATACGCACGTAGTCTTTGGCATGCCCCCAATCACGAAGAGCATCAATGTTCCCCATGTAGATACAGTCTTCCAGACCTTGACTGATGTTGGCTAAACCGCGCGTGATCTTGCGGGTAACGAATGTTTCACCCCGGCGCGGGCTTTCATGGTTGAACAGAATACCGTTGCAGGCATAGATGCCGTAAGCCTCGCGGTAGTTGACCGTAATCCAGTAGGCGTACATCTTGGCCACTGCGTACGGACTGCGCGGGTAGAAGGGGGTCGTCTCCTTCTGCGGGCTCTCCTGCACCAGCCCGTAAAGCTCGCTCGTGCTGGCCTGGTAGAACCGGGTCTTCTTTTCAAGCTTGAGGATCCGAATCGCCTCCAGAATTCGCAGGGTGCCCATCGCATCGACGTCGGCTGTGTATTCGGGGCTCTCGAAGCTCACCGCAACATGGGACTGGGCACCGAGGTTGTAGATCTCGTCAGGCTGGGTCTCCTGGATGATGCGGATCAGATTGCTCGTGTCAGTCAGATCGCCATAGTGCAGCCGGAAGTTCGCGTGCTCAATGTGGGGATCCTGGTAGATATGGTCCACGCGCTGGGTATTGAAGGAACTGGCGCGACGCTTGATGCCGTGCACGATGTAGCCCTTTTCCAGCAGAAATTCGGCCAGATAGGAGCCATCTTGGCCGGTAATGCCGGTGATGAGGGCGACTTTGGGTGTTGTGTTCATATCGTTCCCGTGTTGTCATCCAGGACCTGACCCTGGATACCTGGATTGCGGGTCGTAGCCCGCAATGACGAATCAAGAAAGTCCTGGTAGGCCACGGCCAGGCCGTCTTGCAGACTGATCTTTGCTTGCCAGCCTAGCGCATTGAGCCGGCCGCTGTCCATCAGCTTGCGCGGGGTGCCGTCTGGCTTGCTGGGGTCGAAGTCAATCTGACCCTGGTAACCAACAGCGCTGCCTACAGCCTGGGCCAGTTCGGCGATCGTGATGTCCGAGCCGTAACCGACGTTGATGTGGCTCAGCATGGGCTGGGTGTGCTGCTCGTAGGTCGCTTTGGGCAGATTCATCACGAAGACGCTGGCCGCTGCCATGTCGTCGACATAGAGAAACTCACGGCACGGGGTACCCGTGCCCCAGATCGTGACACTGGGCGCCTCGCGGAGCTTGGCCTCGTGGAAGCGCCGGATCAGCGCGGGAATAACGTGCGAGTTTTCCGGATGGTAGTTATCCCCGGGGCCGTACAGGTTGGTCGGCATCACGCTGCGGTAGTCGACGCCGTGACTGGCACCGTACTGGCGGTTGTAGCTCTCGCACAGCTTGATGCCGGCGATCTTGGCGATCGCATAGGGCTCGTTGGTCGGCTCCAGCGGGCCCGTGAGCAGGGCATCCTCACGCATGGGTTGGGCGGCTAGCTTCGGATAGATGCAGCTTGACCCGAGGAAAAGCAGTTTCTTGACCCCATTGCTAAAGGCTGCGTCGATCACGTTGGCCTGCATCATCAGGTTCTCGTAAATGAACTCGGCCGGGTAGGTGTTGTTGGCGTGGATCCCGCCAACCTTGGCCGCAGCCAGGTACACCTGGTCGGGCTTCTCAGCTTCAAAGAAGGCGCGCACCGCAGCCTGATTCGCCAGGTCGAGCTCGGCGTGCGTGCGGGTCACGATGCTGGTCTGACCCTGCTGCTGCAGATTGCGCACGATGGCCGAGCCGACCATGCCCTGGTGGCCAGCAACATAGATTTTGGGTTCGGTCATTTACAAAGACGCCGGGGTGGTTGAGTTGGATTCCTGCGGCAGGATCGAATCATTTTCTTGTCTTAGCAGCTCGATTTCCGCCTTGAGAAGCTCGTACTCCTCGGTCTTGCGTTTCAAGAACCGGCTGGTCAGGGCCGCCTTTTCCGCAAAGCCGCTGGGGGTCAGCAGGTACGCGTAGGAGAGCTTGTTCTGGTTGTTGCGGAAGTTCTCCGCCTTGACCAAGCCCTTGTCCAGCAGGGCCCGCAGGCAGAAATTCGCTTTTCCCAGGCTGACGCCCAGCGCCTCGGCCAGATGGCGCTGGTTGATCGCGGGCGTGGCCTCGAGCAGGCGCAGGACCTTGAGGTGGATCTCGTCGTGGAGGGTTTTATCGGGCATGGGGAGGGCGGGAGAGCAGGGAGCGCTGGCTGGAAAGGCCACAAAGTCGTTTTGTCACGCTACCGCCGTACCGTGTACTAAAACACCGTCGGCAGGCGCGTGGAAGGACTGGTTTCCCTGGAATTTCAGCGCTGCTTTGGCAACTGTTCACTGTTTGAACGGACTATACCATGCGCATCATGGGAAACCGGCTATTTCAGAGGGACAAGAGGCAAATTTCAGAGCAGGAGGATGCAGGACGGGCGAAGGGATAGGACCACCTCAAACGACCCACATCAAGCCCCCAGGTGCGCTAAAGGCGTCTATCGTACCAAGATCCGAGCGGGCCCCAAACATCGGCCCAACTATGCCCCTATGCCGTACAACGCATTGTTCGATAGGCACTCCAGGCCGGCCTGCTCTGCGCATCCTCTACTTCAGCGCCAGAATACGCATGGTGCCCACGGCGTCCGAATTGGCCGCGCTCGGCAATCCACGGTCTGCAACAAAGGTCTTGCGTCGCGCTGTCATGTTGCCGTGCCGCGCCCGTAAATGTCATCGAAGCGCACGATGTCGTCTTCTCCCAGGTAGCTGCCGGACTGCACTTCGATGATTTCAAGCGGAATATTGCCGGGGTTGCGCAGGCGGTGCTTTTGGCCGAGCGGGATGTAGGTTGACTGGTTCTCTGACAGCAAGGTAACGGTGTCGCCACAGGTGTCAGGCGGGTTGTCGACATGCTTCTTCTTGAGTTTGAAGGAATGGCGGTTGTAGACGTTGTTGCCGATGTACTTCTCATTGCTCAGCACCTGACGCACCGTGCTGTAAGTCCAGGGTCGATCCAGATCGGTCAGGACGGCGGCGGCGTTGAGCCGGTTGGCAATGGCCGTGATAGCCAGATCATCCACAATCAGCCACTGAAAAATCTGATTCACCGTGGCCACTTCCGCATCCGCGCCGGGAACCAGGATGACCCGGTCGGTTTGCAGGCTTTTGTGCTCACCGCGATTGAGTTCAGTCTTGATCGCACCGCTTTGGTCCAGCAACAAGCGGCGCAGACCAAACCCTGCCGGACCCCCTTGACGAAAACCCAGCTCAATCAAGCGGCATTGGCCGGCAAACACCTTGGCCGAGAGCTCCCGGCTGTATTCCCCGGCCATGGCGCGTTTGACGCCTTTGACGATTGTGGAGACCGGCGAGCCATCGTTTTCGAACTGCTCGGCGACATAGACGACCTGGATGCCTTTTCTGCGGAGCTTGTATTCGTAATAGGCTGCTTCGTCCGCATCTTGAAACCGGCCCCAGCGACTGACGTCATAGACCAGCACCAGGCTGAAATCGGCAATACCGGATTCAACATCGGCAAGGAGCTTTTGCAGGGAAGCCCGACCGCCCAGGGACAGACCACTTTTACCCTCATCGGCGTAGGTGCGAACAATCTCGATGTTTCGGCGCTGGGCGTACTCCAGAATCTTGTCAGCCTGGTTGTTGGTGGAATACTGTTGATGCTCAGTCGACATGCGCACGTACTGCGCCGCCCGGTAGCTTGTTTGATCCGTCTCTAAAACCATGTGGTCTCATTCCTTTTGCGGTTGAGGCATGTTGGCTCTGCAGGCGAGGAGCTATCAAGTCAAATTTTTGAGAATGAGGAAGATAAAGTTGCGGTGGCGTCACTGGGGGGCGGAACGGCTGCAACAGGCTCAATTCCATCTTGGCGCACTGCAAGGAATTGAGCAAATAATGCAATTTCGCCTTACACTGTGGCTATTGCAAAACTTCAAGGGGATCAAGCGATGACAACATTGACAGTGACCGCCCGGGGGCAAGTGACTTTCAGAAAAGACGTACTGCGGCACCTCGGTATTCAACCAGGGCAAAAGATCGAACTCGATTTACTGCCAGATGGCCGAGGCATGCTGAAGGCAGCCCAGACGACCGGTACGATAAACAGCTTCATTGGACTGCTGGCGCAGCGGACAAAGAAAGTTGCCACCATTGAAGAGATCAACGAGGCAACCGCGCGAGCTTGGGCTAGCAAGGCATGAAAATCACCGTTGACACCAACGTGCTGGTTCGCTCTTGCGTGCGCGATGACCCGGCGCAAGCCAGCATCGCCACCAAGGTTCTGACCGATGCCGCGTTGATTGCCATTGCGTTGCCATGCTTGTGTGAGTTTGTTTGGGTGCTGCGCAGGGTCTACAACATTGAAAGTGACGACGTCGTTAGCGCGATCCGCGCGCTGATGGCCAGCGAAAACGTAGAAATGAATCGGCCAGCAGTCGAGGCGGGGTTGGGGGTGCTCAGTGCCGGTGGGGATTTTGCGGATGGTGTGATCGCCTTCGAGGGCAATTGGCTTGGCGGGGAAACTTTTGTTTCATTCGACAAGAAGGCCGTGGCGCTGCTCAGTGCACAAGGGAAAGAGGCGCGGCTCCTGTGACAACGATGAGTAAACCATGATGATCAAAACCGAGTACGACGACGAAGAGTTGGAGATATTGAAGGCGTGGGAAGCTGAGGTGCTCAAGCCAGTTAAGGACATGGCTCAGCAAATAGAGGTCCACCGAGCCGTGGCTGGGGTGAGGGCCGCTGTTGAAAAGGGCCAAGCCGACAAGCGTGCAGGCCACGTGGCACCGCTGAATATTGAAGCCATTAAAGCTGAGGGCAGAAAACTGCGCGCGGCCAAGGTGGGTACCTAAAGCTATGGGTGGTTTTTAACCAGTTTTTCGCAAACTGGCCGTCTCAATGCTCATGGCCACCAGCTTGCTTAGCATCTCCAGCAAAATCATCGACCGGCTTTCGGCATCAGCCGTCTTGAAGATGGCATCGATGCCGGCAAACGGACCATCGGCCACAACAACCCTTTCCCCGGATTTGAAAAGCCGCTCAGGCTGGCTCACTTGTTCGCGTGTGCGAGGAAGTTCGATCAGTTTGGAATCAACCACCGCCGGCTGACCACCAAACCGGACCAACTGAGTCACCCCCAAGGTGGAGCGGATTGGTGACCAGCTTGGTCATGGCCAGTGCTTCTTGGCGTATCTTGGTGTGGACCACGTACTTAGACAGAGTGGCTGGCGATGCTGGTGGGGTGACGGGGGAGGGCGATGGCGGTTGGGATGACCGGACAGGCTCGGCATCCGGCGCAGCAGCCTGAAGCATTGGAGTTGGCTCGATATCGGCCTTGGCAATCGGCAATCGATGAATGTTCGAAGGCCTGGATATCTGCCAACTGGTAGCCCACCAGCAGACCTTTTTGCACAATGGGCAGGCCATCGTCTTTACACCGTAGGTCGTGCAAACTGGTGGTCGTCAGCCCGAGCCGGTCAGCGGCTTGCGGGGTGGTGAGGAGGGCGGGTGGCGTGGGGTGCTGATCGCTGAACATGACGGAGCCATGTTGGCTTCGAAATGCGAGTTCTATCAAGTCAATTTTCGAAAATGGCGTGAGGAAATCGCTCTTGGGCGACTGACGAGTTGCGTGACTGGTAGGGGAATAAACGATCGGAAGGCCATATGATCAGTTTCAATTTCAGTATTTGTTGACCCCGGCCGATTGCGGTGGCAAAATGACTCATTAACAAGTCTTAAATAATCTTGTGACTTGTTTATGAGTCTATACATGCCAAAACCATTGAATCGCCCATGCTCGCAATACAGCCATGACGCGCTGGCGCTGCTCGGGCAGCTCATCCGTGAAGGCCGTCTGTCGAAAGCGCTCACCACAAGCGATCTTGCGGTGCGGGCGGGGATTTCTCGGGCTCTTCTGCAACGCATCGAACGGGGTGACCCCGGCTGCACGATCGGCGCTGTATTTGAGACGGCGGCGATCTGCGGCGTGCCGCTGTTTGAGTCAGACGAGCGCTCCCTGGCTGCGCACCTTGCTCGTCATAGCGAAAAGCTGGCTTTACTCCCCAAGTCGGTCAGAACCTCAAAGAAGGGAGTGAAGGATGACTTCTGACGCCACCAACTTAGAAGGCTATGTCTGGATTTGGTTGCCCGACGCCGATACACCAGTTGTGGCGGGTTTGCTCTCGCACAGCGGTAATTCGCTGGTCTTCAACTATGGGCGCAGCTATTTGGCACGCTCTGACGCAATCCCCCTCTATGCGCCGGAGCTGCCACTGCAAGCAGGTGCCATACCGCTTCTGCCTGGACTAAGCATGCCGAGCTGCATTCGCGATGCGTCTCCCGACGCTTGGGGGCGGCGTGTGCTGATCAACCGCAAGCTTGGGATGAAGGGTGGTGCTGCGAATATTGAACTCGATGAGTTGACCTACCTGCTGGAATCAGGCTCCGACAGGATTGGCGCGCTCGATTTCCAGATTTCACCAACGCAATACGTGCCGCGTCAGGGGAAGAATGCCTCGCTGGAAGAATTGTTGACTGCAACTGACAAGGTCCAGCACGGCGTGCCGCTTTCCCCCGAACTGGATCAGGCGCTGCAACATGGCACCTCACTTGGCGGGGCACGCCCCAAGGTCCTGATGGAGGACGGTGACGGTAAATTCATTGCCAAGTTTTCGACCAGCAATGACCTCTATAACGTCGTCAAAGCAGAGTTCATCGCCATGCGTCTGGCTGCGCTGGTAGGACTTGATGTGGCCCCGGTGCGTCTCACATCGGCGCTCGGCAAAGACGTGCTGCTGATCGAACGCTTCGATCGGATCCGGCATAACGCTCGCTGGCGGCGTCGGGCTATGGTCTCTGCACTCACCCTGTTGGAGCTCGATGAGATGATGGCTGCCTATGCCAGCTACGAGAAGCTGGCCGATATCATCCGTCATCGTTTTGTGGACGCCAAGGCAACTTTGCGGGAGCTGTTTGGCCGAATCGTTTTCAACGTCCTGTGCGGCAACACAGATGATCACGCCCGCAATCATGCAGCTTTCTGGGACGGTCAGCGCTTGGCTCTGACACCCGCTTACGATATCTGTCCCCAGGCTCGTGCGGGCCAGGAGGCTTCGCAGGCGATGCTGATCCACGCAGGTAATCGGCGCAGCCAGCTTGCTTCTTGCATAGCGGCGGCACCAATCTTTCTGCTCAGCGAAGAAGACGCGATCGCCATCGTGAACCATCAAGTCCAGGTGATAGATCGGGATTGGGCCACTGTATGCGACGACGCAGGCCTGACAGCGGTTGACCGTAACTACTTTTGGCGGCGGCAATTCCTTAACCCCTTCGCCTTCTATGATGTACCAGAAGGTGTTCATACCCCAGAAAACTAGTTTGCTTTTCACAATGAGAAACAGACAATCTCCGCAAACAGAGGACAAACAACCGGCGGCGTCTGGACTGGATCTGCAGCAGCTACCGACCTGACGCCGTGTACCACGCAGCTGGGTGGTCAGGAGGGCGGGTGGCGTGGGGTGCTGATCGCTGAACATGACGGAGCCATGTTGGCTTCGTTATGCGAGATCTATCAAGGCAATTCTGGCAAATTGGGTGTGTAGAAGTTGCGGCGAAGTTACTGGCGCCGGGGCCGATCTAAATGGCGTGCGAGTCCAAGAGTTGTTGTAGGTGTAACTCTCGTCGTCCGTGGCGATCAGGCAGGGCGCATCAACAAAGCCAAGCTCCTGGAGCGCGAACATACGGATATGACCATCGAGCAGAAGGTGGGTGCCAGTTGCCTTATCAGCTTTGCTGATCGTCAGAGGCGACCGAAAAATTCCTTGTGCTGACCGCCGAAGCTGCGGGAGTAACCGCGAATTGCGGTTTCGCCAAGCACGTTGCGCGTCCTGCTGGTTTTCGCGGTAGAAGCGGTCATTCTGAAGTTTTTTGCGTTGCCAGGCTTGCCGTCGTTCCCGTTGACAGGCCGGGGATGAGCAGTAGGTTTGGTTTTGGACCTGTGGCGGGGTTGAAAGACTTCGCCGCAGCAAGGGCAGATTTTGGGTTCCATTCGAGTTCTCCAT
>CAIXNB010000063.1 GCA_903920695.1 uncultured beta proteobacterium
GCCATTACAGGGTGGAGTGCTCGTCAGCAAATGAACCCAAGGCGGTGTGCACAGCATTCCAGTCCGTGGACGCGGCATCCGCCTGCTGCTGCCGTGTGAGGCGGGTTTGCTGCTGCTGGGCAACAAAAGCTGCCAACAGATCTTCCATCGTGGCGGAGAGGTTGCTGGTGTAGGTCTTGGCCTGCGCAACCAACCCCTCGTTCAGGGTCAGGTTGACGGCGCGTTTGCGCATGGTGGCGCCAGCGGAGAGGGATGCTGTGGGCATGGCTAATTCCTAATTTTGACAGGCATGCGCATATTATGCGCATAAACCCGCCTCAAGCGGCGTCTTGCTGGAAATTCTGGTACAGCGCGGCCTGAAGTTCATGCACAGCTTGTTCAAAGCCGGCTTTGCTGCCGAAGGGTTGAATCAGTTGTATCGGCGTGCCCATCTGGTTGAAGGGCGCAATCTCCAGCAGCTTGACGTTGTCCAGCCCGCCGACGATGCCTTCATCCTGGTACTTCGCCAGCAGCGCTTCCAGCACGGCGCGGGCTTGCGGACCGAAGCGCGTGAAGATGTCGCGCTTGCGCACCTGCTCGGCGCGCTCGCGGCGCGTCAGCGGCGGCTGGTCGAAGGCGATGTGGCAGATCAGGTCGAACGGGTCGAGGTCCTTGCCCACTTCTTCCATCAGCGCGTCCAGAAACAGGCCTTCTTCCGCCAGCTCTTCCATGACGACATCCTTGCGCGCCTCGCCCCTCCAGCGGCGCAGAAAGGCGTCCAGGCTGGCGTAGTGGGCGCGGATGGCTTTGCGGCTGTAGTCGCGCAGGCTCTCGGTCACGAGCTTGCCGTTGTCGTCAAGGTATTCCACGCGTTCGGTGAAAACCTGCACCGGTTTGCCCTTGATGAAGTATTTGGGACGCGGCTCTGCCACCTGCGGCGGCAAGGCGATGTCGGGCGGCGGGTAGTCCACCACAATGATTTCATCTTCTCCAGGGGTGGCTGGCGGCGCGTCGTCATCACCCAACGCTGCGTCGGCTGGCAAATCCGGCGGCATGACGGGGTCGCCCTCGTGCGGCTCGTAGATCTGCACCGGTTCGCCGTCGAAGTCCGGGTCAGCAAAGTGATTGGTGGCTCTGCGAAAGTCGATCAGCGTGAAGTAGAACTTGCGCGTGTCCTCATGCACACGGGTGCCGCGCCCGACGATTTGCTTGAACTCGGTCATGCTGCCCACCTCGCGCTCCAGCACGATCAGGCGGCAGGTCTGCGCGTCCACGCCTGTGGAGAGCAGGCGTGAGGTGGTGACGATGACCGGCACCCTGGCCTCGGGGTCAATAAAGTTGCCAAGCTGCTCCTTGCCTTCGGCGTCGTCGCCCGTGATGCGCATGACGTAGCGCGGGTACTTCTGCACCAGGTCGGCGTTTTCGTTGATAAGAGCCTGGCGCATGCGCGCCGCGTGCGGCGTGTCGACGCAAAAGACGATTGCTTTCTGGAAGCGGTCGCCGCTGGCCTTGAGGTAATCGCTGACCCATTTGGCAACGCGCTCGGTGCGGGCGTCGATGATCAGATTGCGATCAAAATCTTTCTGGTTGTAGAGGCGGTCTTCGATCTCGTGGCCGAACTGATCCAACTCGCCGGGCAGCGGGCGGTAGCCCTCCACGTCCACATCGAGGTGCACCTTGATCACCTTGTAGGGCGCGAGAAAGCCGTCGCGTATGCCTTGCTTGAGACTGTAGGTATAGACCGGCGGGCCGAAGTAATCGCTGTTGGAAACGTATTCGGTTTCCTTGGGCGTGGCGGTCATGCCAATCTGGGTGGCGGCGCTGAAGTAGTCCAGAATTTCGCGCCAGGCCGAGTCTTCGGCCGCGCTGCCACGGTGGCACTCGTCAATGACGATCAGATCGAAGAAACCGGGGCTGAACTCCCGATACAGCTTTTGCTGCTCTTCCGGTCCGGTGATGGCCTGGTACAGGCCGAGGTAAATTTCGTAGGCGGTATTGATGCGGCGCTTGCTGTCTGGGCCGCGATCCACGGCCAACGGCAGTTCAATCTCGGTGCCGTCGGCGCGCTCGATAGTTTTGGCGTTGACACTGAGTTTGGCCATGGCGCCGCCGAACGGGCGAAAGTCATTGACCATGGTCTGGTCAATCAGGATGTTGCGGTCGGCCAGGTACAGGATGCGCTTTTTCTGCCCGGCTTTCCACAGGCGCCAGATGATCTGAAAAGCGGTGTAGGTCTTGCCGGTGCCGGTGGCCATGACCAGCAGCACGCGGTTCTGGCCTTTGGCAATGGCCTCCACCGCCGCATTGACAGCATTGCGCTGGTAGTAGCGCGGCTCTTTGCCGCTGCCGTCGTCAAAGTAGGCCTGCGTAACCACTTTCTCCTGCGCCGGCGTCAGGCCTTTCCAGACCAGATAGCGCGACCACAGTTCGACCGGGCTCGGGAAAGCGTCGAGCGCCAGCGTGGTTTCCATCTGCGCCGCGTTGCCGGTGCGGTCGTGCAAGACAAAGCCCTTGCCGTTGCTGGAGAAGACGAAAGGGATGTCGAGTGTGGTGGCGTAGTCCAGCGCCTGCTGCATGCCGTCGCCAGCCGCCTTGTAATAGCGCTTGGCCTCGATCAGCGCAATCGGAAAATGCTGGTGGTACAGCACATAGTCGGCGCGCTTGGGCTTGCCACGCGTGACCAGCTTGCCGCGCACGATGATGCGGCCTTTGGTGAACGGAACCTGGCGCCGTATGAAAGCCTCGTCCCAACCGGCCTTGTAAACGGCTGGCGTGACGAACTTGGCACAGGTGTCGTCCTCGCTGAGCTTCTTGTCGTATGTCATGGGGCTCCCCTTGCGGACCATTCTAGGGCAGCCCCCAGCGCCTACCGCGCCAGCACATGCGCCAGCGCAACCCCGGTATGCGTGCCCAGCGCCACCACGTTTTCGGGTGTGGCTGCGGCCACGATGCGGCCGCCGGCTTTGCCGCCGTCGGGGCCGAGGTCGATCACCCAGTCGGCTTCGGCGATCACGTCCAGATCGTGCTCGATCACGACCACGCTGTGGCCGCCATTGACCAGGCGGTGCAGCACCTTGATCAGTTTCTCGACGTCGGCCATGTGCAGGCCCACGGTTGGCTCATCAAGCACGTAGAGCGTGTACGGCGCCTTCATGCCGCGCCGCGTGATGTCGTCGCGCACCTTGCTCAGTTCGGTCACAAGCTTGATGCGCTGCGCCTCGCCGCCGCTGAGCGTCGGTGAGGGCTGGCCCAGCGTCAGGTAACCCAGGCCCACGTCCTTGAGCAACTGCACCGGGTGGCTGATGTTGGGCATGGCGGCGAAGAACGTCACGGCCTCGTCCACTTCCATCTGCAGCACATCGCCGATGTTCTTGCCGCGCCAGGTGACGGCCAGCGTCTCGGGGTTGAAGCGCGCGCCCTTGCAGGTTTCGCACAGCACTTTCACATCGGGCAGAAAGCTCATGGCGATGGTGCGTATGCCCTGCCCTTCGCAACTGGCGCAGCGCCCCTCGCCCGTGTTGAAGCTGAAGCGGCTCGCGCTGTAACCGCGCGCCTTGGCCTCCAGCGTGTCAGCAAAGAGCTTGCGAATGATGTCCCAGAAACCGATGTAAGTGGCAGGGCAACTGCGCGGCGTTTTGCCGATCGGCGTCTGATCGACTTCGAGCACGCGGTCGATGGTTTCGAAGCCGCTGACCGATGCACAGCCAGTCCATGGGATCTGCTCACCCGCCGCGAGGGCATCGCGGCCCGCTTTGGTGCTGCGCTTTTGCACCGCTGTCTGCACGTTGGCCAGCAGCACGTCGCGCGCCAGCGTGGATTTGCCGGAGCCGGAGACGCCGGTGACGGCGACCAGGCGGCCCAGGGGGATTTGGGTTGTGATGGTTTGCAGGTTGTGCAGGGTGGCTTTGTTGACGGTGAGCCATTGCTGCACTTCGGGGTCCGTGAATATGGGGTCAGAGTCCAATTTCGCGGCGGTTTTTTTCTTCTTCGACGGCTTCAAGGTGAAATTGGAATCCGACCCCCGGACTTGGGGTTTTGCCAAATTCACTACCGGCGTTGTCGCACCACCCACAACCCGCCGCAGTTGCAAC
>CAIXNB010000064.1 GCA_903920695.1 uncultured beta proteobacterium
GAACCGGGGCCTGGAGTACATGTTCATCATGATGAACGCCGCGCGTTTTGGCGTGGGCGTGCAAGGCATTGCGATTGCTGAGCGGGCCTACCAGAAGGCCGTGACCTTCGCCAAGGAACGCGTGCAAAGCCGACCGGTCGATGGCTCCATCATGGCCGGCGCACCGATCATTCACCATCCCGATGTCAAGCGCATGTTGATGACCATGCGTGCTTATACCGAAGGCTGCCGCGCCATGGCGACGGTGGCGGCAGCGGCCTTCGATGCCGCACACCACCACCCCGATGCCGATGCGCGCAAACAGAATCAGACCTTCTATGAATTCATGGTGCCGCTGATCAAAGGCTACAGCACCGAGATGAGTCTCGAAGTCACATCACTGGGCGTGCAGGTGCACGGCGGCATGGGCTACATCGAGGAAACTGGCGCCGCCCAGTACTACCGCGACGCCAAGATCCTGACCATCTACGAAGGCACAACGGCGATCCAGGCCAACGATTTGGTGGGGCGCAAGACCTCGCGCGATGGCGGCCAGTCGGCCAAGGGATTGGCAGCGCAGATCGAGGCGACCGAGGGTCTGCTCAACAAGAGCGGCAGCGCCGATGCGCTGGTCGTTGCAAAACGCCTCAAGACGGCGCGCGAGGCCTTTATTGACGTCGTGAACTTCGTCGCTGGCAATACCAAGGCCAGCCCGAATGCCGTGTTTTCCGGCAGCGTGCCGTATCTGATGCTGGCCGGTAACCTGATGGCGGGCTGGCAACTGGCCCGCGCGTTGCTGGTGGCACAGGAATCGATCACGAACGGTGTCGATGTGCCCTTCATGCAGGCCAAGGTGATCACGGCGCGCTTTTACGCCGATCACATGCTGACCAAGATTCCCGGTGTGCGCGATGCTATTCTGGAAGGCGCCGAGAGCGTGACGGCGCTGGCGCTGGAAGCGTTCTGAGTTGATTGCAGACACTCGACATTGCGTGCACGGACACCCGGCAACCATAGCTTGCGTGGGATGGTTCGCGGGTCAGGCCCGGGATGGCAACTTTGTCTTGTCATTGCGGGCTTGACCCGCAATCCAGGGGGCGTGTGGCACTGGATCCCGGATCGAGTCCGGGATGACAAAGCCCAAGTCGGATCGAGCCCGGCATTGCCGTGACGAAAATACAAATAGTCTAATGGAGACACCATGTCCAAATTGCCAGCACCCCTGAACCACTTGCCGTTCCCGGTGATTGCTTCGCCCCTGTTCATCATCAGCACGCCGAAACTGGTGATTGCGCAATGCATCGCCGGTGTCGTCGGCTCCATGCCGGGGCTCAACGCACGCCCGGCCGAGCAGCTGGAGGAATGGCTGATTGAGATCACCGAGACCCTGGCCAAGCACAACCAGGCGCACCCCGAGCAGCCGGCTGCGCCGTTCGCCATCAATCAGATCGTGCACAGGAGCAATGATCGGCTTGAGCACGACATGGCGCTGTGCATCAAGTACAAGGTGCCGATCATCATCACCTCACTTGGCGCGCGCGAGGACATCAACGCCGCAGCGCATTCCTATGGCGGTGTTGTGTTGCACGATGTCATCAACAACAAGCATGCGCACAAGGCAATCGAGAAGGGCTCGGACGGTCTGATTGCGGTCGCAGCCGGGGCCGGCGGCCATGCCGGCGTCAAGAGCCCGTTTGCACTGATCCAGGAAATCCGCCAGTGGTTTGATGGTCCGCTGGTCTTGAGCGGTTCCATTTCAACCGGTGCTGCCGTGCTGGCCGCACAGGCCGCCGGTGCCGACTTCGCCTACATCGGCTCAGCTTTCATCGCCACGCAGGAAGCCCGTGCATCCGAGGCCTACAAGCAGGCGATTGTGGACTCCAACTCCGACGACATCGTCTACAGCAACCTCTTTACCGGCGTGCATGGGAATTACCTGGCACCCAGTATCCGCAACGCCGGGCTTGACCCTGATCATCTACCCGAAAGCGACCCGAGCAAGATGAACTTTGGTGGCGACAAAACCAAGGCCTGGAAGGACATCTGGGGTTGTGGCCAGGGCATTGCTGCCGTCACGCAAATCCAGAGCACGGCCGACTACGTCGCCCAACTCAAGCGCGAGTACGCGCAAGCGCGCGCGCGTCTGCTGGCAATGAACTACGTCTGATTTTTTGGCGCGCCAAGGAGTCGCGCCGGGCTGAGCGCTGCGGCACTC
The DNA here is from genome assembly GCA_903920695.1 of uncultured beta proteobacterium. Taxonomy (GTDB): domain Bacteria; phylum Pseudomonadota; class Gammaproteobacteria; order Burkholderiales; family Burkholderiaceae_C; genus Rhodoferax. The sequence goes on from CAIXNB010000064.1 coordinate 2,195, forward strand.
AGGCCATGGGCGGCGATATGCGCTGGCAGCGGCAACCCGCGCACCAGTGCGGCACAAGCCTCGCCCATGGCCGGTGATGACATGATGCCCGAGCCGCCCTGCGCCGCAAGCCAGAAGAAACCGCTCGCCTGCGCGTCGAAGCCGCCAACATGGTCTCTGTCGGCAACAAAGGAACGCAGTCCGGCCCAGGTTCGCGTCGGGCGTCGGATCTTCAATGTGGTCATTTCCTCGATCTGGTAAATCCCCTGCGCGATATCGAGTTCCTCGGGCTGGACATCCTGCGGCGCCACCGGGTCTGCATTCGAGGGCGAGCCGAGCAACATGCCGGCGTCGGGCTTTAAGTACCAGTCATCGCCAATACCAAACACCATCGGCCAGGCAGCCGTCCTCAAGCCTTCGGGCGGCGCAAAGATGAAGGCCGAGCGGCGTCGTGGCTCCAGCACGATCGGCTTGACCCCGGCCAGCGCAGCCACCTGATCAGCCCAGGCGCCAGTAGCATTGATCACGACCGCAGCCTCGTACAGGATGCCGCCAGCCTGCACCTGCCAGCCCTTGCCTGCGCGCGAGATTGCAGTGACGTCGGCGTCGCAGTGCAGCTTGCCCCCGGCGCGGCGCAGGCCGCGAAGGTAGCCCTGGTGCAAGGCGTCGACGTCGATGTCAAAGGCATCGGGGTCGAAGATGGCGCCCAGCACCTTGTCGGCGCGCAGCACCGGCACCAGCGCGCGGGTGCTGTCGCGGTCGAGCAATTGTGCGTCGGGCGTGATGCGCTGCATTGACTCCCAATGCTCGGTCAGCAGTGCTTCCTGCCCCGGGCTTGCGACGATCAGGGCACCGCGCGGTGACAGCAGCGCCTGCTCGCAAAAGCCGGCTGGCGGCTGTTGCAGAAAGTCGCGGCTCGCCTTGCTCAGGGCGCAGACCTGGGGCGTGCCATAGCTCTCCATGAACAGGGCCGCGGAGCGGCCCGTTGCGTGGTAACCGGGCTGCGACTCGCGCTCCAGCAGGGTGACGCGCCCGTGCGGTGCCAGCCAGTAGCCGATTGAGGCGCCCGCAATGCCAGCGCCAATGATGAGAAAGTCGGTTTCTTCAGGCATCTTTCGTTCTCGTTGCTCGTGCCACTGAGGTCCGCATCAAACGACATTGATTTCCAACAGCGGCTTGTTCTCCAGAATCCGCTTCCAGCCGAAGGCGGACAGGTCCAGGCTGCGGTATTCGCCATAGGTCACCAGTTCGGAAAGCGCGCGCCCGATGGCGGGCGACTGCTGCATGCCGTGGCCACTAAAGCCGTTGGCGAACAGCAGGTTGTCGACCTCGGGGTGGGCGCCCAGGATGACGTTGCAGTCGAAAGTGTTCATGTCGTAATGCCCGGCCCAGGCGTTTTGCACGCGCAGCGCCTCAAAGCCCGGTACGCGCGCTGCCAGCAAAGGCCACAGCACATCGTCAAACAGCGCGTGCTGCACTTCGAAATCGAAGCACTCCGGGTCCTGCTCGGGTGGCGGCGAAATGCCGCAGATATAGCCTTTGCCTTCGGGGCGGAAATAGGCGCCGCTGGGATCGATCACCATCGGGCAGTTGTCAACCTGGGCTGATGAGTTGAAGTGAAAAATGCAGCGTTTGCGTGACTCCACCGGCAACGCAATGCCAGCGCTCTTTGCCAGTGCCGGCGCACCGGTGCCAGCGGCGTTGATCAGCACTGAGCAGTTCACCGTCGAGCCGTCGGACAGCGTGACCGATTCGATTCTCCGGCCCTGCCGATTCACACCCACCACCTGCGCCTGCCGGTACTGCACGCCGAGCGAAATGGCCTTGCGCCGAAAGCCATGCATCAGGCCGTAGGCGTCGAGCCAGCCCTCGCCCGACAGACCGAGCGAGCCCGCGCTCAAGTCATCTGTGTTGAGCCAGGCAAAGCGCGCCTTCAGTTGCGCTGGCGTAAGCAGACTGACGTCCGCGTTCAGACTGCGCTGTACGCGATGATTCGATTCCAGAATCGCTTGTCCATGGCTGCTTGCCAGGAACAGATAGCCGGTTTCGTGAAAGTCGATTTGCGGGGCTTCACCCGCTACCGACAGATGTTCATCAATGTGCTTGATGAACTGGCTGGCAAACTGCGACATCTGGATGTTGCCGGGCGTCGAGAACTGGTGCCGCACCGACGCGGCGGACAGTGTTGTGGCGCATTTTTCGTAGCTGAAGTCCTTTTCCAGAACCAGCACGGACCCTTTGAAGTCCGGCTGCGAAGCCAGGAAGCAGGCGGCGGAGCTCCCGATGGCAGCTCCCCCAGCGATGACGACGTCGACTTGTTGCATAAAAACAAATTTATTTTGAATGTGATGGATGTTTCCATTATCTATCAATATAATTCCTTTACGAAACTTTTTTCACGATCAGGACCAAGAATGATGTCAACGGCCACTGCACTTCTTCCGCAACTGATGCAAAACCTCGGGCTTGCGCCTGCATCGTATGGGGGCGGCACGCTGGCGGTGCGTTCGCCGATCGACGGCAGTCAACTGGCGTTGGTGCAGACGCACAGTCCGCAGCAGGTATCCGAGATCATTGGCCGGGCACAGGCATCTTTTTTGCTCTGGCGCCAGGTGCCGGCACCACGCCGTGGCGAACTGATTCGCTTGCTCGGGGAAGAACTGCGCGCCGCCAAGGAAGACCTGGGCAAACTGGTGTCACTCGAAGCCGGGAAGATTCTCTCCGAGGGCCTGGGTGAAGTGCAGGAAATGATTGACATTTGCGACTTCGCCGTCGGCCTGTCGCGTCAGCTTTACGGCCTGACGATTGCCTCCGAGCGCCCCGGACACCGCATGATGGAAACCTGGCATCCGCTGGGCGTGCTCGGCGTCATCAGCGCGTTCAATTTCCCGGTGGCGGTCTGGTCCTGGAACTTCGCCCTGGCCGTCGTCTGTGGTGACTCGGTGGTCTGGAAGCCATCGGAAAAAACACCGCTGACGGCCTTGGCCTGCCAGGCCCTGTTCGAGCGCGCCGCGAAACGGTTTGGCGACGCCCCGGCGGACCTGTCGCAAGTCATCATTGGCGCGCGCGATGTTGGCGAGACCCTGGTCAACGACACCCGGGTTGCACTGGTTTCCGCCACCGGCAGCACGCGCATGGGACGCGAGGTCGGGCCGAACGTGGCGCGGCGCTTCGGGCGCAGTCTGCTCGAACTCGGTGGCAACAACGCCGTCATCGTGACGCCTTCGGCTGATCTCGATCTGGCCGTGCGCGGCATCCTGTTTGCGGCGGTCGGCACCGCCGGCCAGCGCTGCACCAGCACGCGCCGCATCATCGTGCACAGCAGCGTCCGTGAGACCCTGATCGAGCGCCTGAAGAAAGCCTATCTGGCACTGCCCATCGGCAACCCGACTGCGCCCGGGACGCTGGTTGGACCCTTGATCGACCAGGCCTCATTTGACGCCATGCAGCAAGCGCTGAGCCAGGCCCGTCACGATGGCGGCAAAGTGTTTGGCGGCGAGCGCGTGCTGCAGGATGAGTTTGCGCTGGCCTATTACGTCAAGCCGGCCATCGTCGATATGCCAGCGCAAACGGACATCGTGCGGCATGAAACCTTTGCGCCGATCCTGTACATCCTGGGCTACCAGAATTTCGACGAGGCCATTGCCCTGCAGAACGATGTGCCGCAAGGTCTGTCGTCCGCTGTCTTCAGCAACGACTTGCGTGAGGCCGAAACCTTCCTCAGCGTGGCTGGCTCGGATTGCGGCATTGCCAACGTCAACATCGGCACATCAGGCGCTGAGATCGGTGGTGCTTTCGGCGGCGAAAAGGACACCGGCGGTGGCCGGGAATCGGGCTCCGACGCTTGGCGCAATTACATGCGCCGTGCCACCAACACGGTCAATTATTCGAAGGAACTACCGCTGGCGCAGGGTGTTCGGTTTGATGTTTAGTAGTTTGTTTTGTTCCGATAGCTCTGTGTCGGAGTACCAGGCCAAGCTTGGCCTCATGGTTTGTTGATCGCCTAATCGCTCACCGGCACTGAGCATTTGAACCTGAATGGAGACATGCATATGAAGTTTTCCCGGATGAAGAAATGGCTCGGCTGCTCTGTAGCCGCTGCGAGTCTAGTGGCCAGCACGGCCGCTTTGGCCCAGTCGACCTACAAGATTGCCGTGGCCGGACCGTTGACCGGCAGTGCTGCGTCCTACGGTGAAGAAATGCGTCGCGGAGCGCAGCAGGCGGCCGATGATATCAATGCGGCCGGTGGCATCAACGGCAAGAAGATTGAACTCGTTTTCGGCGATGACGCGTGTGAACCCAAGCAGGCGGTTTCGGTTGCTTCGCGCCTGATCGAAAAAGACAAGGTGCAGGCAGTGGTCGGGCACTTCTGCTCATCGAGCACCATTCCTGCGTCCGAAGCCTACGCCGAGGCCGACATCCTGATGGTCACACCGGCATCGACCAATCCCAAGGTGACCGACCGGAAGCTGGCCAATGTGCTGCGGACCTGCGGCCGTGACGACCAGCAGGGCGTGGTGGCGGGCAACTACATCGCCGACGTGCTCAAGTCCAAGCGCGTCGTGCTGATCCATGACAAGGACACCTACGGCCAGGGCGTGGCGGACGCAACCCGGGCCCAACTCGCCAAGCGCGGCATCAAGGAGATCATGTACGAAGGACTGACGCGCGGTGAGAAAGACTACAACGCGCTGGTCACCAAGATCAAGTCGGTCAACGCTGACCTGATCTACTTTGCCGGTTTGTCGGCCGAGGCCGGCACGCTCTTGCGTCAGGTGCGCGAACAGGGCCTGAAGACCCAGTTCATGTCGACCGACGGCGCAGTGGAAGAAAGTTTTGCCACGACTGCCGGTGGCAAACCCGTGCTCAAGGGCGTGCTCATCACTTTTGGTGAAGACCCGCGACTGATTCCGGACGGCAAGTCGGTGGTGGAGAAACTGCGCAAGAGCGGTTTCGAGCCGGCCGGCTTCACGCTCTACACCTACGCTGGCGTGCAGGTTGTCGCTGCTGCGTTGAAAAGCGCGAACTCCACTTCCGGTGCTGCCCTGGGCAACTGGCTCAAGGCCAATACCGTGACCACCATTCTTGGCAAGAAGGCCTGGGACGCCAAGGGTGATCTGACCTCGGCGGCCTATGTCGTGAGCGAGTACAAGGACGACGGCACTTACGTCAGAGTCTCGAAGTAACAGACCTTCTATCGCAAAACTGATCCGAACCGCGCCATGGACGGACACATCTTCGCCCAGCAACTGGTCAACGGACTGGTGCTGGGCATGATTTACGGCTTGATCGCCGTCGGTTACAGCATGGTCTATGGCGTGATCGGCATGATCAATTTTGCGCATGGCGATGTCTACATGGTGTCGGCCTATATCACCGGCATTGCGCTGAGCGTGCTGGCCTACTTTGGTGTGCAACTGGTTCTGTCCACTTTGCTCATTGCCTTGCTGGCTGTCATGACGGTTACTGCGGTCTATGGCTGGGTGATTGAGCGCGTGGCCTACCGTCCGCTGCGCGGCTCGCCAAAGTTGACGCCGCTGATTTCGGCCATTGGCGTCTCGCTTTTTCTGCAGGCCTATGTGCAACTGGCGCAGGGCCCGAATCCGCAAGGTATCAAGCCGATGCTCAGCGGTGCCTTCCGTTTCCCGTTCGGGAGCGGCGAAGAACAGTTCTTTCAGATTACCTACGTCCAGACGCTGATCGTCCTGGTGGCGCTTTCCAGCATGGCGGCGCTGGCCTACCTGATCGGCTACACCAGTCTGGGGCGCTCGTGCCGCGCCACGCAGCAGGACCCGAAGATGGCGACCCTGCTCGGCATTGATACGAACCGCATCATTTCCACTGTGTTCGTGATTGGCGCTATCTCAGCCAGCATCGCCGGCTTCCTGGTCACGCTCAACTATGGCTCCTTTGATTTCTATATCGGTTTCGTGGTCGGCGTCAAAGCCTTCACCGCCGCGGTTCTCGGCGGCATCGGTTCATTACCCGGAGCCCTGCTCGGCGGTGTGCTGCTAGGCTTGCTGGAGTCGCTGTTCTCAGGCTACATCAGCACCGATTACAAGGACGCTTTTTCGTTCTCGGTGCTGATCATTGTGCTGATCTTCAAACCCAGTGGTCTGCTGGGTCGCCCTGCGGTGGAGAAGGTATGAGCGCGCAGCATCAAACCCGTGCAGCCAGCGCTGCCACCACCGTCTCGCAATGGCGTGTGCTGTTGCGCGATGCTTTCTTTAGCTTTGTCCTGGCGGGAATCGTTTTTGGCCCGATCACCGGTCTGCAACTCTCCGGCCTGGACTTCATTCCGAACTGGCAACGCCCGTTGATCCTGGCATCCATCGTCACGCTGGGTCGTTTGCTGTTCCTGTCCGCGCTCAATACCGGGTGGCTACGCCAGTGGCGTGATCAATCCGCTTTGAAAGAAGCGCAAGCGGCCACGGTGCAGACGCCGCAGGAGTGGCGCAAGTGGCTTGTCATCAGTGGCGCAGCGGCCCTGGTTGCCTTCGTTCTGCCCTTTGTCTTCGTCAACAACAGCTATGTGATCAAGTCGCTGCTGCTGGCCATGATTTACGTCCTGCTCGGTCTGGGTCTGAACATCGTAGTCGGTCTGGCCGGTTTGCTTGATCTCGGCTTTGTCGCGTTCTACGCAGTTGGCGCCTATTTTCTCGCGCTCGGTGCCGAGTATTGGGGTCTGGGTTTCTGGAGCGCGCTGGCGCTGTCGCCCCTGCTGGCGGCCGCGTTGGGTGGTTTGCTCGGCTTTACCGTGCTGCGAACCCATGGCGACTATCTGGCCATCGTGACGCTGGGCTTTGGTGAAATCATCCGTCTGGTGTTGACCAACTGGTTGTCGCTGACCGGTGGCCCCAACGGCATGCCGGCGCCGGCGCCAACCTTCCTCGGTCTGGAGTTTTCGCGCATCGCCAAATTTGGGGGCACACCGTTCCATGAGTTCATGGGCTGGAACTACAACCCGAACATGAAGTTCCTGTTCCTCTACGTCGTGTTGTTCTGGGTCGTTGTCTTCATGATTTCCTGGGTCTACCGCCTGCGCCTGATGCCCATGGGACGTGCCTGGGAGGCCTTGCGTGAAGACGAAATCGCGTGCCGCTCCCTTGGTATCAATCCGGTGGTGGTCAAGCTTTCGGCTTTCATGATGGGCGCCATGACCGGTGGCCTGGCCGGCGTCTTCTTTGCGAGTTACCAGGGCTTTGTCAATCCGACCTCGTTCACCTTCTTTGAGTCCGCGCTGATCCTGGCGATTGTGGTACTCGGCGGCCTGGGCTCGATTGTGGGCGTGATCGTGGCGGCCTTTGTACTGACCTTGCTGCCTGAGTTGTTGCGTGAGTTTGCTGATTACCGCATCCTGGCCTTCGGCATTCTGATGGTGCTGATGATGATCTGGCGCCCGCGCGGCTTGATCCGCCCGCGCCGGCCGGTATTCACGATTCCTGAAAGCTAATGCGTGAGCACACATAGTCATCTGCTGACCGTGCGCAATCTGGGTATGCGCTTTGGCGGCATTCTTGCCCTGACCGACGTCAGCTTCAGCATTGCCGAAGGTTCGATTTCCGCCTTGATCGGCCCCAACGGTGCGGGCAAGACCACGGTCTTTAACTGTGTGACTGGTTTTTACCCGCCCAGCAGCGGCAACATGGAATTGATGGTGGACGGAACCCCGCAGGACTTGGGTCTGTTGCTCTCTGCCGGCTTATTCAATGGTTCGCATCGCATCGCGCGCACCGGCATCGCAAGAACCTTTCAAAACATCCGCCTGTTTCGCGACATGACGGTACTGGAAAACCTGCTGGTGGCCCAGCACCACAGCCTGAACCACAACCTGCTGGCCGGCTTCTTTCGCACACCGTCCTACCGCAGCGCCGAGCAGGCGGCGATCAACAATGCGATTGGCTGGCTCAAGGTGGTTGGCTTGCTTGAGAGCGCGAATCGACTGGCCGGCACCCTGCCGTATGGGCACCAGCGGCGCCTGGAAATTGCGCGCGCCATGTGTACCCATCCGCGCCTGATCTGCCTCGATGAACCGGCTGCCGGCCTGAACCCGCGCGAGACCGAAGAACTGGCAGTGCTGATTCGGGCCTTGCGGCAGGACCACCAGGTAACGGTCCTGCTGATCGAGCATGACATGAGTCTGGTCATGGGCATCAGCGACCACATCGTGGTGCTGGACCAGGGCCGCGTTATTGCAGCGGGAACAGCGCAAGCGGTGGCGAACTCACCGGAGGTGATCAGTGCCTATCTCGGCCTTGAAGATGAGCACAGTGCCACGGCGACGACATCATGAGCTGCATTCTTCAAGTCCAAAACGTCGACGCCTACTATGGGCCGATTCAGGCCTTGCGCAATGTCTCGCTGCATGTCGATGAAGGCGAGATCGTGACCCTGATCGGCGCCAACGGCGCTGGCAAGTCGACCCTGCTGATGAGCATCTTCGGCCAGCCGCGCGCTGCCAGGGGCAGCATCCGATTCGCCGGTGAAGACATCACCGGCGTGGCGCCGCACCGCATCGCCAAGCGCGGTCTGGCCCAGGTGCCCGAAGGGCGCCACATCTTCCCGGCGATGACGGTGGAAGAGAATCTTCTGATGGGCACGGTACCGGTCGGTCTTGAGTTTGTCGACGCTGATCGACAGGCCGTGTTCACCTTGTTTCCCCGGCTGCTGGAGCGGCGCAATCAACGCGCCGGCACCATGTCGGGCGGCGAGCAGCAGATGCTGGCGATCGGGCGTGCCCTGATGAGTCGCCCGCGCATGATTCTGCTTGACGAGCCTTCGCTGGGACTGGCGCCGAAAGTCATCGCCGCCGTCTTCGATGCCCTCAAGCAGATCGCCGCCAGCGGCAAGACCATCTTTCTGGTGGAACAGAACGCGAATCAGGCGCTGGCGCTGGCACATCGCGGCTACGTGCTGGTCAACGGGGCTGTGCGAATCGAGGGCAGCGGGGCGGAGTTGCTGGCCAACCCCGACGTGCGGCAGGCTTACCTTGGAGGGCATTGAGCATGGGTGATCAATCCGAACTCAACAGCAGCCAGACTTTGCTCGGCAAACGCCTGCGGGTCTTGCGCAAGCAACTGAATTGGACGCTGGAGCAGACCAGTCAGGCCACGGGTTTGGCGCGCTCGACGCTGTCGAAGATCGAGAACGGCCTGATGTCGCCCACCCACGATGCGCTGATCAAACTGGCGACCGGCCTGGGCATTGATATCAGCGAACTGTTCGAGCCGCACGAGAACGTCTCGGGCACCGGGCGGCGCAGCGTCTGTCGCAAGGGCACGGGGCAGAATCACCATACGCCGCATTACGAACACACCTTGCTCTGCAACGACCTGACGAACAAGGACATGATCCCGTTCCAGTCTCGCATTGTGGCGCGTTCCTTCGATGACTTCGAGGACTGGGCGCGCCACGTTGGCGAAGAGTTTGTCTACGTGCTGACGGGCGAGGTCGAACTCTTCACCGAGTTCTACGAGTCCGTGCGCCTGGGCCCGGGCGACTCCTGGTACATCGACAGCCGCATGGGGCACCGCGTCATCAGCGTCAGTCGGAAAGATGCGGAAGTCCTCTGGGTCAGCACGACCAACCCGCGTACCACGCGCAACATCACGCTCTGAGCGCGCCTCGGCCCCATTCCCTTCATACCTACCCTCCATGCAGTTCATCACGAAAGAAGAAGTGGCGCGTCTGGCGCCTTACAGCACGCTGATTGAAGCACTGGCCGAAGGACTGCGCGAACCGATTGAATCGCCGCCGCGCATCCATTTCAACCCGAACCACGATGCCAGCACGGTTTTGATCATGCCGGCCTGGCGTCCCAATCGCACCATGGGCACCAAGATCATTTCGATCTGGCCGCAGAACAATGCCAAGGGTAAATCGGCTGTTTCCGCCGTGTATGTTCTCACTTCCTGCGACGATGGCGCAACGCTGGCGGTCATCGACGGCACCGAGCTGACACTGCGCCGCACGGCGGGCACGGCGGCGCTGGCGGCACGGATACTGGCGCGCCCCAGCAGCAAACGGCTGGCGGTACTGGGCACCGGTGCGCTGTCGGCGCACATGGCGATGGCGCACCATGCCGTGTTTGGCTTGACCGAGACGACGATCTGGGGCCGCGAACTCGACAAAGCGCAGGCCGTGGTTGATGCGCTGGCCCAGGTCGGGATTGCGGCGCGCGCCAGCACCGATCTTGAAAGTACATTGGCTGCTACCGATCTGGTGGCGGCGGCCACCACCGCGACCCAGCCCTTTATCCGCAGCGAATGGGTCAAGCCCGGCACGCACCTGGGTTTGATCGGCGCCTTCACGGCTGCGATGGCGGAGGCCGAACCGGCGCTGCTGCCCCGCGTCAAGCTCTTTGCCGACACGCGTGATGGTGTACTGGAAAAAGGCGGTGAAGTCTGGCAGGCCGTTCATTCGGGTCTGATCCAGGCCAGCGACGTGCGCGCTGAACTCGCTGAACTGGTCGCCCTCGAACCCAAAGTGACCGGTCGCAGCTCAGATCAGGAGATCACCGTCTTCAAGTCCGTAGGCTTTGCCGCGCTCGACCTGATCGCCGCCGAGCATTTGATGCAAAGTTGATTTCGTCTTCAGTCGCCCGTATGGCGCGCAGCGCAATACGGGGTTGCCACGGCAAAGGTGTGGACAGGTTTCAGGTCGGCCAGCTGGAGCCGTGCTCCGGCACGATGGCGCGCCAGCCCAATTCGTGTTTGATGCGTTTGCGCAGTTCGTCAGCAGCCGCCAATTCGCCGTGCACCACATAGACCTGATCGGGCGCCTCGGGCATGGTGCGCAGCCACGCCAGTAACTGATTGGCATCGGCATGCGCTGAGGCCGATTGCAGTTGCACCACTTCGGCCTTGACCTCGATCTCGCGGCCATGGATGCGTACTGACTTGGCACCGCTGGCGAGCGTGGCACCGCGCGTGCCGGGCGCTTGAAAACCGGTCAGGATGATCATGTTGCGGCGATTGCCGGCGTAAAGCGCGAGGTGGTGCAGGACGCGTCCGCCGGTGGCCATGCCACTGGCCGACAGGATCACCATCGGGCCGTGACGTTGCGCCAGGGCGCGTGACTCGTCGGTGCTGCTAACCATGGTGGCGCCGTGCGTCAGCGCACGCGTGTCCTTGCTGCTCAGGCGGTGGTCTTGCGGGTGCTGCTCAAACAAATGGGTTGTGTGCACCGCCATCGGGCTGTCGAGAAATACCGGCAATGAAGTGGGGATCTCACCCGCTACTTTGAGCAGGTGAATCGCATGCAGCAGGGCTTGTGCGCGCCCGACGGCAAACACCGGAACCACGGCCACACCACCGCGCTTGGCCAGTTTCTTCAAGGCCGGCCCCAATTCGGTCAGCACGTCTTCTTTCGGGTGCTCGCGGTCGCCGTAGGTGGATTCGATCAGAACCGTATCGGCTGCAGGTGCGTCGGCTGGTGCGTTCATGATCAGATCGTCAGGCCGGCCGAGATCACCCGAGAACAGAATGCGTCGCCCGGCCACATTGAGCAGCACGCTCGATGCGCCCAGGATATGTCCGGCCGGCGAGAAGCTGACGCGCCAGCCCGGGATTGGCTGAAACGTGACGCCGAACTGGACCGCCTTGAGCAGGTGCAGGCAATCGAGCGCGTCCTGGCGCGTGTACAAGGGTAGGGCGGGCGCGTGTTTGGAGAAGCCATTGCGATTGGCGAAAGCCGCATCCTCTTCCTGAATGTGCCCACTGTCAGGCAGCAGAATGCGGCACAGGTCGCGTGTGCCGGTGCTGGCGTAGACGTGACCGGTGAAGCCTTCCCGAGCCAGCAGCGGCAGGTAGCCGCTGTGGTCGAGGTGGGCATGGGTCAGCAGCACGGCGTCGATCTCGCTCGGCGCGATCGGCAAGGGCGTCCAGTTGCGCAGGCGCAGCGGCTTGTAGCCCTGAAACAGGCCGCAATCGATCAGCAGGCATTTGCCCTCGTGGCGCACCAAGTATTTCGAGCCAGTGACGGTGCTGGCGCCGCCCAGAAAATTGATGTTGACGCTCATGTGCTTTACTCCTGCATTTTTACACTGGCTCGGCTTGCTTTTCGCGGGCGTATGAGATACATTGTATCTCTACACGAGAGGCTACTGCTATGGCAACCAACACGATGGTTCACGTTCGCGTGGACGAACAAATCAAGGCGCAAGCCACTGAGACGCTGGCCGCGATGGGACTGTCTGTCTCTGACGCCGTGCGCGTGTTTTTGATGCGCGTCGTCGCCGACAAGCAAATGCCATTTGCGCTCAGGGCGCCAAACGTTGAAACGCGCGCCGCGATGATTGAGGCTGACGACATTGCACGTACGCGTCGCGCCCGTTTTGACACCGCTGCCGAACTGTTTGATGACCTCGAAAAAAACAGCCGCAAGTAAGCGTGCTGCGCTACCTCGTGCGGCGGATTACGCGAAGTCGTTTCTGAAAGATTGGGAGCGCTTGTCGCGGGCTGGCCGATATGACATGAATCGGCTGAAGGAAGCGATGCTGCTGCTGATCGCCAATGATGGCACCATCGGGCAGCAATGGCTCGATCACCCTTTGGGTGGTGACTGGGAAGGACACAGGGAGTGCCACATCGGTGGCGATTTCTTACTCGCCTACAAACTCGATGACAGCGGCAAACATGGTTTGATCGTGTTTGTGCGCGCCGGCACGCATGCCGATTTGTTCGAGTAACAAAAGAACCGTATCGGCTACCGGCGCGCATGGGTCAGCAGCACGGCGTTGATCTCGCTCGGCGTGATCGGCAAGGGCGTCCCCGTCAACTTGCTGCGATGACCACACTATGCACTATAAGGTTTTCCCTTGCCGGTCATTCGCATCCTATTGCGCCGGCACCCACTGGCAGATTCGACGGGTCATGACAGCAGGGGCAAAGAAGTGTGGCCTGACCTGGCGAACCACCGTGATTTGCTCGTCGTGGCAAACCTGCACCATGACTGTTGGTGGTGTGTAGGTTGTTGTTGGTGGCGTGTAAATTGGTGGCTGGTAGCCGCCCTGGCGTTGTCCACGTGCCGAAGCGTCACCGGCAAGTGATGCTCTGGCTTGGTCCAACGCATGCTGGGCACCAGCGAACTGCTGACCAACCCGCTGCGCCTCGCCGCCCCACCCGGCGCGCAGTAGCGCGCGCATGAAATCAGCCGAATGCCCGTGGTTGGCATCACTGCCACCTGTCAGCCAGGTCTCGGCGTGAGCAAGCTCGTGTGCCAGGACAGAGCGCAGTCCGGTACCGTTGAGTTGCCACTGTGGAATGCGGATTTGATGAATCCCGCCGGTGTAGTCGCCACCAATGTTGGGGCCGAAATCGCTTCCTTCGCAAACCAGACCGGCAGGCATGCGTGAAGCAGCGTTTGGAAAGCCCTCTTGCGCAACGGCTTGCATCAGTGCTGTGACATTCGCATCGCGCCAACATGTGGCGTTCGCAGTGCCAATCAACGCCGCTGTGGCCGCCATGACAACGGAAGCTTTTGCCGACCACAAGAGCCAGACCCTTTGCTTCCTGTTATTCATGTTCGACCTCACGGGTTCGCTACCATTGAAACCTGAACGGTCGGTATTCACCGCTCCCAAGGTAGGCGTTCTTCAGACTCGTCGCCTGCTGATCGAGAATCTCTGAGGGCGCACGCATCTTGCCGCGCCAACGAACGGCTCGCTGCCATTGCTTGTGAAAAGCGCGCACCAGCTTTTGGCGTGCAGCGGCGCGCAGGCGTCCATCCTTATCGAGCACTAACTCGAAGCCGCGACCGAACATGCCAAGCATCAGGCGATCTCCAAAGGGCGCGCGGTACTCCTCGATAAGGTCAAATATGAGACTGCCCTGATCGCGCTCGGTGCCATGAATGATTCCGAAGTACGGATCAAGGCCAGCGCGAATGGCGGCGCGCCAAACTTCCCCGTACAGCATGCCGTAGATGTAATTCACGGCGCTGTTGACGGCGTCTGTCGCATGGCGTGTATGGCGACCAGGAAACGACAATCCCTCAGGAATGAGATTCGCAAACGAGGACCAGTACTTTGCGGCAGCGCGCCCTTCATACCCCATGGCGCAAGCACGCGCACCGGCGACCAACGGGTCTATTTCATCAAGCGTGTCGGCGATGCTGCGGATTTCGTCGGCGCTGCCGGTAAGCGTGGTGTAGAGCGGGTCGTTGGTGCGTTTGCGGTAGCGCGCAAAATACTTCAGTACGGAAGCCTGATTGGCAACCTTGGCGGCAAGCATTGCCAATCCGATCTTCAGAATGTCCGGGTCGTTCCTGCGTAAGACCTGCTGTTGCCTGACATTGGAGCGTGTACTCTGAACCGGCTGCGCAATCGCCGCAGGGACCCCCACCAGGGGTGTAAAGACTACTGGCACGTCTTTGTCACATAGGCGCATCGTCAGATCAGCCGAGAGGCCGATCCCCTTGCCTTCCAGATACACCATGGTCAGTTCCGCAATCGGGATGCGCAAGAGCTCAGTCTTGCGCCGGCGCACGATCACGTCATCGGCGTTGACGGTGACAAAGCAACCACTGGTCATCACATGCAGTCGGCCATCGATCACCAGCACGTCCAGGTCAGGCATTTCAACTGTGCTCGCGCTGTCTGCGCTTGGCGGTATCGCGACCACCGGTGCGATTGCTTTTGACACACCGGAAGTGCCGTCAACCTTGCTTGTGACGAACGCCTGTTCCGCAAACAATGGGCGAGCCAATGGGTAGGCACCCGTCAATATGGACACTTCAGCAGCCCTTTGGGACTGGCGCGAGTTTGAATGCATATCGGTCCCGAAGTGCTCGCGTGACTGCCATGCCAGATCAGTCCCGGTTTTTGAAGAAAACCTTTGCGCGGCGACGGCATCGACTGCGCGGTCCATGTCCTGTAACTGGGCTTGAATCGTCGGGGCGTCATCGATCAAGAAGTAGTTGCGAAAGCCTCTGATCCTTGAATTGATACCTGAAACGGCGTCGTACTTGTCCATAGGCGCTGAGTCCGGCTGGGCGACGATTTGCACCAGCTGGTCAATGCCTTGAATCGCCTGGGCGACTTTGTCCGGCGGGATGCGCACGTCCGACAACGCAATCTGAAAGCCGAGAAACCCGATTCCGTCTTCGACCCTGTCGGTCACGTGGCGGTACTGCGTCTTCTCCGCTTTGAGCGTCATACGTAGTACACCCTGCAGGAACTCCCCCATTTGGCGCAGGGCAGCTTGTGCCTCAGCCTCTGAATTGCACAGGACCACATAGTCATCGGCGTAACGGACAAAGGTTCTTGCGGTTTGCTCGAATTCCTTGTCCAGCGAATCGAGATAGATATTGGCGAGCAGAGGGGAGATCGCTTCGCCTTGTGGCACACCCAACTCGGATGGCACGACGTCCATGAAGTCGATCACGTCGGCCACCAGCCACTGGCGGATCAGTTGCACCAGGTCGTGGTCGCCTATCACGTCGCCGACCAATCGCAGGAGAATCTCGTGATCAATCGTATCGAAACACTTCTTGATATCAGCCGTGACGACCCAGTGCTTCCCAGAGCGGATCGCGGATCGCACCACTGCGACGGCATGGTGCGCGCCGCGCCCAGGTCGGTAAGCGAAACTGGCCCGACTGAATCGGACGTCGAACAGTGGATCTATCAGATGCAGACAGGCTGCCTGGACGACGCGATCACGTACACAGGCGATCCTGAGCACGCGAAAATCCCCGTCCGACTTGGGTACACGGGCGGTTCGCAGTGGTCGGCAGCGGTAGCGGCCCTCCATCAGTTCCTGTGCCAGTTGATCGAGCTCGACATCGAGCCTGGCGCCAAACTGGTCAATGGTGATGTGATCAGCGCCGTGGGAATGACCGTTGTGGGATTTGACACGGAACCAACCCACGTAGAGTGTGTCTTTGCTGCACAGCTTGCGGTACAAATCAGCGTTTTTCGGGGCCGGTAGATCGGTACCTGTGAGTGCTGATGAGAACTGTTTAATGGGAGTCAGGCGCAGCCGCTTGAGAGCGAGGCGGCGATAGTCATGCGCTAATGAGTCATTGCCCTCGGGCGGTCGCACCAGTGCGGTAACCGCTTTGCGATTTGCGCCGGAGCGGACCCAGACTTGCCCTGGGCGCAAATCCTGAAGCCGATCACGTTCAACTTCGTCGAACCACGTTGTCTTGGAGGCGGGCGGCAATTCACCAATGGCGCCGGCGACCCAGCAATCGGCGTCGGCTTCCAGCCAGTGTTTTGCTGGCGTGGGCAATGGATGTGTGCCAGAAAATGGGAACAGCCCGACGTGCTTCGCATCGACTTCGCTGCAGGTCACTGGCAGCGGGCAGGCATTCGGAAAGCCATACATGAGGACGGGCGAATGTCGGATCACTTTGCTCTTGGTCTTGTCATCGGTGCGGGAAAGCAGCGCGTTCATCAGCGCCGCATCAACCATCCATGACACCATCTGGTGCTCCAGTCGCTCGAAATGCGAGCCCGGGATTTCAATCCAGGTGGTGCCGCCGAGGCTCAGATGTCGATCAAGATCAACAAAGTTGTTGCCTTCTGAAAGCCCCCACACCGAGGGAAACCGCAGTGCCCAATCCAGCATACCAATGAGGTGGTCGACTTCTGCCGCCAGATCGGGGTTGCGTTTTAGGGAATGAGATGTCTCAGGGCGCTTCAGGCTGCGCACCAGTGCTGCCAAACCAATGTTGCCCTGGTCTGTCAGCCTGTAGGCCAGTTCCACCACGGCGTCGATGGTCGGCAGCG
Source organism: uncultured beta proteobacterium (assembly GCA_903920695.1). Lineage (GTDB taxonomy): Bacteria > Pseudomonadota > Gammaproteobacteria > Burkholderiales > Burkholderiaceae_C > Rhodoferax. The sequence goes on from CAIXNB010000064.1 coordinate 18,906, forward strand.
AAATTGGCGCAGTCATATGGCGCGCGCATGTCTCAAGGAAACCGCGCAAAGCCGGTTTCATCCCTGGCGAGCGCTGAAAGCGAAACATTGCGCTGGGCCGGCGTCGGTTGGCGACGTCACACCACAATAGTGGGCCTTTGTGGAGATTGCCCTTGTTCTTCTCGGTTAAATGCGACGCCAGATTTCCCTGGTAGTCGATCACCACCAGCGCCTGACCATTTTCCTTGGCGTGCAAGACTCGGCGCAGAGCCAGATCCGCAGCGTACGGAACGTGCCCCAGGATCAACAGTGGGCGCGCTTTTTCACAGTTGACGCTGGTCTGCATGAGCGGACAGCTCCGGTTCGGCGGACTGCCTCGTTAGATTGCGGTTTTCAATATTGTGCGCACCCAAGTCATGGTGACACGCGGGCATACCGGCAACAATGGCTTTGCCGACGCTCGCAGGATGCTCAACCAATAGTGGCGGGGTGGGCAGACCCTGTAGGGCGGTCTTGCGGGCCTGCGCACGATAGACTGTCCATGCCATGAAGAGTTTGATTTCCGGAAATCCGGGTGCGAGTGCATCAGCCACGGCTTTGCACACCAAGCGATGTTTCTTGGGCGCGAAGCGAGCATGGCGCGCAGGTGGGACATTGGGCAGTTCATCTTGATCGTCCAGTGGCGAGAACTGCTCAACCACCCGGCGCAAACTGGCTACGCGGTACTTGAGGGCATCAAGCAGTTCGCCTGCCTCCCGCCGGTTGAGGACATAGGCTTGTTCAAGGTTGACTTGCACACCGGTCATAAAACAACGGACCATGGCTTGGGCTCCTTGACAGTGGCGCTGATTGTTTGATCAAATGAAGCGAATGAAAAATAACGGGGGGCCAAAGGTTGTAGACGCGAAGCGTCCGAACAGGCGCACAAGCGCTTGGTGTTCAGTTGCGACGCGCGCAGCGACGAGCCATGGGTTCGCATCAAGGACTCTCCGATTAGGTTTTCGACACCAGCGCCGAGTTATCGGCAAGCCAATTTCAACGCTGAACCGTGGTGCAACACAAAGGCTGTTTGAGTTGGAATTGGTGCCCAGCCCGGCTGATTTGGTGCTGCGACGGTGCTGGTGGCCCCAGGGGTATCGCAACACGAATAGACGAGCCGCTGCGCAACGTGCCGCGCGCCGCTCGTAACCCTGGAGCCGATGGGCATGGGCATATCAAATCCGTTCC